>CANLAH010000009.1 GCA_947488685.1 Acidimicrobiaceae bacterium | reverse complement strand
TGCCGAGGTAATCGCGGGTCAGTAACTCAAGAGCAATCATGTCAATACATCCCTTACATGGCCATCACGGTGATGACCTATAAAGAAAGTAGCACCGAAAGGGTGTCTGGGCGTGTAATCAAGTAGCGTCTTTTCACCGTGGCACACGAGTTCATTTACACCTGTTACAAATTGGGACGGTTCTACCCTCCCGACCGCACCGTTCTCGAGGATATCTCGCTGTCTTTTTACCCTGGGGCCAAGATCGGCGTCATCGGAAACAACGGCAGCGGCAAGTCCAGCCTGCTTCGCATCATGGCTGGTCTTGATGATGGCTTCACGGGCGAGGCTCGACTGACTCCTGGTTTTAGCGTTGGGCTACTGGAGCAAGAGCCCCATCTTGATGCCTCAAAAGACGTCCTTGGCAATGTGATGGATGGCGTTGCCCCAATTCGTGATCTATTGATTCGCTATGACGAGGTCATGGCAATGTGGGCAGACCCCGATGCCGACTACGACAAAGTTGGCGTGTTGCAGGCTCAACTCGAAGACAAGATCGCAGCAACTGACGCGTGGAGTCTTGATCGCAACGTAGAAATTGCCATGGACGCACTTCGATGTCCCCCCAATGATGCCGACGTCACCACATTGTCTGGCGGTGAGGCTCGCCGTGTTGCGTTGTGTCGATTGTTATTGAGTCGTCCTGATTTGTTGCTGCTTGACGAACCCACCAACCACTTAGATGCCGAGAGCGTTGATTGGCTTGAACGTTTTTTGCAGGAATACTCAGGCACCGTTGTCGCCATCACCCACGATAGGTACTTCTTAGACAATGCCGCTAAATGGATTCTTGAACTAGATCGCGGTCGCGGTTATCCATTTGAAGGCAACTACTCGAGTTGGCTCGAACAAAAGCAAACGCGATTGCTGAGCGAAGAAAAAGCTAGTGATTCACGAACTCGTATGTTGGCGCGTGAACTTGAATGGGTTCGCATGTCAGCCAAGGCACGACAAGCAAAAGGCAAGGCCCGTCTGGCTGCATACGACAAGTTGCACGCCGAAGCAACAGCCGCCGAACACGGACCAGACCGACTTGAAATCACAATTCCGGCAGGGCCACGTCTTGGAGACATTGTCATCGCAGTCGACGGCTTAACCAAGGGGTTCGGTGAGCGCATGCTCATCGATGATCTGACGTTTTCATTACCTCCTGCTGGCATTGTCGGAATCATTGGCGCCAACGGCGCCGGTAAAACGACATTGTTTCGCATGTTTGCCGGACAAGAAGCACCTGACTCGGGCACGGTGACAATCGGAGACTCTGTCGTGATGAGTTATGTCGATCAAAATCGTGACTCACTTGACGACACGCTGAGTGTCTATGAAGAAATCACTGGCGGCATCGAGCATATGAAGATCGGAAATCGTGAGGTGCACGGACGTGCCTACGTTGCGAGTTTCAATTTCAAGGGCAGTGATCAACAAAAACTCGTGGGTGATTTATCAGGTGGCGAACGCAATAGAGTCCACTTAGCCAAGTTACTCAAGCGTGGCGGAAACCTCTTGCTGCTTGACGAACCCACCAATGACCTCGACGTCGACACTCTTCGAGCCCTTGAAGACGCACTTGAGCAGTTTCCGGGATGTGCCGTCGTGATTAGTCACGATCGGTGGTTTTTGGATCGCATCGCCACCCATGTCTTGGCCTTTGAGGGCGACAGTTATGTTCGTTGGTTTGAAGGAAACTTCTCCGAATACGAATCCTGGCGTCGCAAAGAGATGGGAATCGCTGCCGAACAGCCTCATCGCATTAAATACAAACCATTGGCTCGATAAATCATGTCGCTACGTGTGCTTCGGTCCGTGTGTATCTGTATTTTTCTTGCTGGCATTCCAGCCATGATTGTCTCGTCAATTAGAGGCAACAACGAAGGCTACGTCGTGACATTTGGCGTGGTAACTGCCATTGCTGCCATTATTTTGATTGCTGTTGCTTCAGCCACAAAAACTCCACGCATCGATGTATTTTCTGACGCACTTGCCGAAAAAATAGAGGCACGAGTCAACGAACTTGTCGCTCAAGGAGCGAACGAAGACACTGCTCGACAACTTGTTCGTCAAACCATCGACCTTGTGCGTGGTTCTGAGTGAGCACGAATACTGCAGTCGATTGGGACAATCTTAATGACGATGATCTAGCGACTGCTCTCGCAGTTCACGCTGGTCAGCTCCTGGTGTCTTTGCGAACCGATTTAATTTCAGAGGGAACCTCCATGTGGAACCTGCGCGATTCAGGTGACATGGGTGCTCATCACTTTTTACTTGACATGATCTCGCGCGTCCGACCAGATGACGCCGTACTCTCCGAAGAAGGAGCGGACAGCAAGCACAGGCTCAGCGCCGAGCGCGTCTGGATCATTGATCCACTTGACGGCACCACTGAATACGGCGAAAATCGCCAAGACTGGGCTGTACATATCGCACTCTGGAGTCTTGATCATTTTGTGAGCCACTTGACGGCACCACTGAATACGGCGAAAATCGCCAAGATTGGGCTGTACATATTGCGCTCTGGAGCCTTGATCATTTTGTGACGGCCGCAGTGTCGTTGCCAGCAGTTGACAAAGTATTCAGCACAACGCCACCATCGGTATTACCACCGCGCACAAGTGCCAAGCCACGACTCGTGACATCTAGATCACGCGCACCGTATTCCGCAATCATCGTTGCCCAAGAACTTGACTGCGACGCATTTCGACTCGGAAGTGCAGGCGCAAAAGCAATGTCAGTCGTCATGGGAGATACAGATATTTATTTACATGATGGCGGAATGCATCAATGGGATTCTGCTGCTCCTGCTGCAGTTGCGATGGCAGCAGGTCTACACGCCAGTCGTCTTGATGGCTCGCCTCTCGTCTACAACAAGTCCGACACATGGCTACCCGACTTTTTGATTTGCCGCCAAGAGTTTAAAGAGCCCGTACTTGACGCCCTCTGGGGCGACAAGTGGCGCGACAAGTAATTACCAGCGGGGCTCGTGCTCGCCGACTCGTGGCACTTGACCTGGGCGAAATGTGTAGCCATCAAAATCAACGGGAGAATTCACGGCACGATACGGTGCTTCGCCCTCGCGCGGATTCATATCAATAAATGCGCCTGATGCAATAGCTTGTGCATCGACAACGACATCTGGAATCGAGTTGATCGGAGCCCACCAGACGTCGTGCTCATCAAACTTGCGTGTCCACTCTGCCATTGGTTGTGTCGCAAAAATCTCATCGAGTGTGGCAATCAGGGTTTCGCTGTTCACTAATCGAACGCGCGCATCAACGTATCGTTCATCTGCTGCCAGATCTGGTCGATTAATTGCCGCAACAAGTGCAGGCCAATGTCTGTCAGCCTCTAGTCCGAGCAACCAAAATGCACGACCATCTGCACAACGATACGAATTCATCAACGGAGCACGAAGTCTTGATCGAGGTTTTGTGCTCTCGCGTTTTGCAAATCGCAAATACACCCCAATGTCCCAACCCAATGTGTAGATACCAGTGCGCAACAAACTTGTCGAAACAAGTCGACCTTGTCCTGTGCGTTGTCGATCAAACAACGCAGCCATCACGCCGCTCACGAGGGTGATCCCGGTGGTGTGATCACCTTGACCGGACCGAATGGCTGGTGGCAACTGATCGGGCGACACAGTGGTGTGGGCCAACCCCGAACGCGCCCAGAACGCTCCGATGTCATATCCGGGTCGATCAACATCTGGCCCCTCTGATCCGTAGCCGGTGAGTAGTCCGTAAATCAGTCGCGGAAATGCGGCGCGTATCGCATCTGGATCAAGCCCGAGTCGACGCAATGCAGCCAGTCGAACATTCGTAATAAATACATCTGCATCAGCCAACAAAGACAACATTGCGCGCTTGCCATCGTCACTGCGCAGATCAAGAACCACTGATCGCTTGCCTCGGTTATCGATTTCAAATTGAGGCTCACCAATTTGAGCATCTATCCCGAGCGCGCGAAACATGTTGCGCTGCGGATCACCTTGGGCCGGTTCGACTTTGATGACATCCGCTCCCCAGTCAGCCATCAGGCCGCCAGCGGCTGGACCTGCTACCCAAACACCTAGTTCGACCACTTTGATGCCAGTCAGTGGTGCTGTGGAGTCTTGTGTCATTAAATGAACCTTACAGTGGCGCACGGCTAGCCAACTCCTAAATCGATACGCCAGAATAGAGACGTGACCCCCGCACATTCGGGCGACCTCGTTTGGGGCGCCTTCTCCTCTACTGCGCCTTGGCAAGTTCCCGAAGCAAATATTGCGTGGACCACCACGGCAATTGCCCTGCGTCAACAAGCTCAAGCAGAAGTTCCCAAGCTCACAAAATCTCGGCGACTACCCCCACTGATGCGCATGGGTGTTGTTGTGATTGTTTTTGTGATCGCACTTGTGCCTTGGTATGTCCGAAAACGTCGCGGATCATTTTCTTCTGATGTCGCCTCTCGTGCCAACGTTTCTTTGCGTCTTCGCAGGGCAGTCGAAAAACTTGGAGCGACGTACATCAAGTTGGGTCAAATCATTAGCAGTGGTGAAGGACTGTTCCCCGCAGAACTTGTCGACGAGTTCAAGCGTTGCAGAGATCAAGTACCAGCCGAAACATTCGCCTCCGTGCAACTAACAATCGAGCAAGATCTTGGGGCACGCATCGAAGATGTTTTTTCGTGGTTTGACACCACCCCACTTGCAGCGGCATCAATTGCTCAAGTTCATCGTGCACGACTTCTGACGGGTGAAGATGTTGTTGTCAAAGTACAACGACCTGATGTGTCGGTGATGGTGCGCAAAGATCTTCGCGTCATGTCATGGCTTGCTCCGCACCTTATTGGGCGAATCCCCGTCGCAGCACTTGCTAATCCCCCTGCACTCGTGGAGCTGTTCGCCGAAACAATCGTCGAAGAACTCGACTTTCGAATGGAAGCAGCAAACATGCTTGATCTTGCTCGCATGATGCGAGATCTCGGCCAAGAGGGATACGTCATTCCTCGACCACACCCCACTCTGGTCACTCGGCGAGTTCTTGGAGCTGTTCGCCGAAACAATCGTAGAAGAACTCGACTTTCGAATGGAAGCAGCAAACATGCTTGATCTTGCTCGCATGATGCGAGATCTCGGCCAAGAGGGATACGTCATTCCTCGACCACACCCCACTCTGGTCACTCGGCGCGTCCTGGTGATGGAAGAACTTACTGGCTTTAAATTCGATGATGTCGTTGCCATGCAAGACGCCGGAATTGACACCGAGAATGTCATCCGCACTGGACTCATTGCATTCATGGAAGGCGCACTTATTCATGGCGTGTTTCATGGTGATCTACATGGCGGAAACTTATTTGTTATGCATGACGGTCGAACTGCCCTGCTGGACTTTGGAATCGTCGGAAGACTGAGTTCATCGCGAAGAATCGCATTCTTGCGCCTCATGCTCGGAGCATCAACAAATGATCTACACGGTCAAGTCTCAGCACTCCGAGATCTTGGGGCGCTTCCGCTTGATTCAGATATCGATGCCGTCATCCGTGATCTACGACTTGATCAAACAACGATTGATCCCACAACACTTAGCGGCGAAGAATTAGTCAAAGAAGTACAGCGAATTGTTAAAGCACTCTTGGCCTATGGGGCGAAACTTCCTAAAGAATTAATGCTGTATGTCAAGAACATGGTTTTCCTTGATGGCGCAATCGCACGACTTGCCCCCAACCTTGATCTGCTTGCAGAGGTTGCCACGATCTCGATGGTGTTTACCCAACGACATGGTGAGACTCTTGGTCGCGATCTCGGCATCGACCCAAGCGCTGTTGAATTCAATTTTGACAGCGTCAAGGCCAGCCTCGGTGTAGAAAATTCAACGAATTCTCTGACCTACCGAGAATTACAGCAGCGACGTGACCTGATTCAAGAATTCAATTTTGACAGCGTCAAGGCCAGCCTCGGTGTAGAAAATTCAACGAATTCTCTGACCTACCGAGAATTGCAGCAGCGACGTGACCTGATTCAAAAGAGAATGCGCGAACACGTCACCAAATAACACTGTGCCAAAACATTTCAGGCGCTCTAGAATGGTGCGGTGAAAGCACAGTCGCAGACTCAACTCAGCCATCTGCAACTGCTTGAGGCTGAAGCAATTCACATCATTCGCGAGGCCGTTGCCGAAGCAGTCAACCCGGTGATGTTGTATTCCATTGGCAAGGACAGCAGTGTCATGTTGCACCTTGCTCAAAAAGCTTTCTATCCGGCACCTTTGCCATTTCCGCTACTGCATGTCGACACAACCTGGAAATTTAAAGAGATGATCGAGTTTCGCGCCAAGATTGTCGACCTTGTTGGGGCAGATCTTCTCGTTCACCAAAACCCCGAGTGCATCGAACTCGGAATCAATCCGTTCGATCATGGGTCCTCGGTACATACGGACATGTGGAAAACACAAGGTCTCAAACAAGCACTCGACAAGTACAACTTCGATCTCGCGTTCGGCGGGGCGCGACGCGACGAAGAAAAATCTCGTGCCAAAGAGCGTGTCTTTTCGTTCCGCTCCGACAAGCACGTGTGGGATCCCAAAAATCAACGACCTGAACTCTGGAACATCTACAACGCGCGTCATGGCGCTGGTGAGTCAATTCGTGTATTCCCGCTGTCCAACTGGACAGAACTCGATGTTTGGCAATACATCTATCTCGAAGCGATTCCTGTTGTGCCTTTGTACTTTGCCAAAGTACGTCCCGTCGTAGAGCGAGACGGAATGCTCATCATGGTTGATGACGATCGAATGAAACTTCGCCAAGGCGAATCAATCGAGCAACGCATGGTTCGCTTCCGGACACTTGGCTGCTATCCACTCACAGGAGCAGTTGAGAGTGAGTCAGTAGACCTAGAAGGCATCTTGACTGAGCTATTTACTGCCACTACATCGGAACGTCAGGGTCGACTCATCGACCATGATGGTGCCGGCTCAATGGAGAAGAAAAAAATTGAGGGCTACTTCTAATGAGGCAGCGTTCATCCCAACCCACAGGTCCTGTTGCAGATTTTTTGGCTGAGCAGGAGTCCAAGGGGCTTTTGCGATTTATTACTTGCGGAAGCGTTGACGACGGCAAGAGCACGCTCATTGGACGTCTTCTATATGAGTCGAAGCAAATCTTTGATGATCAGTTAGCCACTCTGTCGCAAGACTCCGAACGCGTCGGAACACAAGGTGGCAACCTTGACTTTGCCTTGCTCACCGATGGGCTACAAGCAGAACGCGAGCAAGGGATCACTATTGATGTTGCGTATCGCTTTTTCAGTACAGACCGCCGCACATTTATTGTTGCCGACACCCCAGGACACGAGCAATACACCCGAAATATGGTGACTGGGGCTTCAACGGCTGACTTGGCAATTGTGTTGATTGACGCACGCAAGGGTGTTCTGACGCAAACTCGACGCCACTCGTTTCTTGTGCATCTACTCGGCATAACCAATGTCATTGTTGCAGTTAACAAGATTGATCTCGTGGACTATGACTCAACGATCTTTCAAGATATTGAGACTTCCTACCGCGAATTCTCCCAAGAGTTTGGATTCACGAATTTATCGTTTGTTCCAGTGTCAGCACTCAATGGTGACAACATCACAACTGCGAGTGCAGCAATGCCGTGGTATCACGGCCCAACACTTCTTTCTATTCTTGAAGAAACAGAAGCTCATGTCTTGTCTGACGACAAACCATTTCGTATGTATGTGCAATCCGTGAGCAGGCCGAACCAAGATTTTCGCGGATACTTAGGTTTCGTTGCCAGCGGATCTCTGTCTGTCGGTGACAGGTATGTGCAATCCGTGAGCAGGCCGAACCAAGATTTTCGCGGATACTTAGGTTTCGTTGCCAGCGGATCATTATCCGTCGGTGACAGTATCCAAGTACAACCAAGCGGAAAAATTTCTCGAGTTGCATCGCTGCCAAGTTTTGACGGTGATCGTCAGCGCGTTGTAGCGGGCGAAAGTATCCAAATCGTCCTGGATGACGAAATAGACATTAGTCGTGGCGACTTGTTGTGCACACCCGACTCAGTACCTGACGTCGGCAATCAATTTGAAGCATTTATGGTGTGGACTGACGAGAACCAGATGATGCCACATCGTTCTTATCTACTCAAGATTGGCACCAAAACAGTCGGGGTCATGATTGATAAACCCAAATACAAGATCAACGTCAACACACTTGAGCACCTCGCAGCCTCCACTCTTGAGCTCAACGACATAGCTATTTGCAATCTCGCAACCGATCGACCTGTCGCTTATGACCCATACGTCGACAACAGATACTCCGGAAGTTTTGTCATCATTGACCGAATCACGAGCAAGACGGTCGGGGCTGGGATGATTCGTCACTCCCTGCGTCGAGATTCAAATATTTCTTGGCAGCACACATCGATCGAACGGCATCATCGCGAAGAACTAAATCATCAACGCAGTGCCACTGTTTGGTTTACGGGTCTCTCCGGAAGCGGAAAAAGCACCGTGGCAAATGCGCTCGAAATCCGTCTTCATGCGATGGGACTGCGCACTTATCTTCTTGACGGCGACAACCTGCGCCACGGCTTAACGCGGGATCTAGGGTTTACAACCGCTGATCGAATCGAAAACCTCAGACGGGCAAGTCATGTGGCCCAGATCCTCAACAATGCAGGCGTCATAGTTCTTGCCTGCTTCATTAGTCCGTTCGAGTCTGAAAGAACATCGGCCAAAGAAGTCATCGGTGAAGAAAATTTCATTGAGGTTTTTGTTGATGCTCCCCTCGCAGTCACAGAGAAGCGCGACCCCAAAGGCCTCTACAAAAAAGCGCGCGCCGGCGAACTTCCAAACTTCACAGGCATTGACTCTGATTACGAACGACCAACATCGCCATCAATTCATATCCACACAGATAGGCCTCTACAAAAAAGCGCGCGCCGGCGAACTTCCAAACTTCACAGGCATTGACTCTGATTACGAACGACCAACATCGCCGTCAATTCATATCCACACAGATGAACTTGAAATTGATGCCAGCGTCGATGTGATACTTCAACACTTACGCAACCTGCTGCTACTTCCGTAAAATTATTTTACGATTCTTTAAACGTGCAGTCCGCACTCAATCTTGTCTTGTCCAGCCCAACGACCCGATCGCTTGTCTTCGTCACCATCAACAGGTCGCGTGCATGGCCAACATCCGATTGACGAATATCCTTTGTCAACGAGTGGATGCTCTGGCAATTCATTAATGCGTTCGTAGAGTGAAATATCGTCATCAGACATTGCGGCCAACGGATTCACTTTGATCACATTGCGCACAATGTCATATGTCATCACCGGCGTCGTTGCACGCGTTGGCGCGTCGGCGCGTCGGACTCCTGTCACCCAACCAGTTTTTTCTGCGAGTAAGCGCTCAAGTGGTTCGACTTTTCGAGCCGCACAACAGCCTTCGATATTTGTCTGCCACAAATTTTCTGATTCCACGAGTGGCTCAATCACGCGCAAATTGAGATTGAACTTATTGCGTAACTCGGTTGCAAACCAATGTGTCTCAGCAAAAAGAAACTGAGTGTCGAGCATCACGATCTCTATGCCTGGCACTGCAGTCGATGCCACGTGAGCAAGGACCGCATCAGAAAAACTGCACGTGACAACAAGGCCATCGCCGAGCAGGTCGTAGGCGTAGCGCACGATCTCTTGTGGCTGGGCATCTTCAAGTTCACGCGCGGCCTGATGAATCTGGGCTAGCGACTGGCTCAAAGAGTCTTTTGAGGTCTGGATTTGAGTCATCCAGAGAGCATACCCTAAAGATGACTATTCCTATCGGGTTTTGCGACAATAGGCGAATTAGCCCTGAAACCGCACCAATCCCTGGTCAATCACTAGCCGATCTGCGACCGAGGTAGAAAAAACGGCCTCGCCTGCCGCGGTCACCCACATCCGCACGGTGAGCTCTTCACCAGGCAAAACTGGCGACGCGAATCGACCTTCAATATGCGTGAACTTTGCTGAATCGCTCCCACAGAGCGAATGCAACAATGCCCGGCCCGTGAAACCATATGTGCAGAGTCCATGCAGAATTGGCTGATCAAATCCGCCCATGGCTGCAAATGATGGATCGCTGTGCAGTGGATTGCGGTCGCCATTGAGTCGATAGATGAGCGCTTGTTCGGGAAGTGTCTTGTATGAGACCACATGATCAGGCGCGCGATCTGGAGCAACGTTCTGGGGTCCGCTTGGTCCGCGCTCGCCACCCCAACCACCTTCGCCGCGAATAAACACTGACGAAGTATTTGTAAACACTGGCTTGCCATCTGCTTTGTCGACTGCTTCTGTAGATGTCACGACAACTGCGGCTTTACCCTTGTCGTACATCGCCGTGATGCGACCTTTCATAATGACTGTTCCGGCTACAGGCAAAGGGCGGTGCAACGTGACTGCTTGTTGGCCATGTACCAACATGGCCGGATTGAACTGACCAATATTTCGCATTGGACTCGCTCCGCCACCAGCCATGCCGACAACGACTGGAAATGTTGGAAGCACCTGCTGTTGAACGTCTTTTGTGTTTTCCGTGGTGTAAGACAATTCATTGTTTTTAGCGCCGACGCCTACGGCGTACAGGAGTGCGTCTTTGCTTGTCCATGATGCTTCAAACGCATCGCCTTCGGTTCCTACTGCTTCTGGATTAAGTGCCATGTCATGTTTCTTTCTGTGTTGTGTTGCATGTCTGAAATTGCGTTAGTGATGTGCTGAATTATTTTCTTAATGTTGTCTGGGGATACGAGCCTTCTTCGCCATCCATGCCCGCATTTGGTCGAGATTGAGCAAGCAATTGCTCAACGATTGGACCAAGACGCGTAGGGTCTGCAACGGGTTCAATGCGCGGACCACGATGCCAGCCTTCGGCAATGGCTAGCACCTGACCACTTGCCTCAAAAACGCATCCCGAAACGGCAGCGCTCTCTTCTGATGCAAGCCATGTCACAATCGGAGCAATCCATTTTGGTGAACGCATGTCGCGTTCGTGATCTGTCTCAGGAGCAGCACCGAGTCCTTCTGTCATTCGCGTGAGAGCAACTGGTGCAACAGCATTGACCGTTACGCCATAACGCGCAAGTTCAAGCGCAGCAATGTTGGTGAACGCAGCAATTCCTGCCTTTGCCGCACCGTAGTTTGTTTGTCCAATGTTGCCGTAGATGCCTGACACTGATGTGGTGTTGATAATGCGTCCGCTCACAGCATGGCCGTCTTTAGAGCGGTCACGCCAGTATGCGGCGGCCCATCGTGCGGGCGCGAATGTTCCTTTGAGATGCACTTTAATGACAGCATCCCATTCTGCTTCGCTCATGTTGGCAAGCATTCTGTCGCGCAAGATTCCGGCATTATTAACGACGACATGCAGATCGCCAAAAGTCGTGACAGCAGTATTAATCAATCGCTCTGCCCCCTCCCAACTTGAAATATCGTCGCCATTGGCAACGGCTTCGCCACCCATTGCAAGAATTTCATTGACAACAGACTGCGCTGGCGAAAGATCTCCACCAGATCCGTCGATGCCGCCACCAAGATCGTTCACCACAACGCGAGCGCCATGGGTGGCCAAACTCAGCGCATGCTCGCGTCCTATTCCTCGACCAGCACCCGTGACAATCGCCACGCGCCCCTCACATAACCGTGCCATAACTCTCCTTCTGGTCACATCCAAAATGTGACGATGAACTTCTTATCCTAGAGAATCTTGCTCCACACGAGCACAGCCGAAGAAGCGCCCTAACCTGATTTATCGTGTCTAGATCTGTTCTCGTCGTTGGTGCCGGTCCCGCCGGAATAGCCAGCGCCCTCATGTTGAACAAGTACGGCCACACAGTCACCGTGCTTGATAAGGCAAAGTTTCCGCGAGATAAATGTTGTGGGGACGGACTCACAACTGGCGCATTGCGACTCCTTGAGCAACTGGGTCTGGTTCCTGAAATGGTGCCTGACTGGCAACAGTGTGACTCGGCTTGGCTGCGCTCTCCGTCTGGGCGAGAAATTTTGTTACCACTGCCCTCCGGTTCTGGACAATTTGCAGCCATTGCACCGCGTCTCCAGCTCGACAATGCACTCGTTGTACTCGCACGATCACGCGGGATAAATATTCTTGAAAATATTTCATTCGAGTCAGTTCTTCGCGACGACAACGACTCTGTCGAGATTCAAACCTCAGGTGGCCCCATGACTGCAGACTTCGTCGTCGCCGCTGACGGAATGTGGTCTCCCGTGAGGCGCGCACTTGGCCTGAGCACACCTTCATATCTGGGCGAGTGGCACGCGTTTCGTCAATATTTTGGCAATGTGACGGGTCTTGCAAGCACACAACTTTGTGTGTGGTTTGAGCCAGATCTTCTGCCAGGTTATGCATGGTCTTTCCCATTGCCAGGCAACCGTGTGAATTTTGGTTTCGGCGTATTGCGAACTTCTGACCACAGCGTGCAATACATGAACTCGCTATGGCAAGAACTTCCGACGCGCGCGCACATTGCCGGAGCACTTGGTCCTGATGTCACATTTCTTGGACGTCACACAGCATGGCCAATTCCGGCACGCATTGATACTGCCACTCGCAGTTCAGGTCGCGTGCTTTTCGTTGGTGATGCCGTGTGCGCCACTGACACTTTGACAGGAGAAGGAATCGGTCAGGCATTGCTCACCGGAATACTTGCTGCTGATGTCATCAACTCTGGTGCGACACCACGCGATGTACGCGATGCGTATTCTCGAGCGCTTGACCAAGATCTGCTGGCTGATCATCGAATGTCTCAACTGCTCGGAAAAATTTTGGCACGTCCTATCGGTGCGCGTGCTGCTCTTCGAGTGGCTGACACAAGCGCATGGACACGACGAAACTTTGCTAGATGGATGTTTGAAGACGAACCCCGTGCAGTGCTACTGACTCCGCGACGATGGCATCGTAAGTTTTTTGCTCGATCTGGCGCATTTGACGCTACCCACTCGCCCAATTGACACCCCTGTGTTGCCAACAGGTACGGTTGCATCATGCGTACACGACTGACTGAACTCCTCGATATTGAACTTCCCATCATGTTGGCTGGCATGGGCGGAGTTTCCTACCACGAACTTGTCGCGGCAGTCTCTGAGGCAGGCGGAATCGGAACGCTTGGCGCATCAACAATGTCTGCTGAGCAACTCGTCGAAGAAATGGCTCTTGTTCGACAGCTCACAAAAAAACCATTCGGAGTTGATCTGCTGACTGCGTCTCCCGCAAGCGTTGAGGCTGGTATCGCTGCAGTTATTAGTGGTGGCGCCCGCATCTATGTGGCAGGACTTGGTGTACCGCGCGAGGTCATTGGGGCTCTGCACAAGAACGGAATCCTCGTCGGATCAATGTGCGGCAAAGTTCGTCACGCAATTGCTGCGGTTGCGTCTGGTTGCGACCGCTGCAGTTATTAGTGGTGGCGCCCGCATCTATGTGGCAGGACTAGGAGTACCGCGCGAGGTCGTTGGGGCTCTGCATAAGAACGGAATCCTCGTCGGATCAATGTGCGGCAAAGTTCGTCACGCAATTGCTGCGGTTGCGTCCGGTTGCGATTTCGTAGTCGCCCAAGGAACAGAGGCTGGCGGCCATACCGGCACCGTTGCCACGATGGCTCTTGTACCGCAGGTTGTCGATGCAGTCGGAGACAAAGTTCCTGTCGTTGCTGCTGGTGGATTATTTGATGGACGTGGCTTAGCCGCGTCGCTCGCCCTCGGAGCAGACGGTGTGTGGATCGGAACACGATTCATCGCCACTCCAGAAGCACGCACTGTCAACGGATACAAAGAGACTCTTATCGGTCTTACTGAAGACGGAACAGTGATCAGCCGCGGATTCACTGGCAAGACCTGTCGTGTCGTACGAAACGAATGGACACAGCACTACGAAGAACATCCTGAAGAACTCAAGTCATTCCCTGAGCAATTCATAGTGTCAAGTCGTGCAGGAGCAAATCATCTCGGACCATCTGATGGCGTGACTGCAGATTTGACCAAAGAGTTCATGCCAGCAGGTCAAGGTGCTGGCGCGATTAACGGACTCATTCCGGCCGCAACGCTTGTGCAGCAAATCATGGACGAAGCGGAGCAGGTTTTGTCTCGTATGTCTGGTCTTCGTCACAACTAATGCTCTCTCTGCTCCGACGTAATCGTGAGATTCGTTTAGTTTTCGCCGCTCAAGTTATTTCATATCTTGGTGACTGGTTCACCTTTGTTGCACTTGCTGGGCTCGTTGAAGACTTAACAGGCTCGAAGTTCTTAGTCTCGCTAGTGCTGGTCTCGTTTACATTGCCAGCTTTTTTTACATCACCAATTGCTGGGGCGATGGCTGATCGATACGACCGTCGACGAATTATTATTGTTGTCTCTCTTGGTCAAGGTGTGGCCGCCTTGTCAATGTTGCTCGTCACTGATAGTCGAGTGTGGTTGGCTTTTGTGGCACAGTCCATCATTTCGGGGCTTGGTGCATTTGTACGACCAGCGAGTGAAGCAGCGATTCCTAATTTGGTGGACAATGACGACGACCTACGCACTGCCAACTCAGTTTTTGGCAGCACATGGGGAGTCATGCTGGCTCTAGGGGCAGCACTCGGTGGTATTTTTTCGCAAACGTTTGGCCGCAACGCGGCATTTTTATTTGATGCGGTGAGTTTTGCTGTAGCGGCAGGACTGATTGCACTCGTACATCGCGCAATGCAAAGTCATGAGACAGGTACAGGATCGGGCAAACGCATTCAGCCCATTGCCGACATGAAAGAAGCAGTGACTCTGGCTCGTCAAGATCCAATCATTTTGGCGCTCCTGAGTTCTAAGGTCACCTTTGCAGTTGGCGCCGGAATAGTGAGCCAGTTGCCAATTCTTGCGTCGAACGCATTTAATGCCGGCGATGCAGGGAGAGGCTTACTCATTGGTGCACGGGGTGTTGGTTCTGGTCTTGGTCCTCTTATTGCTATGCGTATAGTCGGCAACGACATGTCGAAACTTTTGCGTGTCTGTGGTTTTGCTGGACTTGTTTTTTCTGGCTGTTATTTCGGCGCAGCAATCAGCCCAGTAATGCCACTCGCATGTCTTTTTATTGGACTTGCCCATCTCGGTGGTGGCGCGCAGTGGACACTTTCTACATACGGTCTACAAGTTGAGTCTCCCGATCATTTGCGTGGCCGCGTGATGGCTGGTGACTTCGCACTTGTCACTCTCATGTTGGGACTAACAAGCATTTTGGCAGGGCTAACTTCAGATGCGATTGGAGTTCGCCCGACGATTGCGATTTTCGCCACTGCTGCTGCAGCAGCGTCAATAACCTACTTGCTGCTCACGAAAAAACTAGTCCGACAGATTCGCGCTCGTTCTTTGTCGAAATGAATCTAGTGAGCGTCGTCAGCGCATTTTGCTGCGGCGTCCATTAGTCGTTGCGCACGCATATCAGCAGCAAGGTTGGCAGCCATTTGATTCATGACATATGCAAATGACATTTGACGTGACTCTTGGGCAAAAGCCACCGAACCGCCGGCACCTGGATGGCCGTAGCTTCCGTTTCCGGCATACGGGCTGAATTGTCCGTGAGTCATGAATCCCATCCCGAAAGTGGTTGGCATGATCAAACACGTATCGGCCTCACCAACAGGAGTAACCGTGGTACTCACACACTCACGAATGCTGTCGTTCATTAACTGCACGCCGTTTACGGGCCAAAGTGTTGCTGCATACATTGTCGCTAGTGACCGCGCGTTCGAGATTCCGTTTGCTGCAGGAATTTCTGCCGCATGAACTGCGCGCGTATTGAACACTCCCTCAGTCGAAGTTATCTCACCAAACGCACCGTTAAGGGATAGCGCCCGACCTCCTGGACTATCTGGCCCCATCATGTCGGCAATCATTTTGGCAATAGCGGGGTCAACCGCTGGTGCGTTGGGGTCGACAGGCTCATTTGTCAGTCGCGACACCCGTGGTTCGTATTGCTCTGGAAGACCGATGAATATTTCTACGCCGAGTGGCCCGGCGATTTCTTCTGCGACAAAGCGCCCCGGCCCGCGACCGTCAACACGACGAATCAGTTCGCCGGCAAGCCAACCATATGTAAGAGCGTGGTAACCGTGTTTTGTACCAATTGGCCATGCTGGTGCAGTGGCAGCAAGTCGAGATGTAATCGTGTTCCAGTCCAATGCTTCTTGCAAACTAATTTTGCCATCAACAGTGAAGAGCCCGCACTGGTGAGATAACAACTGTGCGACTGTTGCATCTTGCTTGCCATGTTGAGCAAACTCTGGCCAATACTGTGAAACGGGCGCTCCGTAGTCGAGGAGTCCTCGCTGCACCAACATCGCAATGGCGATTGCAGTTACTCCCTTTGTCGTGCTGAAAACTAATTGCAACGCGTCGCTGGTGTATTCAGTTGTTTTGTCTTTGTCGAACCAACCGCCAGTTAAGTCAACAACACATTCTCCGCGGTGAAACGCGCTAACGCCAGCACCGAGATCAGCACCGCTGTCTAAGTTCGCCTGAAATGCATCTTTGACGGCTTCCCAGCCGGGCGCAACATACCCATTGACGGGGGCGCTCATCAGCCAACCTCATCGACAATTGAACGCAGTGTCTCCATTGTCTTAACAGCATCTGGGCCGACAGGGTTAACCGACAACACAGTGACGCCAGCCTCCTTGAATGCTCCGACGCGCTCTTTGATGTATCCGCGCGGTCCGACCAAGTTAGATAGCTCCAGCCATTCGCCAGGAACTTCGGCAGCGGCTTCTTTCTTCTTGCCGTCCAAATAGAGATCCTGAATTGCGACTGCTTCTTTTTCATAGCCATACGCATGGGCAATATCGTTGTAAAAGTTTTTGCCGCGCGCTCCCATGCCGCCGACATAAAGCGCCGTCGTCGGACGTGCGAAATCTAAAATCTTTGCTTGTGCGTCTCCGGTGAGTGACTCATCAATCGCCAACATTCCGCCGGCACTGATTTCAAGACGTCCGAGCGATGGATCGCGCTTTGCTAAGCCAGCCTTGAGTGGATTGCCCCACACATTTTGAAACTTCTCCGGAATAAACATGATCGGCAACCAACCGTCTGCATATGCAGCAGTTGCTTCAACGCTTTTTTCCATCAGCGACGCCCACCAGATAGGGATGCTCGAGCGCAATGGGTGATTAATAATCTTGAGTGGTTTTCCGAGTCCCGTTCCTTCACCATCTGGCAGCGGAATCTGAATCGTTTTACCGGAGTATTCGAGCGCCTTCTCGCGCTTCCAGATTTCGCGACATACGTCCATGTATTCCTTGGTGCGTTGCATCGGCTTCTCATACGGGATTCCGTGGAAACCTTCAATCACCTGTGGGCCAGATGCGCCAAGTCCCAAAATAAAACGACCGTCACTGACATAGTCACAGCCAGCAGCCGTCATCGCCATCAGTGCAGCAGAGCGCGAGTAGATATTGACAATGCCTGTTCCGATCTCGACACGATTAGTAACAGCCGCCAGATAGCCAATCTGGGAGATTGCATCAAAGCTGTACGCCTCTGCCACCCAGACCTGGTCAAGACCAGCCTTTTCGAGTTCGACGACACGAGCAGCAGACTCTTTGAAACCACCCGCATAATTAATCATCATTGACAACTTCATATATTTCCCCTTTGCTTGTGACATAACCTTAGGTTGCAATTGCGTTTCTGCCGAAGTCCTGCGACACTCACTAGGTGCCAATCGTCCCTCAGATCGCTCAGCGTTCACTGGCAACTGGTCTTTCTTTAAATACCGTTCAATGGTCAAGCCCGCTCACGCATTCAGGCACTCCACTGGTGCTAGTGCATGGCCTGGCCTCTAACGCCAGATTGTGGGACGGGCCCGCCCGTGCACTCGCTGCCCTGGGTCATCCCGTGATCGCGATCGATCAGCGCGGACATGGCCACAGCGATAAAACCGAATCTGGCTACGACATGGCAACGATCACCGATGATCTCGCCACCTTGCTTGAAGATCTCCGCACAGATGGCTGGGATCGCCCCGTTGTTATCGGCCAATCTTGGGGTGGCAATGTCGTGATTGAACTCGCATGGAAATATCCGGCGCTCGTGCGAGGAGTTTGTGGGGTCGATGGCGGAACAATTGAGTTGTCTGAGTATTTTCCAGATTGGAACGACTGCAAAAAAGTAATGGCGCCACCGCGAATTGCTGGCATGAAACACGACACCTTGAACGCTGCTATTGCAGCATCTCACTCAGACTGGTCAGCAGAGGCAATTGCTGGAGCGATGAGCAACATGGAGCGACTTGATGATGGCACGATCAGACCATGGCTGACATTTGACCGACATATTTTAGTGTTGCACGGCTTGTGGCAACATCGTCCGTCAGAACGTTTTGCCCAAATCAGCGTCCCAGTGATGTTCACACCAGCAGCAAGTTCTGCCACAATCGATGACGACATGACACGTAACAAAATTGCTGCACTCGATCTTGCCAATAGCCAACTTGCATCATGTCGCGTTGAATGGTTTCGTCCTGCCGATCACGATCTGCATGCTCAGCATCCGCAGCGATTTGCCGACGTTATCCACGCTGCCTGTTCAGACGGATTTTTCTCATGACTTTGCCTCGCATACTTGCCATTATGGGATCAGGTGAAACTGCTCCAACGATGGTGACAACACACCGACGCCTGACAGCGCTACTCCCCTCACCTGTTCAGGCAGTCGTGCTTGACACGCCATATGGATTCCAAGAAAATGCCCCCGATCTGGCGCTCCGTGCTGTCGAATATTTCAAAACAAGTATCAACGTCGACCTTCAAGTAGCCGGATTGGTGCGAATGAAAGATACGCACATTGCCGCTGACCCCGTCGAGACAGAACGTGGTCTTCGTCGTCTCGCAAGTGCTGATTACATTTTTGCGGGGCCAGGATCGCCGACGTATGCGTTGCGTCAATGGAGCGAAACAACCGTGGCTACTCTGCTTGCAGATAAATTGCGTACAGGCGGCATCGTTGTCTTTGCATCTGCTGCAGCGCTTACTCTGGGCAAAGCAACTGTCCCTGTGTATGAAATTTACAAAGTCGGAGAAGACGTTCGGCGCCTTGATGGACTCGACCTCTTATCAGTCATCGGCATTAATGCAGCCGTCATCCCCCACTACGACAACGCCGAAGGCGCCAACCACGACACTCGCTTTTGTTATCTGGGTGAGGCACGTCTGGTCATGTTTGAATCGATGCTTGACGACGACACATTCGTACTCGGAGTCGACGAACACACCGGGCTAGTTATTGATCTTGATACCCAGATCGCCACAGTTGTTGGCAATGGCACGGTCACAGTGCGCTTGCGTGGGCAATCACATGTCTTTGAAACTGGCGCGACACTGTCACTGGAGTATTTACGAAATCCATGGGCACAGAATGCCGATGCACCCCAAGCCCCGCAACTGGCCATCGTCACTCTCGATAATGTTGATCCTCAGGCGTTGTCACTTGCCGCCGACACTGACAAAGCAATTGCCGAATTTGATCTGGCCATTGCTGGCGCTGACGCACCAGGGGCGGTGCGCGCTGCGCTCACACTTGAGTCGTGTATTCGTTCGTGGTCAGCCGACACACTTCAGAGCGATTCTGCCGATCGAGCCCATGCGACATTGCGATCAATGATCAGCCGTCTCGGAGACGCCGCAACAACTGGCTTGCAAGACCCACGACAAGTTCTTGCACCATTTGTTGACGCATTAATTACAGTACGCACAATTGTGCGCGCCGAAAAGCGATATGACCTCTCCGACATAATTCGGGATATTTTTGCAGCACAAGGTATTGAAGTCCGCGACACACCAGATGGTGTGGAGTGGGATCTACACGTGATGTAGGGCCGAGATTCTTACTCGCCCTCGAACACCTGTTGCACCATAGACAACGGCAAACATCGCTGCAGCAACAAGAATAATTGTTGCACTGACAGATGTATCTAGATGGTACGCCATATTCATTCCGATGAACCCTGATGCAGCTCCGACAGCTGGGGAGACCCACAACATGCGCGCGATCGAGTTGGTAGTCATTCGAGAAACTGAGGCTGGGATGACGAGCAGTGCAGAAATCAACAATGTGCCAATTACGCGCATCGTGACCAAAATTGTCAATGACAACATCACCATTAAGAGCGCTTCAACCCATTGCACTTGAACACCTGTAACTTCGGCAACATCGGGATCAAATGTTGCAAATACCATTTTGCGATACGCCATGACGACGATGATGACAACGACAACTGTCACGACCGTCACCGCAATGATGTCGCTTGTCTTGACTCCCAGAACGCTCCCAAACAACACTGCCTCAATGCTTTTTTTTGCTTGTCCATAGCGATTCAACAGGGCAAGCCCCAGCGCAAAAGATGCCGTAGTGACAACCCCGATCGCAGCATCTGCCCCGATAATTCGCCTACGCGCTATTCGCCCAATCAGGACTCCAGACCACACACCCCAAACACCTGCACCAACAAAATAATTCAAACCCATTACTGCTGATGCTGCAGCACCACCAAATACTGCATGCGACAAGCCATGGCCGATATAGCTCATGCCACGAAGAACTACGAATACTCCGAGCACTCCGCACAATGCCCCGGCAATCGTCGCTACCAACACTCCGTTGCGAAAAAATGCAAAGTGATACGGCTCAAACAGGTCAAGCCCGAGCAGGATCATTACGAAGCACTGCGGCGACTAAGTCGACGACTGATCTCGTCCGCTCCATGCTCAAGAACAACTGGCATCCCACCGTGAATCAATACTTCCATCGGTGCACCATATGTTTGTTCAAGAACCGCCGGAGTTAAGACTTCGTTGGGTGCACCATCGGCAATAACAGTTGTGTTGAGGCACACAAGTCTCGGAAGATGTGCTGCTAAACCATTGAGATCGTGCGTTGTGAGCAAAATCGACATTCCGCCCTCATTGAGATCTGCAAGAAGGTGCATCAAATCATGACGCGTGCGCACATCTACTCCGGAGGTTGGTTCGTCAAGCACCAACAGATCAGGTTGATGAAATAATGCCCGCGCAATGAACACTCGTTGTTGTTGTCCGCCTGATAGTTCTCGAATGTGGCGATTTCCGAGTCCGCCAAGACCAAGACGTTCGAGCATTTGCTCGGTTGCAGAGCGTTCTGCATTGGTGATGCGTGGCCACCAGCGCCCTTGTGATTGCGTCATCACGACAACTTCTGTCACTGTAACTGGGAAGTTCCAGTCAACCGTTTCAACTTGGGGAACATAGGCAAGTCGTAGACCTGGCGAGTGATCAATGTGTCCATGGGTGGGCGCAATCGATTTAAGTATTGCTTTGAGCAATGTTGTCTTGCCTGAACCCGACGGACCAACTACACCTACAAACTCACCCGACGTGATTGCGAGGTCGACATCTTTGACAACTACTGCGTTGCCATATGCACACGTGAGATGTCGGCACTCAACCAGTTTTGTCATTGCGGATACTTCGCTTTATCAGGCACGTTTGCCAACTCAAGGGAATTCAGGGCAGTGGCGTCGCCGCCAAGAGACTCCACCATGGTGACAAAGTTAAAACGCATGAGTTCAGCATAGGAGTGCTCCGGCGAACCCGGTTCGCCAGGCAGGTCATCGTCGCGCAGTACATCAACATATGTCACGCCAGTCTCCTTGCCTATCTGTTCAAGGATGGGAGACGGAAACACTTCGGAGCCAAAAATTGCGCGAACGCTTTCGCTTCTGACTTGTCGAATCAAGGCAACAACATCCTTGGCGGTGGGTTCTTCAAAAGATGCTGGCTGAATCGCGCCGACGACTTGCCAACCATATTGACGAGCAAAATAGGCGTATGCATCGTGATATGTGACGAGTTTTCTACTCTCAATAGGCAAGGTGGCAGTCGCGACCTTTGTCGCGTCATCAAGACTCCGGATCTGGGCGACAAACGCTTCGTGATTGGTCTTGTACGCATCGGCGTTGGCAGGGTCAATATGCGTCAGTGTGTCGAGGATGACCGTTGCATAATCGATTGCCATTGGTGGATTCGTCCAGAGATGGGGATTGGGTTTGCCGCCTGACTTGGGAAACGAGAAGTCAAAGATCCAATCAGACTCTGGGAGAACGGCTGTGGCGAGTTCACAGACAACTGCGCCATTGCGCAAGTTCGCCTCTGCGAGATTTTTAGTGGGCTCTTCTAAAACAAGACCATTAATGAACACAACATCTGCACCCTCGAGAACCGACGCTGCACTTGGCGGCGGCTCAAAGGTGTGTGAGTTTGTTCCCTCAGGTACGAGACCAGTAATTACTGTGCCAGTGTCGCCAACAATAGAAGACACGATGCTCGTGATCGGCGCAACAGTTGTCACAATATTTACAGCACGATCAGCAACGACCGTTCCTGACACACAATTTTGAGAAGCGATTTGTGTGCCTGTGAGCGTTGCAACACCGTCTGAGTTCTGAGGTGAACTTGAGGATGAGCCCGCACAACCCATCAGCCCAATCAAAATGGCAGAGGTGACCAAGAGGCGCCGCATCGCCCGCCAAAACTATCGTTAGTTGACCTGGCGTTCCATTCCTGCCCAGTAAGGAGCACGCAAATCTTTCTTTAAAATCTTGCCTGTGGGGTTTCGGGGCAAGACATCTATCCACGTCACACTGGTGGGGCACTTGAACTTGGCGAGTCGCTCAACGCAGTACGCGATGATCTCCGCTTCGGAAGCTTCAACCCCTGCCCTCTTGACGATAATTGCCTTGGCTGTCTCGCCCCATCGCTCGTGCGGAACCCCGATCACGGCCACATCAGCAACGGCTGGATGAGCCATCAGTACATTTTCAACCTCTGCTGGATACACGTTCTCTCCACCAGACACAATCATGTCCTTGACGCGGTCATGGATATAGACATATCCCTCTGCATCTAAGTAGCCGGCATCACCAGACTTAAACCAACCATCGGGCGTGATTGATTCTGCAGTTGCGGCTGGATTCTTCCAGTATCCCTTCATCACCTGGGGCGAACGGCACCATATTTCACCAACTTCTCCGACTGGCATATCAAGAGAAGTTGCCGTGTCGACAATTCTGAGTTCAACTCCGGGAATTGCCTTACCGCACGAACGCAACAAGTGTTTTCTTGGACCACTTGGATCGTGGTCATGTGGTGGCAGATCCGTCACAGAACCAGTTGTCTCGGTGAGTCCGTATGTTTGACCAAAGATTGGGCCAAATGTTTGAATTGCCTTAATCAATACTTCTTCGGAGATCGGTGATGCACCGTAGAGAATTAATTGCAAACTTGAACAATCTGCGGATTCCGCATCAGGAACAGCCAACATAAATTGAATGACTGCTGGCACCAAAAATGCGTGTGTGATCTTGTACGCGCCAATCAGCCTCACGACTTCGGCGGGGTTCATCTCGCGCAACACAATCGTGGTGCAACCCACATACTGACCAGCAGTCGCCCATCCGCCTCCGCCAATATGGAACAGCGGCATCGCTGCCAAATTAATTGCCTCAGGATTAAGCCGCCACACATCAATTGCTAGTGGCAACAAAGCGACAAAGTTGGTGTTAGACAACATGACTCCCTTGGGCCGACCGGTGGTGCCGCTTGAGTACAACTGAAACGCAACATCATCTGGTCCACTCGGGACCGCTGGATCGGTGCTCGACTGTGCTGCCACCCAATCGTTGTAGTTTGCAAACTGACCGGTGCCATTGATGACGAGAATCATCTTTGCATGAGTCAAGTTCGGCAAAATTGCTTCAAGAACAGGAACAAAATCAGCGTGCACGATAAATACTTTTGCCTCTGCATCATTGACGATATATTCGACTTCTTGCGGGGCTAGTCGCCAGTTGACATCAACTGCGACGGCATTAATAAGTGCGCATCCGTAGAAAACCTCAAAATGCTCGATGCTGTTCTTGTCCAAAAATGCCACGCGATCTTGAACACCCACTCCAGCAGCCCAAAGGCCGTTGGCGACTTGTGATGCCCGTGCATAGAGTTGCCCCCAGGTGCAGGTATGTGTGCTTTCGATCAGGGCAACGTGGCCTGATCGTTCTTTTCCGTGCGTACGGATAATGTCAACAACTGAGGAAATTTGGCTTGTCATAATTATTTTTATAGCACAATATTTATGTACTTAGCGAGGCGTCAGCGAAATAGTGAAAGATTTTACGGCTCGCGCAAATATATTTGCTTCGACATCTGGCTCGGTGACCACAGTCAACTGTGTCGCCCGCGCAGATAGTTCTCGAAACACTGTCCGCAAGACGAGTCTGGCCATATTGGCCCCAACACATAGGTGTGTTCCGAACCCAAAAGAGAGATGTGGATTGGGATGACGACTGATGTCAAAAGCAAAGGGTTCGTCAAACACATTTTCATCACGATTGGCTGATGGATAGATCATCATCAAACGATCACCTCGTGAGATGGCTTGTCCTCCTACTTCTGTGTCGGCGATTGCGCGCCGAAAGAAGTTGTTCAGTGGCGTCACCCAGCGCAGAACTTCTTCAACTGCACTATCCACAAGATCTGGATTTGTCGACATTGCCTCCCACTGCTCTGGGTGGTCGCAGAAGATTCGCAGACCGTGACTGATTGCTGTTCGTGTTGTCTCTGCCCCACCAGCAATAAACAGACCGATTTCGTGCACAATCGACTCAGGAGGCAACGGCTGTCCATCTATTTTGGCGTGCAGCCAGATTGACAAGAAGTCATCTTTAGGACACGTCATGCGATCAATAGCTATTGGTTGCATCGCACCAATGAACTCTTGGTTTGCTGCAACAAATTCGCTAAAGACTTCACCACTGCGATCACGCATATCAGTGCGCATCAAGCGTTCGCTCCATGACTTTAATTGTGGCCACATGTCTTCTGGATAACCCAACAACTTTGCCGTCAATCGAGCAGGCAACTGTCCAGCAAGTTGATCTACTACTTCGAACTCACGCTTTTGAAGCAGTTCGTCAATCAGTTCTTTTACCGTGTCTTCAATCTCATCTCGGCGTTCTTCGACGCCTGCACGAGTGAGTTTGGGTTGCACAAGCATTCTTTGTTGACGGTGTCGCGGATCGTCCTGGGCAATCATGTTTGATTCGTTAGGGGCCCACACCGCTCGGTATCCAAGGCCTGATACAAACACCGTTGACCGCCGCTCGACATCCATAACATCGGCGTGGCGCGAGAGCCCCCACAAACCATTGCGTTCATCGCGATACACCGGCTCGTTGGTGCGCATCCATGTCCAAATATCGTGAGGATTGCGCTGATACAACGCTGGGTCTAAAAGATCGACTTGCGGTCTGTCTGTTGCAACGTCCGAGTGTTTCATAGCTTTACCCTAGACAGTCTTTGCCCTAGACAGTCGTTTCAGAGCGACGAGACTCAGACCACGACATTCCCGCCGCTCGACATCCATAACATCGGCGTGGCGCGAGAGCCCCCACAAACCATTGCGTTCATCGCGATACACCGGCTCGTTGGCGCGCATCCATGTCCAAATGTCGTGAGGATTGCGCTGATACAACGCTGGGTCTAAAAGATCGACTTGCGGTCTGTCTGTTGCAACGTCCGAGTGTTTCATAGCTTTACCCTAGACAGTCGTTTCAGAGCGACGAGACTCAGACCACGACATTCCCTGTTGTGTATTTGGCTCGCTCGGCAAGCCCAACACTCGTTCTCCCAAAATATTTCGTTGCACTTCTCCGGTGCCGCCGCCGATAGTAAGTGCCTGCGAAAACATGTATCCGCTGTACCAGGCTCGACTCTGCAGGGTCTTGGCCTGTGAAAACTCTTCTGTTCTGTCATCACCAGTTAAAAGAGCGTGTGCCCCGATCAAATCTCGAGCCAACTGCATTGTGTGTTGCCCGTGCTCGTCAGCAATTATTTTGCGCACGCTTGACTCAGGGCCTGGTTGCTCGCCCCGCAAGCGCGCCGTGAGCGTTCGCATTCGAATGATTTCGAGCACAGTGTGTTCGGTGTATAGAGCAGCAATGCGCTGGCGCATCACGGGATCTGTAATCGGGCCTTGTTGTTTTGCTGATTCAATCAAATCAAGTGCGGTTGGTCCTCCGCCCCACAACACGCCGCCTGTTGATAAAGACACTCGCTCATTTCCGAGCGTGACCTTGGCAAGTCTCCATCCGTCATTGACATCTCCCACCACATTGATGTGCGGAATCCGAACGTCCGTGAAAAATACTTCATTAAACGATTCTGCGCCGGCCATTGACTTGATTGGTCGAATCTCAATTCCGGGGGCATCCATCGGACAAATAAAATATGTCACTCCTTTGTACTTTGAGACATCTGGGTCTGTGCGTGCAATCAGAATTCCAAACTGCGAATACTGCGCTCCTGATGTCCAAATTTTTTGCCCATTTACAATCCACTCATCACCATCTCGCACTGCGCGCGTGCCAAGACTCGCTAAGTCACTTCCGCTTCCGGGTTCACTAAATAGTTGGCACCAAAATTCTGCACCTGACAACATCGGTCGCAAGTAGCGCTCTTTGAGATACTCACTTCCGGCAAATAAAATTGTCGGCCCCGCCCATCCAATTCCGATCGGATTTGATGGCCGAGAAACTCCCGCGCTGTGCAGTTCTTCGTCGATTATTAGTTGATGCACGGGATCAGCGCCTAGACCGTATGGTGCTGGCCAATGCGGCGCTACGAGTCCTGCTTGAGCAAGTTGCTCAGCGCTTGGTCGCGGATTATCTTTGAGCCACTTCTGAATCTCTTGCCGACGAGCGTCGTCTTGGCCAGGCAGAAGTTCCATAGTGTGTCACCTTAGTTTTTTCTCTAAGGTTGTCTTTCATGGAAAATCGTAAAAACGGCTGGAACTTTGCCGACATCTGGGAGCACCAAGCAGATCGTTACCCTCAATCACTCGCGCAATCCCAAGGAGACAGAGCATTTACGTGGGCGGAGTTTGACCGACGGGCAGACGGCATTGCATTGAGTCTTCTCAACGCCGGAGTTGCTCACCAAGACAAAGTTGCGCAGTACATGACGAACTGCCCCGAGTATGTGGAGTCGATGTTCGGGTTGTTTAAAGCAGCACTGATTCCGATTAACACTAATTACCGATACACCCAAGATGAACTCGTCTACATCTGGGATAACTCCGACGCGGTCGCAGTCATCTTCCACGGATCATTTACTGATACATGTGACGCGGTTCGCTCACGTGTCCCCCGAGTCAAGACCTGGATCTGGGTTGACGATGCAACGTCTGCGTGTCCAGAGTGGGCTATCCCATACGAGACCGCAGCGGCTAGCGCAACAACACGCGTGACTGGTCCGTGGGGCCGCAGTGGTGACGATATGTATTTCTTGTACACCGGTGGCACAACAGGCATGCCAAAGGGAGTCATGTGGTTGCAAGACGACATGGTCTCAAGCCTTGATGCGGCATCCAAAAGTCCGTTGCCATCGCATGTCGACTGGAGCGCACTCGACGCACGCAGTACAAAACCTGGTCCCATGAACTTGCCTGCTGCGCCGCTCATGCACGGCACCGGAGCATTCAACGCAATGTGGAACCTTGTACTTGCTGGTTCTGTCACAACAATGATGGGCCGAAGTTTTGATGCCAATGAATTGCTCGACACAGTGCAGCAACATCGCGTCAACAGCATCTCAATTGTTGGAGATGCATTTGCCAAACCAATCTTGCGAGCGCTCAATGAACATCCCAACAAGTGGGATATCACAAGTTTGCGCGTAATTATTTCGAGTGGCGTGATGTGGTCGTCTGAGACCAAAGCAGGATTACTTGAGCACAATCAGCGACTCATCATGATTGACAGTCTTGGTTCTTCTGAAGCTGTCGGCATGGCATCATCTACAACAACAGCCGACGGAAAAGCCGACACTGCCAAATTTAAGTTGTCGCCAAACACAAAAGTCATCACCGAAGATGGTCGCGAAGTTGTTCCTGGTTCTGGTGAGCGTGGTCGAGTTGCGCTACGCGGCAGAACATCGATTGGTTACTACAAAGATCCGGCAAAGACTGCTGGAACATTTATAGAAATCGGCGGCATTCGCTACACAATTCCGGGTGACTGGGCCGAAGTTGACGCCGATGGCACTGTTCGACTCTTGGGTCGAGGCAGTCAATGCATTAACACTGGTGGTGAAAAGGTATATCCAGAAGAAGTTGAAGAAGCACTCAAATTGCATCCCACAGTTGCTGATGCGGCAGTCGTTGGCGTGCCAGATGAGCGCTTTGGTGAAGCCATCACCGCACTTGTTGAAGCCCGTGACGGACACACCATTGATGAGGCCGCCTTGATTAATCATGTGCGCCAAACTCTGGCTGCCTATAAATCGCCCAAGCGGATCCTTGAGATCGCCACGATCGGACGCGCTCCGAACGGCAAACTGGATTACAAGCGCCTCAAATCAGAAGCCTTGGACCGACTCGGACTACTCTAATAAGTCGCACACCCCCTCAGAATCACCGATTCTGAGCTGACCACACAAGGACATTATGAGCACACTCGGATTTGATGGAAAAGTCGCCGTTATCACAGGCGCCGGAGGCGGCCTTGGTCGTCAACACGCATTGCTGTTGGCAAGTCGCGGAGCATTTTTGGTTATTAATGATCTTGGTGGCTCCGTTGACGGAAGCGGCTCCGATGCCAGCGCCGCACAAAAAGTTGTCGATGAGATTGTGGCCGCGGGTGGCGAGGCAGTTGCCAACCATGACAGCGTCTCAACCCCCGAGGGTGGCGAAGCGATTATCAAAACTGCTGTTGACGCCTACGGTCGCGTCGACATTGTGATTAACAACGCAGGCATCTTGCGTGACAAAACATTTCATAACATGACACCTGATCTTGTTGATGCAGTAATTGATGTTCATCTACGCGGAGCATTTAATGTCACGCGCCCTGCATGGATCTTGATGCGCGAACAAAAATACGGGCGCATTATCAGCACCTCGTCTGCCGCCGGAATCTTTGGTAATTTTGGCCAGGCCAACTACGGCGCAGCAAAAATGGGACTCGTCGGATTCACTCGTGTGTTGGCTCAAGAAGGAGCCAAGCACAACATCAAGGCAAACGCCATCGCACCACTTGCGCTCACTCGCATGACAGAAGCACTGCTCGGACCACTCGGAGAAAAACTCGAACCCGGCTTGATCTCCCCAATCGTTGCTTGGCTCAGTCACGAAGACTGCGATGTCAGCGGCGAGGTGTATTCGGTCGGTGGCGGTCGTGTTGCCCGCGTGTTCATTGGCGAAACTCCCGGTTACTTTAAGCGCGATCTCACACTTGAAGATGTTCGCGATAACTGGGAACAAATTCGCAACACCGAAGGATACGCAATCCCCAATGGAGTTCCGGACGAAACAAAACTCTTCTGGAACGTCCTAAAGGACGCATGATTCGTTGCACATGAGTACTACTACGTACATCAGTTCGACAAATAACGTACAACTTGCCCTTCACGATTTCGGCGGCTCTGGCGATCCAGTATTTCTTTCGCATGCCACGGGTTTTCATGCACATTGTTTTGATCCAATAGCAACACTGCTCAGCGAATCATTTCATTGCATGGGTATCGACTACAGAGGGCATGGCGATTCTGAGACAATTGATCCTGATGGTCTGCAGTGGACAGACTATGGCGACGATGCCATTGCTGCTGCACGTGTGATGTTTGCTAACTCCGCAAACACACCTCTCATTGGAGTCGGACATTCAATGGGCGGTGCCGCGTTGCTCTATGCGGCTCTCCACGAACCACAACTATTCCGTGCGCTATTTGTATACGAGCCAATCGTGTTTCCGCCAGATGGCTTTCGCCCGCAGGGCACGCCAAATCCAATGGTTGAGGGAGCCCGAAAACGTCGCACTACGTTTGATTCCTACGACGCAGCAATTGCAAACTTTGCATCCAAACCGCCGATGATAAGTTTCGATCCAGTGGCTCGCGAATCATACGTTCGACATGGTTTTGCTCAAATGCCCAACGGAACAGTTGAACTAAAATGTCGTCCTGATACAGAGGCACGCACATACGAAACAGGTGGCAGTGCTCCGCAGTGGCATGAGTTGTCGCGTATCACCACACCAACATGGGTAATGGCCGGAGCACAGCAACCATTAGTACAACAACCGTTTCAAGTGTCGTCAATCGCTCCGCTGGCAGCCGCCGAGATGGCATCATGCACGTATGTTCAATGGGATGAGCTCGGACACTTTGGTCCATTCGAACACCCTGCCCATATTGCTGGTTTCGTAGGTCGCACGGCGATGACCTTGCGATGAGACAGAATAATTTCGTGAGACTCGACTCATTAGGCGATCGCCTGCTTGAACCACTGCGCAATCACCGTGTGTCCGTGGCGATCTTTGGCACGGCAAGCACAATTGGTGACTTCAGCATCATCTGGCATGCCATTGGACTGATCCGCTCAATCGGGAGCGTTCATCGACTCGGCCAGGCCCTCGTGCTGTCTGTCGTCTTGGGCATTGAAAGTTTGGTTGTCAATCAAGGAGTCAAGCGACTCTTTAAACGCCAACGTCCCACCGTGTCAGGCGATGATCGTTTCGTCGTGCGCGAGCCACGGACGTCAAGTTTTCCGAGCGGACACGCATCGTCTGCTGTTTGCGCAGCAATTGTGCTCACCGCATTTTCGGGATGGCCACTCGGTGCACTGTGGGTTTTCATCGCATTAATTGTGGCGCTAAGCCGAGTAGTCGTTCGGATTCATCACTTCTCTGATGTACTCGGAGGACTCGTCGTCGGATTACTTCTGGGATTGATTGCACTTCCGTTTGTGCATCATTTTTCTTGACACTGTGTGGAGCGTGCTCCACAATGCTGATTAGGCGACGGTACTTGTGCTGGTTGCAGTCAACAAACTGCGAACATCAAGCAACACATCTGCAACTTCACCAGATGACACCAGTTCTCGACGCAACATTTCTGCAAGCGCTTTATCAATGACGCTAAGCGCCTCAGTAATTACCGCTGCTTCTTGCTGATCGGTCATTTGCGTCGCCCTTCGTATGGTGTGCTCTTGATTCAGAGATTTTCTGAACTGCTTCTACGGTATCTCGTACGAGATCCCTAATACCGCATCGTACTCAGGACTTCTGTCACCCGCAGTGCATGGTCATCATGTTGAACCTTCTAGTCTCAGATTATGGATTTTCAAGGACGTACGACGGTGGTCACTGGAGCAGCAAACGGCATCGGAGCTGCTCTTTCGAGGCGATTTCATGCTGCCGGAGCCAACGTGGTTCTCGCAGACAGAGATGCGGCCCCCCTTGAGCGAGTGACACAAGAACTTAACGACATTCGTCCCGGAACCGCGATTGGCGTTGTTGCTGACATCGGAACCGAGTCCGGAAACATTGCACTCATTAATGCTGCCCGCGCCAAGTTTGGTTTCATTGATCTGTTTTATGCAAACGCCGGGATCGGTGGCGGAACGGACCTTGAGTCAACTGATGAAGCAATGTGGGAGGCGACCTTCAATATTAATTTGAACGCACATCGTTGGGCGGCAAAACACTTACTCGGTGAATGGCTCGCCGAAGGGCGCGGATATTTTTGCAGTACGGCTTCCGCTGCAGGTTTACTCTCGCAAATCGGATCTGCTCCGTACTCGGTCACCAAGCATGGTGCGGTCGCATTTGCTGAATGGCT
>CANLAH010000008.1 GCA_947488685.1 Acidimicrobiaceae bacterium | reverse complement strand
TATTACTTGAAGGCGAAGCAGGAGTCGGAAAAACTGAACTAGCCAAAACAATTGCCCGATGGCGTGGTGCAGAGTTGATTCGTCTGCAATGTTACGAAGGCATTGATGCATCGCAAGCTGTGTATGACTGGGACTACTCACGTCAGTTGTTGCACTTGCGTGCAGCAGAAGCAAGTGGTGAGGCACAGGCATCCGGAACAGATGCTCTTGAAGGTCAACTGTATAGCGAGCGCTTCTTGCTCAAGCGCGCACTATTGCGCGCCATCGATAACACATCCGCCACTCCCCCTGTTTTATTAATTGATGAAATTGATCGCGCAGATGACGAGTTTGAGGCGTACCTACTCGAGATCCTCTCAGATTTTCAGGTCACGGTTCCGGAGCTCGGAACATTTACTGCCACCACGCCACCAATTGTGATCCTGACATCAAATCGCACGCGAGACGTACACGATGCACTCAAACGACGCTGTCTGTATCACTGGGTAGAACATCCCACGTTTGATCGCGAAGTCAGCATTGTGCAGGCCCGCGTCCCGGAAGTTTCTTTGGTTCTCGCCCGTCAAGTAGCCGGTGCTGTTGAGAATTTGCGTTCGCTTAATATGTACAAACCACCAGGTGTAGCAGAGACCATTGACTGGGCAACAGCACTTGGCAGACTCGGCACAACTCAACTTGACGAATCAATTATTGAGGCAACACTTGGGACAGTTCTGAAATACCGAGAAGATCATGATCGGGTGCGTGAACACGGAATCTCTACAATTGTTCAAGCCGCGTTTGATCGTGGCTTACTGCACGGATAGATCCCATCATGCAACCAGCAGCAGCCGTCGTCGAGGCAGATCGACTTGCAGTTGGATTTGCCCGCGTTTTACGAGGCGTCGGAATCCCATCACCCCTCGACTCAGTGCTCACTTTTGTGCAGGCTCTAGGAGTCGTCGGAATGAACGACAAAGACTCTGTGTATTGGGCAGCACGTAGCACCTTGGTGCGCCGGCCAGAAGATTTACCGCTCTTTGATAAAGCCTTCCGAGTTTTTTGGCAACAACGCGAGTCTCCAGAATTTATCCAAGAGACTGCATTGCCTTTCACAATTGCTACTGATGATGATTCGACAAATTCAGACGACGGGCAATCTGGCGCATCTGATGATCCGCTTGTCACGCTTCGATTTTCTGCGGTCGAAACTCTTCGTGAAAAAGATTTTGCGACATACACCGATGATGAGATGCATCTTGCTCATCAACTCATGTCGCAGTTACGCCTTGCGGGTCCACCACGCCAATCTTTGCGCGGAGTGAAATCAAAACGACGCGGAATGCGTCCCGATCTGCGTCGCACGATTCGTGCATCTTTTGCTGCTGGGGGCGAACCCGTCGAACGCCGATGGCTCGAACCTGGTCAACGCTCTCGGCGATTAGTGCTCTTGCTCGACGTCAGCGGTTCGATGGAGCCGTACGCTCGTGCATTGGTGCGCTTTGTGCATGCAGCAGTCTCTGGCAGACAACGCGTTGAAGCTTTTACGCTTGGCACACGTCTCACTCGCATCACTCGTGAACTCACATCTCGCGATCCTGATCGGGCCCTCCTCTTGGCCAGTACCCGAGTACAGGACTGGAGTGGCGGAACTCGTCTAGGCGACACCCTGCGCCAATTCAACGACCGTTGGGGAGTGCGTGGCATGGCTCGTGGTGCAATTGTTGTCCTGCTTTCTGATGGTTGGGACCGTGGTGACCCCGAGATGTTGGCAGAGCAAATGGCTCGCCTGCGCCGAGTCGCTTTTCGGGTGGTGTGGGTGAATCCGCTCAAAGTGACTCCTGGATATGCACCCTTGGCGCGCGGAATGGCCGTGGCGTTGCCATACGTAGATGACTTTGTCGAGGGACACTCGGTGGAAGCACTCGAACAACTCACTAAAGTCATCAGTCGTGCGTGAACTTCTTGGTGATATTGACCGCTGGAAATCCCAGGGTAAGCGAGTTGCTCTTGCGCGAGTTGTTGACACAGAGGGCTCAGGTCCTCGCGAAACAGGTGCGGCAATGGCTGTGAATGAAGATGGCGATGTTATTGGGTCAGTGAGCGGTGGTTGTGTAGAAAGTGCGGTAGTTGGCGAAGCACTCGCCATCTTGAACGGTGAACAATCAGCACGTGTCGTCACCTTTGGATACTCAGATAATGAAGCATTCGCCGTCGGATTGACATGTGGCGGCACGATTCATCTTTTTATTCAGCCACTTGAGTGGTAGTGACTGACTTGCCATGACTGTCTACACCACCCTGGCCACGCGCATCCGCGCCAATCAACCCGTTGCACTTGCCACTGTCATTGACGGGCCACACGTTGGTTTGACACTGCTCATGAGCCCCGAAGGAATCCTTGGAGGAACACTGGGTGATGCCGAACTTGACAGAGTCGTTGCGCGTGATGCAGTTGGAGAATTAGAAGCAGGTCGCACCGGTATTCGTCACTATGGTCCCCAAGGTGAATCAACGCCAGAAGATCTTGTCGACACTCCAACCGTGCGTGTATTTGTTGAGAGTTTTTCTCCCCCACCTCGCATGTGGATCTTTGGCGCCGTTGATTTCACGGCTGCACTCGCCAAGGTGGCAAAAGTTTTGGGATACCACGTCACTGTTTGCGATGCTCGAGAAGTATTTGCGACACGTCGTCGCTTTCCGATGGCTGATGATGTCATTGTCTCTTGGCCAACACCGCTCTTTGAAAAAGAAGGTCAAGTCCTGGGACCCCGTGATGCCGTTTGCATACTTACCCACGACCCGAAGTTTGATGTGCCTGCTATTCAAGGCGCACTACGTACACCGGTTGGATATATCGGAGTCATGGGCAGTCGTAAGACACACGCCAAACGCCTCGAACGCCTGACCGAAGTCGGAATCACTGATCCATCTGATCTTGCACGTCTGTTGTCGCCGATTGGCCTTGATCTTGGTGCGCGAACACCAGAAGAGACTGCCATCGCAATATGTGCCGAGATCATTGCTCGGCGCACAGGACGTCTCGCTACGTCACTGAGCGCAACGAACGGACCAATTCACTAATTTGACTAATAGTTTGCAGCGATTGGTCGTGCAACTAAACCTTTTGTCGGGTCACTCCAAATCAAATCCTTCCGGAGATCCTTGATCACAATTCGAATCGTTACATGCCGTCCACCCAGCGGTGACGCAACCACTGCATAGTCAATTCCTAAATATAAATAGACATGACTTGCGCGACCAAGAACAGACCCAGCGCGCGCCTTGTCAGGATTAATCCTGTACTTCTCTGAAAGTTGTGATGCAATTGTGCGCGGAATTTTTACACCGGCTGTGTGCCATGCATACCATGTGAAGCCAGAACAGTCGAACCCTTTGGTTGGAGATTCCTCTCCAAAGACATACGGTTTTCCGACTTGTGAGAGTCCCGCCATAATTGCGGCTTGATGTACTCGTGGCGCCTTGTTCCATGCGTCCTCAAGTCGTACAAGATCGAGCCGAAGATACTTCGCAACTAACTCAGCAACCTTGCCACGTCGCCATATATACACGGGTCGTTTGTGGCCATCTTCACGGCGGACCATCGGGTAGGCCAAAGCAGCCTGTATCGCAATTTCTTTTTCTGTTTTTGTGACCTCAATAACCGCTTCGGCCTTGATCGGTGATGGCACAGAGAGCACACACCCCATGCTCACGCAAATGACAATCATCAGAGATGAAATGCGATGCACATATGGCAGGCTATAACAATGAGACAGCGCCAAACCCACATAACGGCCGTCCTGCTTGCTGCGGGTGACGGGACGCGATTTGCTGGACCTACGCATAAATTGCTCAGCCCATTACGTGGGCTCCCTCTCTATCAGCACGCCCTCAATGCAGTGATTGGCTCTGGAATAGCGTCAATCGTCGTTGTCACGGGTGCCGTCGATCTCGTTGTGCCAGAGGGCATCACCGTCGTACATAATCCGCTCTGGAGCACTGGACAACGATCTTCGGTGTTGGCTGGAATCACAGCCGCTCGTGGTTCCGATGCAGTTATTTTTGGCCTCGCCGACCAACCCTTCGTCACGAGCCAGTCGTGGCAGGACGTCGCATCTGCCACTAGTCCCATCTCAATAGCAACATATGACGGTATTCGCGCACATCCGGTGCGTTTGGGGCTTGAGTTGTGGGACGAATTTATTGCCTCAACAACAGAACCCGATGAAGGCCTGCGATCTTTCACTAGACAGCACTCTCAAATCGTCGAGGAAGTAGCCTGTCTAGGCTCCCTTGCTGATATCGATACCCTGGAGGATCTCGAACGATGGAACTAAATCATCATTTCACTGTGCCCGTGTCAATCGATCAGGCCTGGAAAATTCTCACCGACGTTGAGCGCATTGCTCCGTGTCTGCCGGGTGCTGAATTGCAAGAGATCGAAGGCGACACCTATCGCGGTGTCGTCAAAGTAAAAGTGGGCCCTATTCAAGCGCAATTTAAGGGCCAAGCAAGTTTTGTTGAGCGAGATGATGCCGCATACAAAATTGTTCTCAAAGGTGAGGGGCGTGACACGGGTGGCAAGGGAAATGCGTCGGCACTCATTACCGCTGAACTCTCGACAGAATCTGCAACATCAACTGGATGCGTCGTCACGACTGACTTGGCCATCACTGGCAAAGTTGCACAATTCGGTCGCGGTGCGATGGCTGATATCAGTGACAAAATTTTGGCACAATTTGTTCAAAATCTCAATGCGCTGATCGCCAGCCAGCCTGCTGTCTCAACTGCTGCTACTCCAGTGCAGACACAGGATGCAGGACCTCGAAAAATTGACGGCCCGATCGCAGCGCCAATCAACCTGCTTGAAACTGCCGGAAGCAGCATTGCAAAACGCGCCATTCCAGTTTTGATTGTCGTGGCTGGCATCATTCTCTATTTCATTGTCAAATAGTTGCCCCGATGTCTGGGCGCGGCAATCCGTCAGCAAGAGATCATGAACTCGTAGCAAAATTGCTTGGCCGCGTTCCTCAAGGTGATTTTACTGTGGCTGTTCGTCACCGCGATGGAACGCCTGTTGTCTTGCGCAACGCGCCACTTTTGCATGACCGAACTCCGATGCCAACTTTATATTGGTTACTCGGACTACAAGAAGTCACCGCTGTCAGTCGCCTCGAGTCCGCCGGGACAATAGATGCTGTCGAGAATGAATTGGGCCTCGAAGCAATCGCGCTGATTCATGCACGCTACGAACGCGAACGCGATGCCGACATACCGTCTCACTATGACGGACCTCGACCTAGCGGCGGAGTCGGCGGCACACGCACAGGCGTGAAGTGTTTGCATGCGCACTTTGCATATTGGCTTGCCGGCGGCGACGATGCGGTCGGTGCATGGACCGCTCAGCAATTCAATGCTCAAGGTCTCGTGTTGACAGAACGCGTCAATCCGACATGAGCACCGTAGCCATCATTGACATTGGAACTCAATCCACCAATCTGTTAGTCACCTCTCAACACGCAGAGATTGCTCGCATAGTGAGCGCCACTCGACTAGGACAAGGTCTCGGCATCACACAGACATTGAGTGACGAGGCGATGTCTCGCACAATTGAGACCATTTCATCTCACGTCCAGATCGCCCAAGAACATCGCGCAGACACCATCATGCTTGTTGGCACTCGGGCGTGTCGCCAAGCCACCAACATCGCCGACTTTGTCTCGCGAGTCCATACTCAAACTGGTCTCAATCTCACTGTCCTTGATGGTCATCAAGAGGCCTCATATTCGTTTGTTGGTGCACTTGTCGGCTTGCCCGATATCGATGGTTCGACGCTTGTCATTGACATCGGAGGCGGAAGCACTGAGTTCACGCTTGGACAACGAACGCCCGAACACACTGCCAGTATCAATCACGGAGCGGTGGCGGTGACCGAAAAAGAGATTCTGCATGATCCTCCCCGTCCTGAAGAACTCATCAACGCCATTGGCGCCGTGCAAGATGACCTCGAAGAAGTAACGCGTCAGATCCCACAGTTATTGACATCCCAGAGAGTGGTCGGAACCGCTGGCAGCATCGTCACAATCGCAGCAGTCGAACTTGGGCTCATTGATTTTGACGCCACGCGACTTCATGGATTCGAGCTCACCCGAGACGCCGCAGAGGATGTGTTTCGTACCCTTGCGACAGAACGTCTTTCAGACCGAGTTCACAACCCAGGTCTTCCTGCCGCTCGAGCGGACATTATTGTGGGGGGATGCTGTGTATTAGTGGGCGTCATGCGTCGTCTTCGTCTCGACAGTCTTATTGTCTCAACACACAATCTGCTCGACGGAATTGCTGCAGGGTTATTAGACACGTGATGAGCAAAAACGAATGACCGCCATACATCCATCTCGCTCATCTGATCTAGGTCCGCGACTCTATGGTCGACGAGTTGTATTGCGTCCTCAAGTAGCCGGAGACTTTGAGTCATGGAGCGAAGTTCGAGTGCGCAACGAAGATTGGCTTGTCAAGTGGGAGCCCCAGAGACTTGCCTTCCAATTAGATTCTGCGTTAGACCGAAATATGTTTGTCGCACGATGCACAGTTCGCGAACGAGAGCGCCAAGCCGGTACTCAATATTCCTTTGGAGTTTTTGTTGATGGCGTGTTTTGCGGAGAGGTCAATCTCAATAATGTTGTTCGTGGCGCGCTACAAACCGCAACAATTGGGTACTGGATCGATCAAGCTTTTGCCGGAAACGACTACATCGCCGAGAGCGTCGTTGTCGCAGCCCACTATGCATTCGAACATCTCCGTCTACACCGCCTTGAAGTCTGCATTATCCCGCGTAACTACAACAGTCATCGTGTCATGGAAAAAATCGGAATCAGAGCAGAAGGAACTGCGTTGCGGTTCCTCGAAATTAATGGCGTCTGGGAAGACCATGTTCGCTACGGCTTGACTGCGGAGGAATGGAACTCACGTCGTGCAGATCTCGTCACAACGTGGTTAGGTTCGCACTAAACGTTTATAGAGCCTGTCCGAGGGCCTTCCAAGCCACCGCACGATTTCGACGAAGAGTTTTACGCCGCTTCCATTCTTTTGTCTTCCAATGCTTGAATGCATGACGGTGGCTTTTTTCTATTGCCACTTCTGCATCATGATGATGTACCGGTTTCCATTCCGGTCCAGGTTCAGTAACGTCAAGTGGCTCCACTCCGTGTTGCACTGCGTCCACAACAAGATGCAATTCGCTATGAATGCGATGCCGTTCGTTGTGGGCGTGTGCTCGAAGTTCAGCACGTGGCAGTGGCGCCATTTCCTGGTTGCGATGTCGTTGACTCATCGATACTCCCTTCTGGGGCCCGACAAGCAGGCCCCCACTAGAGATCCCCTGATGCGACCGTACACCTCTTTGAGCCCTCGATGGACGCTTTCGCTCACTTCTTTTGTTGCGCCTTAGCCACGAATCGTAAACGTATGTGTGCGTGGACGAGGGTCGAATCGAGGGGCGATCTGCGCTCGGCAGACGCCGGCCTTTAGTGCAACAAGGCGTTGGGGGGCTGCGGCCACGGCGCAGACTTTCTGGCTCTCTGGCAGTATCTGCCAAACGCTGCGGACATCGTTGTCAGTCGGAAATAGGGTCACGGTCTTGATGCTGTCACCTGCTTGAAAACGCCGCGCCGTGACCGCTTGAGATCGCACCGACACCTTGCCTGCACCAAGGGCGTTGACCGCCTGAACTGAAACAGAATATTTTGTGCCATTGGTTAAACCCGTGACTCGCGTTGCACGTTGCCCCGGCAACAGAGTTGAAGTCCGTACTAATGTCCCGAGTTTGTTATACACGCGAACGATATTTTTTGTCAAGGGACTCAAGCCATTGCATGGTGCATCCCATGTCACAACAAGTGATGCATCATCGGGTGTGGCGTGCACATTTGTCGGCATACCCGGAACCCGCTTGTTGAGTACTGGCGATGTGTTAATCATTAAAAAGCGATTCGGCGATTCTGCGCTCAGCCCTTGCACAACGTCGCGCGTCGCACGGTTGATGATGGCGCGAGAAAGTTGACCCACGCACAGGCGTGGTTGCTGCTGAATCAGTAAGGCCGCGTATCCTGCCACCAACGGTGTCGCCATTGATGTTCCGTGATCGAGGTTGTAAATGGCGTCTCCAGTGTTCCAGCTAGAAGTCACCCACTCTGCACCATCGCCCCCAGGTGCAAAAATATCCACGCAAGAACCAAAATTTGAATACGATGTCACGTGATCAGAAATATCAGTTGCACCCACAACGAGTGATGTTGGTTCACTTGGCGGTGCAATCTTGCACGCATCAAATGGTTTGCCTGATCCGTCGCCGTTGCCAGCAGCGGCCACGACAACTATTCCGTCGGCAATGAGACTACGCACTCCAGCATTAAGCTCGTCGCCGTCTTTGTCTTCAATATCAACGCCAAGACTCAAATTAGCAATAGCAAGTTTGCCTGACTCATGGTGAGCGATCACCCAATCAATGGCCTCTAGAACACCTGCGACATCACCGTTGCCGTCGCAGTCAAGAACACGAACACTTATCAGTCGCGCACCTTTTGCCACGCCAACTGTTGTTCCGCCAGCAATACCTGCCACGTGCGTTCCGTGTCCGTCGCAGTCTTCGCCGCGCTTGATTTTTCCCTCGTCAATGCCGTCCCTGGAAACATCGATTCCAGCAATTGCTCGTCCCGCGAATTGTTCGTGAGTGAAACGAATACCTGTGTCAAAAATATAGATATCCACGCCCTCTCCAGTGAGAGTTCCCGTGTTGGCCACACCGTCTAGTGGCAGCCCAGATTGGTTCACGCGGTCTAGGTTCCAGCCCAGAGGGGGCGTAACTGCGTGGGCAGCAGACGTCCAGAACCCAGTAAAACAACAGATCAGGGCCAAAATTGGCGACACTTGACGAAATCGCCTAAAGGCACTACCCTTCTCAACTATGGGCATTATCGTTTATGCTTATCATCGGGTCAGTCATCAGGTTACTCATCAATACCAGGAGGTCACATGAATAGTATGACGAAGCGCACAGTAAACACTCTCATCGCAACCGCGCTAGCGCTGGGACTAGTTGTCGCAGCGCCGACGGGGGCATCCGCCGTAAGCACACGAGCAACTGCCAAGACATACACCGTCACAGCAACTCTCAAAAATGCCAAGAACCTGACAGTGATGTTGGTCGGTAAGTCCGGTCGACTACTCGCCACTCAAAGCATTCCGACATCGGGGAAAGTCTCACTCAAGACACCCAAGATCTCTTCTATCGCGGGTGCCACACTGCAACTCGTCAACGGCAAAGCAAGTTCAAGCAAGGGTGACTATTACGGTCCCGTGCTTGTGGGTTGGAAAGGATCCAAACTCTCGTCGGCAACGCGTGTGTACACACGTTTGAAGACGTCAACAAAAACCACTCTTGCCCTTGGAACCATCACCGTTATTTCTGTTACGAAACAACAGGGATACGCGGCTGTCGCAAAGGCTTCGACACTTGCGGACTCTGCAACAAAAACTCAAGTCCGTGCCGTGAAGGGAAAACCCAGTGGTGTGGGTAACTACGGAAAAGCATCGTCAGCAAAATTATCTGCTTACGGCGTTCGTGCTCAAGCCCCTGGTGATAAGTGCTCACCAGTAAACACTTCAACGTGTAGTCCAGATGGGAAAGAACTGAGTCCCCCAAGTGGCCAGCCAGCGAACGGCAATCAGCCAGCGAACGGCAATCAGCCAGCGAACGGCAATCAGCCAGCGAACAATCAGCCAGCCAACGGAGCACCTAACGGTAATAACGACAAGGGCGCAACCGTAGAAGACGACAAACTGCTCGGAGGCGACGCCGATGACGACGGACTTCCTAACGCATTTGATGTCAATGATGATGGCGACACAAAAACAGACTCCGCCGACTTAGAAACACCCGCACCAAAAGTGACAGGTGACGAGAGCGGTGCCTGTACAGCCGTTGACTTTAAGATCTTCACTAACTTCAAGGCAACGCAGCCCGGATTCGCGGGCACCATTAATGCATACGGAACTGGTGCCTTTTTGGCAGACGCAACCACTATTCCAAAAGCCATCGGAAGCACAATGAGCATGGTGTTCTCGCCAATTGCAACTGTATGTGGTTCCGCTGTCACCAAGTCCGAACTCAAAGGTATTGGTGTTCCATATGCACCAGCCGAGTACGTTTCGCTGGGCGACAAATGCAGTACCGGCGATTACCAATGGACAATCGGAAACGGCAAAATGTGTGGCTCAAGCACATTCTCAGATGGCTATACATTCTCACTTGCTGACTTGCCATCTGGTCAAGACACATTTTCGATGCGTGTCACTACTGCTGATGACAAGCAGTATGAGTTCACTGCGAGTGCCGGATTTGTCTTTGTCACGCACCCAATGTTGCTTGGCTACCAAGTTGGAGAAACAAAAGGAACCATTGACTACTCTGCGGGTACACCAGGTCCTGACGGAACAGCAGTCAACGCGCCCTCTATATCGCTGAAGCAAGCCGACAAACTTAAATTGTCTTTCTACCGACCACAACGGCTCGCTATCGACGGTGAGCCTGGCTTCGGCGAAGAAAAACCCGCTTTCTATGACCTCGGCGGATTCACCTACCTACCCCAGCTCCCTAACGTTGCAAACATTGGTCAATGCGACTCACTGAGCGCGATCGACACGGTGATGACGGTAGACACTCGAAGTGACACCGCTGTCAAACCAACAATGGAACTGGAATGGGATTTCTACACCAAGTGTTTCGTCCCCAAGTCCGTCACGTGGGTCACTGGAGACTGGCAGGGTGGCGTTGACATCACCGTTACACCTCCTGGTCCAGGCGGAAACGCTGGACAGAAATTATTCGTTAAGGGAACCTGACCACTTTTTCTTTGAGATCTTTGCTTGCAACGCAGCGATGCGTTCGGCAAACCACGGCTGACGTGTACTCCACACTTGTGGGTCAAGTTCTCGCGCAACGGCATTGGGATGTGTCCGCACATCTGCCATGTCATGAATAGTTTTCTTCACGCTCTCTAGTAACTCTCGTGGCGCCTCTGCTGCTTTGGCTGCCATGCGTTGTGCTTCGGCGAGCAACTCATCATCTGGTACACATTTCCAGACCAGACCTGCTCGCTCTGCTTGGGCTCCGTCAAGAATTTCACCAAACACCACTGTTGCAAAAGTTGTTTGTGGACCAGCCAGTCGTCGGAGCATCCACGTATGGCCGCCGCCGGGATGAATTCCGATCTGTAAAAAGCGTGTATCAAATTTGGCACGTTGAGCAGCGATGCGAAGGTCACAACCCAGCGCCATGTTCATGCCGGCACCGACTGCAGCCCCATTGACTGCTGCAATTGTTGGCAGTGGACTCCGGGCGATACGCAAGAACCCCTCATAAATACGGCCCAAACTTGTTCCGTCGGCTTCAGCAAGATTTCCCAGATCTGCTCCCGCACAAAATGCCGAACCTGCCCCCGTCACCACAATTGCACCAATGCTGCGGTCAGCCTCAATGCGATCCATAGCCGACACGATGTCGTCCACCATCGGGGCTGTCAACGTATTGCGGGCTTCTGGATTATTTAACGTAAGTGTGGCCACCCCTTGGGCGACCGAAACAATGACAAGGCTCATTGTCTGATTCTGACACAAGGAGCGCTCTCGCCTACCGTTGCATCATGACAACACAACCACCTAGCGACGTCGTGCTCTTTGAGGTCAGCGAACGAATCGCCACAATCACTATCAATAGACCTGCCGCCAGAAATGCGCTCAGCAGTGAAGTCTTGCGGCTACTCCCCCTCTTCATGAAACAAGCCGATGCCGATGATGCTGTCGATGTGATTGTGCTCACCGGAGCCGACCCAGCCTTTTGTGCAGGACTTGATCTCAAAGAACTTGGTGATACGGGCGCAAATCTTGGAGGAACGGGCGCGGACGGCACGCCAAATGCTGACGGAGTTCGCGGACCTTTTCCGTTTGTCACCAAGCCCTTAATCGCCGCTGTTAATGGTGTGGCTGTCACTGGGGGCTTTGAGTTAGCCCTCAATGCAGACTTCATTATTGCTTCGGAACACGCCAAGTTTGGTGACACTCATGCACGTGTTGGCGTGATGCCCGGATGGGGTCTCACTGTTTTATTGCCTCAAGCGATCGGAGTTCGTCGCGCCCGAGAGATGAGTTTTACCGGAAACTTTATGGACGCCCATGAAGCACTCTCTTTGGGCTTGGTGAATCATGTCGTTGCACATTCAGAACTGATGTCGTTCACCCGCAAAATTGCCAAGGACATCATTGGCAACGAACAAGATGGTGTTACACAAATTCGCCGAACGTATGCATCTAATAATGCCCAGACTGATCAATGGGCAACCGAAGCAACCGACGCCAAGGCATGGCGAAAAGCAACATTTGATCCCGAGATTGTTGCGCAACGGCGCGCTCGCATTATGGAGCGTGGTCGAACTCAATAAGCGTTATTGTTTGCGCTCTGCTTGAGCATGGACTTCGATGCCACCCCGAGGTCGCTGCGTAAGTTTCACGATGACCGATTCTGCTTGCGCTGTGATCATGATTTCATTGGCAATCTCAGCCGCGAGAGCCTCTGCAAATACAGCGCGATCGCGGAATCCCCATAGATACAACTTAAGCGATTTGGATTCAATACACCACTTGCCCGGCGTGTACTCAATCACCAAATGCGATACGTCAGGTTGTGACGTAACGGGACACATCGACGACAATTCATCGGTCGTGAAGCGCACGAGTGTCACATGATCGGGTGCTGGAAAAACTTCAACGTGCTCAATCGGATGACGAACAGTGTTTCCAAGGACAGTCAGTTCCATGTCGTCTAGCGTAGAGGACGGCTATTGCAAATCAGCGGGGAGCAGACTCCGAAGTGGCACTAATGGACGCGGTCCCACATGAGAAATCACTTCTGCCGCAGCAATGGCGCCTATTCGACCACATGTTTCTAGGGCGTAACCACTTGTGTATCCATACAGGAAGCCTGCGGCAAACAAATCACCAGCCCCCGTGGTGTCTACGACATCGGGCACCGCGATGGCATCAACTACATATTCATGGTCTCTTGTGACGATGACTGCACCTTTTTCTGCACGAGTGATGACTGCTACTTGGCACTCTTTGCGTAATTGACCGATGGCTTGCTCAAATGAATCAGCTTGATAGAGCGACAGTAGTTCTGCCTCGTTTGCAAAAAGCACATCGATTTCATCTGCAACAAGCGATCGAAAATCAATACGATGTCGGTCGACACAAAATGCATCACTCAATGTCAATGACACGACACGTCCATGTTTGTGAGCCACGGCGGCAGCACGCCGAAATGCTTGCTTGGCCTCGTCTCGATCAAAAAGATACCCTTCCATATACAGCACGGCAGCAGATTCGATCACCTCAGCATTAACATCATCAATGTTGAGCATTGTTGAGATTCCCAAGAATGTGTTCATCGTTCGTTGCGCATCTGGAGTAACTGCAATGATGCATCGTCCTGTCGGCAGCGTTTCGTCCGCAGCCCCACTATGAAACTGCACGCCAATTTCTTGCATATCTCGCGCAAAAATATCTCCGACTGCATCGCTCGCCACTTTTCCGATGAAAGCGACGCTGCCACCAAGACTCGCGATTCCGGCAATCGTGTTGGCGGCAGATCCACCACTTGTTTGAACTCCAGTGCCAATTGATTCATACATGGCAATCGCCTGATCGGCATCTACAAGAGCCATTGCACCCTTTGACAAACCATGCTCAAGTAAAAATGCATCGTCTACTCGGGCAATAACATCAACGAGAGCGTTGCCGATTCCAACAACGTGATGTTGAATACGTTCGGAATTTTTTAAACCATGTATTGCTGGAATCGAAAGAAAGTTTGTAGGCATGGCTAAGTACCGTAGCAAGCAGACAGGAGTTCTCGCCGTCTCTCGGGCTAATCTGTGTCCATGTCACTGCTGCCGGCTAGCGCGACACAGCTTTCAGGGCACCCTTGGTGACCAACTGTGCGAGTTCACGCTTCAAGAACTTGCCTGCTGCGTTTCGGGGCAAGGCTTCGTTCATGATCACCACATGAGTCGGAACTTTGTATGAGGCAATCTTGCCGTCAAGCAACTTCCAGACATCTGTTGCGCTAAAAACTGCACCTTCATTGGGCCAAATTGCCACAGCAACTTCTTCACCAAGTCGTTCGTGAGGAACTCCAAAAACAGCGACTTCATGCACGCCTGGATGCTCATAGATTGCGCCTTCTATTTCAGCACAAAAAATATTCTCACCGCCTCGCAAGATCATGTCCTTGATTCGGTCTTCTACAAACACGAAACCTTCAGCATCAATGCGACCCGCGTCACCCGAACGCAGCCAACCATCAACAATTGTTTCTGCCGTGGCGTCTGGCCTGTTCCAGTAACCACGAATCAGCATCGGGCCAAAGAACCAAATTTCACCACGTTCGCCAACTGGCAATGTGTGTCCGTCTTCGTCTCGCACTTCTACTTTCATTGGGGGCACCCAACGACCGGTACTCGTTGGTCGATCAAGATAATCCTGGCCACGGTTTCCGGGACCAAAGGCGTTCGTCTCTGTCATGCCGTATCCCAATTGAGGGCTTCCGCTTTTCACACTGTTTGATACTTTTGCCACAAGGGATGCTGGAGCAGGTGCACCGCCTCCACCAACAGCACGCAACGACGATGTATCAAACTCTGCGAATCGCGGATGATTCACCAAATCCCAACTTTGAGTCGGAACACCGATAAACGCAGTGATCTGTTCGTCCTGAATAATCTGTAGCGCTTTTTCGGGATCCCACTTGTACATGATCACCAGTTTCAAGCCAGCCACAAAGCAGCCCAGCATGACCGCCACGCAACCTGTGACATGGAACAACGGCACAATCAGAATAAATGACATCGGCAAATCCTCGGTTGGTGCATTATCAACGCGCAAAACGTCGACTGCACCGCGTGCCGAAAACGCCAAGAGCGCACTGATCAAAGCACGGTGCGTTGAAACTGCTCCTTTGGGGTGACCTGTTGTGCCCGATGTATACAAAATCGTGGCGTCATCATCAAGGTCTATGTCGGCTCCAGGGTGGGCCACTCCGATTGTCAGAACCTTGTCCCACTCATCAACGTCAGGTCCAACTTCGCGCTCTGCACGCACCAAGAGCATCTTGACGCCACGAGTACGGCAACTCTTGTGCGCCAGATCAAGACGTTGCTGATCGGCAATGAGCACAACTGCACCGCAATCCCCCAATGCAAAATCAATCTCGTCCTCGGTCCACCATGAGTTCATCGACACGGAAATCGCCCCAACAGAAATAATGGCGGCAAATGACACAATCCATTCTGGATAATTGCGCATTGACACGGCAACGCGATCACCTTTTTTTACTCCATACACATGCACTAGTGCATGGGCCAACGCATCTACCTGCTCCATCACTTTTGCGAACGACCATGTCTCGCCTTCGTACACGATGAAGGTTCTGTCTCCGTATCCCCGTGCCGCATCAAATAATTGACCCAAGTGCTGTGGTGAGTTTTTAAACACTTGCATTTCCACGCCACGAATAGTCGCAGTGGTGAGTTCAAGACGTGTCCCTGGTTCGTAGACGACCTTGACGGCCTGTTCAAAAGTTAATGCCATAACAGTGTGCTCCCTTGTGTGTAACGAGTGGAGCTGAGGGGAATTGAACCCCTGACCTCTACATTGCGAACGTAGCGCTCTGCCAACTGAGCTACAGCCCCGAAACTATGTTTCTTAGGCTAGTCCTAGCAACTGTTAGGTCTCCAACCCGCCATCACGAGATCGTACGATTACTACTTGAAAGAGCGAATAGGTCGCACCGCAAACGAAGACGTTCTAAAGTTGGTTCCGGCGATGCCAGAGGTAAACAACTGACCCCATGCCCGAAATTCGTTGCTTGACGACGAACTCCAGTAGACCGCATCATTGAGTTCACTCACTTTGAGCAACTTGGCATTTGCATACAACAGATCTAGCTCTCCTTTTGAAGGCAAGAACCAATCGTCTTTTTTTCCTCCGTTGTAGGCCAGCGCAAGTTGGCCAGCACTCTTTGCCCCACATGTGGGTCCAGATTGTTCAAGGACTTTTGTATTGCTCTGCCCGGTTCCGATCTCAGTTGCGCCCGCTCCCGTGAGTTCTTTTCCTAAATCATCACACCATGACGCTGTGGGGTCAGATTTTTCACCAGACCATCCGGCAGGAGCCACTTCTAAAAAGTCAAATGTCGCAAACTCGTCTTCTGTATCAGCAAAAAAGATCACGCCGCCAGCAGGACCCTTGTCTCCGATTGCGTACGCCATTGGTGCCAGAGTTGTGGTGGTCTCGTTGCCATCGTCGGCAACTGTCGTGGTGGTCTCGTTGCCATCGTCGGCAACTGTCGTGGTGGTTTGCGTACCGTCGTCGGCAACTGTTGTGGTGGTCTGAGTACCGTCATCTACAGCCGTAGTGGTGGTGAACGCTGAGTTCTTAACTCGAGTGGTGTCTGGTGACGATGACTTCGATCCGCAACCAACTATTACGAGCATGCTCACTATCGCGGCACCGAGCAATGTTTTGCTCTGTCTTGATTTGAGCCTCATCATCTGAACCATACGCTCACAGTAATGCATTGTTTGCAGGGGCGTTGGTCAGGGTACGCACTGGCCAGCATTATTGGGCTGGAAACTCTTTGGGTGAATCAGGCTGCGCGATGGCGGCGAGAGTCTTGATAACGACGCACCGCGGCTGCAGAACGGATCTGCACCAGCATGTAGCAATAGCCCACGAGTGACACAACTGCCACCGCAAAAAACCAAATCATCGACGTAGAGCCGGTTGTGAAGGCCAAAAACAGCGACACTCCATTGCATCCAATCAGCGCGTAGAGCACATTTGTGCGACGGCGTCGAATGATCGCTCCGGCCGACATGTAGGCAATTTCAGGTGAATCCGAGAGGCGCTGGGGTGCGTGTCCTGCGCGCATGATTGGCCGCAGATGTGCAGGCGTTGGGGCCAATGGACGACTCATTGCTCGCAGTGGAGCTTGAGCGCGCATCGGCGCCTGGGTGCGCTGCAAGGTGTATAACTGGCGACGAAAATCCGACACTGAAGACACAGGACGGGAATCAATACGTGAACGAAACAACGGTGGCAAAAGGACAGCCAACCAGGCAGCGCCCACAATCAAGAGAATTAACATGCTCATACGACCCCCTTACCCTACAATAAAAAGCCTCAAAAGGCGACAACCCCCACCCATAGAGCAATACTTTTCCACAGCCTGTGGATAGGAAATCCTAATGACTGTAAGGGTTTTGTCCTGCAACTGACCAAATCAAGAAATGTTGCCCACACGCTGATAATTGCCCGAACGACCACCCGATTTCTCCCACAAGGTCAAATCCGCAATCGTCATTTCGCGGTCAGCGCTCTTGCACATGTCATAGACCGTTAACGCTGCCGTTGAACACGCATGCAGTGCCTCCATTTCAACACCTGTTCGATCGACAGCTTCGACACATGCTTCAATGGCAATAAAATCGTCGCCCATTTCAAAGTTCACAGACACAGCGCTAATCATGAGTGGATGGCAAAGAGGAATCATGTCGCTCGTGCGCTTGGCAGCCTGAATCCCTGCCACCCGAGCCACCGCCAAAACGTCACCCTTTTTCATTTCGCGATTGGCAACTGCCTGCACAGTGGCAGGACGCATCATCACTTTGCAGCGCGCTACTGCTCGACGATGGGTTGACTGTTTAGGAGTCACATCCACCATGTGGGCGTGACCGTTTTGGTCAAGATGATTAAACGTGTTGTCCGTCATGACTTAAGCGTACTTGCCGAGATTGACCGACGCCACGGGAAAATGGGTGCACGACGGGCAGCAAAGGCTTCGAGGCCCTGGGCTAATTCTCCAGATGTATTGACTTGTTCTTCCCATGCCCTTTGCGTTGATTCCAGAACTGAACCATGAGCCATGATCTGGGCGATCATTTGCTTCGTCGCCACTTGTGTGAGTTGAGAGCGCTCCAACAATTGGGCAACTAATTCGTCGAGTCGAGTCACCATCGAGGCAGAGTCATGCACTTCATCAACGAGACCAATACGGCTTGCGGCCATGGCATCAATGAGTTCGGCAGTAAACATCAAGTGCTTGGTATTGGATGGTCCGACCAACTGCACAATTCGCGTGAGCGCATTTGATGGATACACGATGCCTAATTTTGCCGGCGTGATTCCGAACTGGGCCGTCATGTCGCACATCCGAATATCGCAGGCAGTTGCGATGCTGACTCCTCCGCCGACACAGTTTCCTTGAATATAGGCAATCGTTGGTACTGGAAAATTTGCTAATGCTTCTTCGGCTCGCCAATTTACTTTGCCATAATCGCCACCTATGCCACCCGATAGTCCTGAGATATCGGCGCCCGCACAGAAGTGTTCACCAGCACCACGCACGACCAATACGCGCACGTCGGATTGGTCGGCAAGTTCGGTCAGCACATCGCCGAATTCTTGCCACATCTCAAATGTAAAGGAGTTTCGCTTTGCAGGTCTGTTGAGCAGGAGCGTCGCAACACCCGCGACGACATGTAATTCGAGATTGCTTGACATCGTTATCCGCCGATTTGGCTCATACTGCGCTTTGGACGGATGAAGTTCACGTGACCTATCTGATGTCCCGCCCACTTTGTTCCGACGGCATGACGAATCAACGTAGCGATATCGTCGTCGGTTCCGCCGTTGCGCAAAACGGCGCGAACATCAAACTCAGTCGTCGAAAATAGACATGTTCGAAACTGACCATCAGCAGTAATGCGCACACGGTCACAATCAGCACAGAACGGCTTTGTCACGGAGGGGATGACGCCGACAACTCCGCGGCCATCAAGATAACGCCATCTGTCTGCGGGAGCAGCACCACGTGCTGACATCTGTTCGAGTGGATACACCGCGCTGATTGCAGCCACGATCTCGTCTTGACTAACAACTTTTTTCATGCCCCATTCTTCACTTGCGTCGAGTGGCATGAACTCGATGAATCGCACTTCTACTCCTGTGTCGCGACCAAAAGCGGCCAGAGATACGATCTCGTCGTCATTCATTCCGCGTTCGATAACGGCGTTCAGTTTGACAGGTGAGAATCCGGCGTCTTGGGCGACCTTGATACCTTCGAGCACATTTTCCAATTCGTCTCGTCGTGTCATTTGTTCGAATCGTTCGCGATGCAATGAGTCAAGGCTGACATTGATACGACTGAGGCCGGCCGCTTTGAGTTCGTAGGCAATGTTGCGCAGTGTTGATGCATTTGTGGTGAGCGCGATATCAGGCTGTTTACCGGCAAACTCAGAAGATGCTGTTGTCGGTACTCGCAGTTTGGACAATTTGTCAATCAGTACCGTGAGATGCGCCCGAACGGTTGGTTCTCCGCCAGTAAGGCGCAAACTGTCGACTTCAAAATGCTCAACACAAATTCGAGCGACTCGTTCGATCTCTTCAAAACTCAGAATCTCGCTGCGATCTAACCAGACCATTCCTTCTGCTGGCATGCAATACGTGCAGCGAAAATTGCAACGGTCAGTGACCGAGATTCGCAAGTCGCGCACGGTTCGCCCAAAAGGGTCAACTAATTCCACAAAGCCAGCCTAGACACTCGCATCATCGTTAGACGCAGACGCCAACACTGGTCCAATCAGTAATGCCCATGCGTCTTGGCCTTCGGCTATGCCGTCACCATCTGGTATCTCAAGCAAAGCATTTGCCATCGATGAAGCCGCCAATTGGTGGCTTCCCTGCGCCCCACTGCGCGACACATGAACTCTGCCGTCTAGGCCCCACTGAGCAAATACTCGATCAAAATGCACCTTGGAGTCGCGCTTGCGACTGATTGCCTCGTCTACGACCACTCGCACTCTTTGGCGGTGTGCGCCTGTCCCGTGGCCGCACATCATGCGTAGCGCCGGTCGCGCCAATAACTCAAAACTCACCATGGACGACACAGGGTTACCAGGTAAACCAAAAACCGGAACAGAGCGACCGTTGTCCGTTAATACACCAAATGCAAAAGGTTTGGCAGGCTTCATCGCAATCTGCATCCACTCCATATTGGCAATGCGCGACAACACAATCTTTACGACGTCATAGTCACCCATGCTGACACCGCCACTCGTGACGATTGCATCAACTCGACTCGCAGCATCGCGCAATGTGTGTTCAAGCAACTCTTCATCATCTTTAATAATGCCAAGATCAACTGCTGTTGCTCCGGCTTCTTGCACCATGCGCACAAGCATCGTGCGATTGCTCTCGCGAATCTGTCCCATCTTTAGAACTGATCCGTCATCAACGAGTTCGTCCCCTGTTGACAAAACTCCGACAACGGCACGGCGATACACCTGCACTGTTCGGGCATTAACACTTGACAACACGCCAACTGCCACAGCATTGATCACAGTGCCTGCAACAAACACTCGGTCTCCAGCCGTCACGTCAGATCCTGCTGCACGAATCGCCGCACCACTGGGCACAGACGCCGAGATGCGCACGTGTGACGCTCCCACGCGCTCTGTGTCTTCGACCATCACTATCGCATCTGCACCCGTTGGGATAGGTGCCCCCGTCATGATGCGAATCGCCTCACCTGCACCCACTGCAATTGTTGGTGCTGCACCTGCTGCCAGTTCTCCAATTACACGCAACTCGCACGGAACATGTTGAACATCTGCGGCACGAACCGCATAACCATCAACGGCGGTGTTTGCAAAAGGCGGGACGTTCTCAGCGGCGATGACATCACAAGCCAACACACAGCCATACGCATCGGTAAACGAAACCTCAACAACTGGCAAGACAGACATCTGCTGCCACACGGCGTCGCTGGCGTTGCGCAGAGAAATCATGGTGTGGACGGTACCGCCAGACATAGCAAGACAACAGGACTGGGCCATCAAAAGTGACAGGCTAGAGCGATGTCCAATTACCACGCGCTCCCCGCCAGCGGCCACCATGCCGCATGGAGCACATGGGATCATCGAGCGGCGAGCACTGTCAAACTGCGTTGGGAAAACGAGGCCTGGACCGCAGAGACCACGCTAGAGCAGGACAATGCAGTCTTGGTGCTGCGGTTGTCTGCTCTATGGGTGGTGCAACAGGTGCTGTTGTTTCGAGACTTGGACGAGCCAGACCTGTGGCTTGGCACCGACACTCATGGCCGATGGGGAGAAATCAATGGGGCGCACCGCCCAGACCTTGACGGGTGTATTGATATTGACATTGCGGGCTCACCATTTACGAACAGCATCATTATTCATCGCACGCCGTTACATATTGGCCACACAATTGATTTACCGGTCATGGCTATTGATGTCGACACTCTCGGCGTGGTCACTCATCCGCATCGCTACACCCGCACTGGGCACGACACGTGGAACTACACATCTCTCGTGCAAAATACAAACGTAGATGTCACAGTGGATGAGTTCGGTTTTGTGATCGACGAACCAAATGCGTACCGGCGCATTGCTCACAATTCCTAATCAGGACAAGCGCTCTCGCAGCCATACTTCGAGTGCAGGACCGACATCGCCACGCTGAAGTGCGATATCAATCACGGCGGTCAACCAACCCTGAGGTGTTCCGGTGTCGTATCGCGCACTCTTGTTCATGATTCCGGTCAACGGAGACAACATGGCTTGTTCACGCAACGCGTCGGTCAATTGCAGTTCTCCGTTGGCGCTTGGCACAAGTGCATCTAGATGATCAAATACATCAGGCGTCAATACATAGCGACCGATAATAATTAAGTTGCTCGGTGCGTCTTGCTCGCGCGGTTTTTCGACAACGTCAATAATGCCAAATGGTCCTGGTCCGGAATCACCTTCACGCGGTGTAATTACTCCGTACGCACTCACTTGATCTCGCGGCACTCGCATGAGTCCGACGGCACTCACTCCGGTGTCATGCACAGACTGTGACAATTGTGTAATCAATCGCGCATCTCCCATGACCTCGTCGGGCAACAACACTGCGAATGGTTCATCTGCTACAACACTGCGCGCGCAACCCACCGCATGTCCGAGACCTCGTGGTTCGTCTTGGTACACCACGCTGACTTGCACATCAGATCCGATACGTGCCAATCGATCAGCAAGGTCTTCTCGTCCACTTGCCCGAACTCGTTGCACAATTTCAGCGTCTGGGCGCACGTACGCCTCGATACCTGGCTTTGCCTGACTTGACACCAAGACAATGTGTTCAGCGCCTCCGGCAATGGCTTCATCCATCACAAGCTGTAATGCCGGCACATCAATAATTGGCAAAAGCTCCTTAGGCACAGCCTTGGTGACGGGTAAAAACCGAGTCCCCTTGCCAGCCGCTGGAATTACGGCAAAACGAGCTTTCACAAAGAGCAACCTTACTCGGATACGATTTAACCCCTGTACCCCCAAGAATCTACGGAGACCTCTCTTGCCTACCTACGTGTATAAATTCATTGATTCTGGCGAAACCATCGAGGTATACCAGGCTTTCACCGAGGACCCCCTCACCCAAGCACCTCATCCAAGCGATGGTTCTCTGCGTCCCGTCAAGAAGGTTTTCACTCCAGTCGGAATCACATTTAAGGGTGGTGGCTTCTATAAGACCGATAGTTCAAAGAGCGCGTCGTCCACGACACCCCCCGGAAACACGCCGTCTACTGAGTCAGGTAAATCCGAGACAACAAAATCTGAACCGACCAAATCTGATTCAGGCACTGCTGCGCCAACGCCAGCACCGAGTACTTCAAAACCAACTACACCAGCACCGAGTACTTCAAAACCAAGTACGTCATCTGACTAATCAGAACCATCGTTGGTCTTGCTTGCACACATTGCAAGCATGGCATGGACACCCAAACTTCACATCAGCACACTTCTAGACAGAGTGATTTCTGCAGTCGAATCACATCGTCGTTGGCAACTAGTTGCAACTGCCATGCTGTCAACGCTCGCAGTGTTCGCCGTCTTTGGAGCAACAAGCAATTCCCGAGCCGAACACGCACGCTGGGGTGCGTCGTCGCTTGTGCTCATCGCCACATCAGACCTTGTCTCTGGCACAACACTCACTGAAGCAAACACCGCAAGCGTGCAAGCACCTCAACAATTTATTGCTCGCGGAGCAGTGACCACATTGCTTGTCGGAATGACAACATCTCGGCAACTTTTATCGTCATCTATCATCACAACTCTCGATCTTGCAAGCAACGCCAACACCACGTTGCCAAATGGTTGGCGAATTGTTGCATTTCCGGCCGACGTCATTATTCCTGAACTTGCGATTGGTGACATTGTTGACGTGGTCACCGCCGGACTAGTTATTGCTGCTGATGCACGCGTGATGACCCCCGCGACGCATGAACGTGGCGTTGAGATTGCTGTTCCGGCAGATCTTGCTGCCATTGTCGCCGCCGCCATAAATAACGGCGATACATCACTCGTCGCGTCTGGTTAACTCAGCTTTATCGCCAGGTACTTGCGGTGATCAATAGCACGGCAATTCCTGCGGCTATTCGATACAGAACAAATGGTTTCAGACTGCGCGTGCTCACGACTTTCATTAATGTTGCGATGGCTAACCAACCAGACACCGCCGCCGCAATTACTCCCACAATCATCGGTGTAATAAATCCATCAGGAACACCGTCTTGTGTCAACTTGGCAAGCTTGAACACCACGGCACCACTAATCACTGGCACGCTCATGACAAATGAGATTCGCGCAGCAGCAGTGCGAGAAAACCCAGCAGTCCGCGCCGCTGTCATTGTGATACCTGAGCGCGATGTCCCCGGATTCAGGGCTAATGCCTGAGCAATTCCGACTCGCCAAGCATCACGTCGAGTGAACGTGTCTTCATGGCGATTGCCGTCAAGCGTGTCAGCCCACGCCAACAGGAGCCCAAAGACAATCAAAGACACACCAATGAGCCAGGGCTTTCCAAGCGTGTCATCGATCCATGTGTCGAGCAACGCCCCGACTGCTGCTGCGGGAATTGTGGCCAATAAAAACATCCACGCCATTCGTCCATGCACAGTTGGGTCTTGTTTGCGTCGCAGCACATAGCGCGTTCCGTCGCCGACATAGCGCGACAGATCACGCCAAAAATACCCGACCACTGCGACCAGAGTCCCCATGTGCAACGCCACGTCAAATGCTTTTTTTACCGCGACATCAGAAAAGTCGTTCCAGCCAAAAAGCCACGGCACCAGAACGAGGTGACCACTTGAAGAAATCGGCAAGAACTCTGACAGTCCCTGAACAATCCCCAGCACAATGGCATGAAGGAGAGGCAACTTGTTATACCCCGCTCATTGTGATGTCATTAATCACCAAACTCACTCCGACAGAACTCATCGGCAGCCAATCGATATCTGCACCGACGGCAACAATGTCCAACAACATCCGCTGCAACGTAGAAGCAATCGTGAACTCACGCACTGGTTCTGCAGTAGCGCCGTTACGAATCATCAGACCTGATGCGCCGGTAGAAAAATCGCCCGAGATTGCGTTTACACCACTATGGATTCCTTGCACGCTCTGAATCAACACGCCATCATCTATATCAGCGATCAGTTCTTGCTGAGACTTTGTACCTAGTCCAACCTGTAATGCCAGACATCCAACGCCAGGGGTTCCGCTACCACGAATTGCATTACCAGTGCTCACTGTCTGGGCGCGACGAGCACTGTACGACGAATGTATAAACATCTGCAATACGCCATCTTGCATCAACACGTTGCGTCGAGCAGCCAAACCTTCTCCGTCAATGTCAGTGGCGCTATAGGCGCGCGAATCGGTGGGATCATCGATCAGCGTGAACACTGGCGATGCCACTGCCTCACCTAATCGATTGGCAAAAATACTTCTTCCCTTTGACACCGCTTCACCATTAAGCGTTGAGCCGATGATGCTCAAAAAACTTGCTGTCACAAATGGATCCAGCACAACGGTCGTGCGCTTTGTCGCAGGCTTCACTGCCCCGAGTAAACGAGTTGCCCGCTCGACGCCATCACGAGCCGCTTTGTTTAGGTCAAATTCATCCGGATACTTACCGACTGCGAAACCCCAACCAGTTTGCGTTTCTCCGTTGTCATCGGCAAGCGTGCTGACAGATGTGTAGCAACCGTTCTCGCGACCACTGACCCGAATTCCTTTGGTCGTAGCAAACGCCGACTCTATTGATGCATCGCTGTAATCAGCAGAGTCAATGCGCACACGAGGGTCTATGCCCAATGTCAAACGCTCAAGTTCTTTTGTGAGTTCTATCTTGCGCGCCGTCGGATATGACTCAAGTTTTTCGTTCCACAACTCTTGTTCGACAACTGCAACACCATCAGGCTCTGCCAACCCTGCCCACTCATCGACAGATCCGAGTTCTGCGTTTTCGCGCGCCTCGGCCAGTACTTCTGCCAATGCCGACTCGTCAAGTGTTCCGGCATACGACGTTCCGGTTCGGCCATTGCTGATGACGCGAACATTGATTCCCTGGCTCTGTGCAGAAACAAAATGCTCAACGTTGCCTTCATAGACGCGGACTTCTGTTTCTTGACCACGAGACACATAGGCCTCAATCTGCTCACCTTTTTTGGCTTGTGCAACAATTCGATCAGCAACGAGTTGCAGTTCGCTGTCAAGCGAAGATCCGCTCATGCTGCAGTGCCACCAATCGTCAAGGACTTCACTCGCAGAGTTGGCTGACCGTCACCCACTGGCACCCCTTGGCCGTCTTTACCGCAGGTTCCGGGGCCACCCATTGCAAAGTCGTTACCCAACAAATCAATGTCTTGCAGCACTTGGGGTCCGTTGCCGATGAGGTTTCCTTCGCGCAATGGCTCAGTGATTTCTCCGTTCTCAATGAGATATGCCTCGGTCATTCCAAACACAAAATCTCCGCTCGCAGTGTCAACACTTCCGCCGCCAAGCTTGGCGACATACACACCGCTCGGAGTGTTCTTAATAATGTCTTCTGGATCTTGGGTTCCGTTAAGCACAAAAGTATTCGTCATGCGCACCATCGGAAGATGTGAGTACGACTGGCGACGACCGTTTCCGGTTTGTGGTCGATTCTCATTGCGGGCCCGAATGTAGTCCCACATGTATTCTGTCAACACCCCATTTTCGATCAAGACATTGCGTTTGCTGACATGACCTTCATCATCGATTCCGATTGCACCCCATTCTGCAGTCATGGTTCCGTCATCGACCAATGTGACAAGCGGTGACGCCACCAACTCGCCGCGACGATCTTTGTAGACGCTGGCTCCCTTGGCTACAAGATCTGCTTCAAGACCATGTCCACACGCTTCATGAAACAACACGCCTCCTGAACCACACTTGATTACGACTGGCACAGCACCAGACGGTGCTGGCCGCGCGCGCAGTTTGACGATGGCTTGTCGCGCAGCACGAATTGCAAGTTCTGCGACATCATTGTCATCAAACATTTCAAAACCCATTGTGTGTCCGAGTGATTCATATCCGGTTTGCATTCCGGAGTCGCCATTGGCAACGGCACTGATTCTAAAAATCGTTCGCACTTGCTCGTCAGTTGCAAACACTCCGTCACTATTTGCAACCAAGATGCGCTTCATGCTGTCGGCGTAACCGGCGGACACCTGCACAATGGCTCCGTCGATTGAGCGCGCTGCATCATTAGCTTGCATCAACAACTCAACTTTGCGACTTTTAGCAACACTGCTTGGCACAATTCGCACACTGTTGACACTTTGTCGCGTCATCGGACCAAAGGCGACTGTGTTCACACCTCCGCCACCCTGTGAAGCGGCGGCGGCGGCAGCGGACGCTGCAGCCAATAAACCCGACTCCGATAAATCTGCGGTATGCGCAAAGCCGGTCGTGTCGCCAGCAATCACGCGAATGCCCGCGCCACGATCTCGACCACTCGTGACCTGTTCAACCTTGCCGTCATCTAGACCTGCCGATGTGGACCGCTTGTCCTCTATATAGATTTCTGCAAAGTCAGCGCCAGTAGCACGCCCTGCAATAAGCGCTCTGGCAAGAACGGATGCGTCTATTTCATGAGAAAGATCGGTCATGGTCACGACAATCAGCCTACTAATGCCAATGGCAACAGCCCCACACGTGGAACCTTCTAAAGTGACGGGTGACTATGAATTCTTCTCTTGGGTCCGGCAACACCCAATCACGCCAGCACATCACAAAGTGGTGGAAAGAAGTCGTCCTCATCCTGTCGATCTATGGCGTCTACACGGCGACTCGAAATATGTTTGGATCCGCCTACGTCAACGGCTCAGACATCCCAGTGCATGCTTTTAATAACGCGATGAAAATTATTCGCCTTGAGCGCGTCATCGGCTTGTTCCATGAAGAGTCAGTTCAACAATGGTTCTTGCCCTATCGCCTATTAATTCAATTTCTTAATACCTATTACGGAACCGCTCACTTCGCGGTCACTATTGGTGTCTTCATTGTTCTTTATCGTCGACGAAAAGATGTGTTCCCGCTTTTTCGCAATGCTCTTGTATTCACAACGGTCCTAGCCCTCATCGGATTTGCGCTGTTTCCGCTCATGCCGCCCCGATTACTTGACGCACCGTGTCCATTAAATGGCGTCGGCCACGGTGGACAATGCATCCCAACAGATCTTCGCACCTACAACGATGCCAACAATTTTGGTTTCTCCGACACACTCAAAGAATTCGGAGGGCCATGGAGTTTTGACTCTGGTGGCGCTGCGAAACTATCCAACCAATATGCGGCCATGCCGAGCCTGCACATTGGGTGGGCCAGCTGGTGTGCCTTTGGCATCTGGCCACTCGCTCGGCGACGTTGGCTGCGTATCGCTGTGCTGTTATACCCAGCGCTCACTCTGCTCTGCATTGTCGTCACCGGAAATCATTATTGGATAGACGGTGTCGGAGGTCTCGTCGTCTTAGGGCTCGGATTTGCCCTGGGTGCTCGCCTGCACTACTGGAACCAGCGCCGCCTTGATGCTCTATTTGCCGAGATTCAACAACGCCATCCCTCGGGCTAGGTGACCAACGATAGCCTTTAGTTCTTCATGGCATTACTTGACAACATCGCTGAGCCCGCAGACTTGCGCGGATTATCGCTCCCTGATATCGAACAACTTGCTGAAGAAATTCGTGACTTCATCGTGCTTGCCGTGAGCGAAACCGGCGGCCACCTCGGCAGCAATCTGGGTGCTGTTGAACTCACTCTTGCACTGCACCGCATCTTTGAGAGTCCGACCGATGCGATCTTGTGGGACACAGGTCATCAGGCCTACATTCATAAAATTGTCACCGGACGACGCGGGTCGTTCAGCGAACTACGCCAAGGCGGCGGCTTATCTGGATACCCCAGTCGTGAAGAAAGCAAGCATGACTTTATTGAGAACAGTCATGCCTCCACTGTTTTGAGTTACGCGCACGGTCTCGCAGTTGCTCGCGACGCTGGCACAAGCACTCATCGCCACATCGTTGCCGTTATCGGCGATGGTTCTATGACAGGTGGCATGGCCTACGAAGCCCTCAACAACTTGGGTCACAGCGGGCGTCGAGTGATCATCGTGCTCAACGACAATGGTCGTAGTTACGCACCAACAATTTCTAACCTGACATCTGTTGGCATAATCGAGGAAGCCGACGCCACTGGTCAAACGCTACGTTTGCCCGACCGCGTTACAAAGAAGTTGTCACGCAAACTCACGAACATCCGTCTCAATCCCGTCTATGTGCGTCGTCAGCGCAAAATTGAAAGCTTCTTGCGCGAACTCCCTATGGTCGGAAAACAAGCCGAACAAGGCATGGAGGCTTTCAAGGCAGCAGTGCGCGAATTCTTGCAGCCACCATCATTTTTCGAAGCGCTCGGAGTTCGATATATCGGGCCGATCGATGGTCACGATGTTGCTGCATTAGAAATTGCGCTGCTTGCTGCCCAGCAACGTTCAGATGAAGGTCCGATTGTCGTTCATGTGCTCACTCAAAAAGGTCGCGGTTATCCACCAGCCGAAGACGACGACGAAAAAAATCTGCATGACGCACCTATTTTTGATCCTGTCACGGGTCCCAATAAAAGTGTTGTTACCGGATACACCCAGGCGTTTTCCGACGCCATTGTCAAAGCAGCAGAGAACGACTCGCGAATCGTTGCCATCACTGCTGCAATGCCAGGACCCACTGGGTTGTTGAATTTTCAAGATCGATTCCCCCAACGTTTTATTGATGTTGGGATCGCCGAACAACACGCAGTCACCATGGCAGCAGGCATGGCGATGGGCGGACTTCGTCCTGTTGTTGCTTTGTACTCCACTTTTTTGTCGCGCGCTTGGGATCAAGTGGTCTACGACGTTGCGATGCATCGCTTACCTGTCGTGTTTTGTCTTGATCGCGCCGGCATCACAGGTGACGATGGTCCAAGCCACCACGGTGTTTACGACATGGCCCTACTCTCAAAGGTTCCGGGGATGCGCGTATTGGCGCCATCAAGTGTGCAAGAACTTCAGCAAATGTTTCACGATGCAATGACTCTTGCCAACGACGGACCAGTTGTTATCCGTTATCCAAAAGGTGCGGCACGTCAAGTTGATGAACACGATGTTGGCTCTGGACTTCTTGCCCGCACATTGCGCAATGGTGACGGCTCATTATGCATTCTCGCAGTTGGCAAAATGGTGGGTGCCGCACTTCTTGCTGCCCAACAACTCGCCGACAACAACATCAATGCAACGGTCTGGGATGTCCGTTCGTGCGCACCACTTGACCCCGCCATGATTGCGAATGCGTCCACGCATGCACATGTCATCACGATTGAAGACGGCATCCGTGATGGTGGCATCGGTATTGCTATGGCCGACGCCATTACGTTGCTACATACCAACGCCAGCGTCTCTGTGCTCGGGCTTCCCACGCAGTTTATTCCCCAAGCAAAACCTGCTGTCATCCTTGCTCGACTCGGTCTTGATGCAGATGGCATCGTCAAGACTGCACAACAACTCCTAAAGAACTCATAATGAGCAACGACCTCTCATCTGAACTGAACTTTGCACTTGGTCTTGCCGACCTTGCAGATGCCATTACCCTGCCGCACTTTACACATCGCACTTTCAATGTCGACCTCAAAGAAAATCTCACCGAAGTCACCGAAGTTGATCGCAATACCGAGACTGCAATCGTTAATGCGATCAAGCAGTCACGCCCCCAACATGCGTGGTACGGCGAAGAACACGGAACTGGTGGCAAGTCAGAATGGACATGGGTCATCGACCCGATCGATGGCACTAGTAACTTTGTTCGTGGAGTCCCAGTCTTTGCAACTCTTATCGCACTCGTGCACGCCGATCTTGGCCCAGTTCTCGGCGTCGTTTCTGCGCCTGCTTTACACGCTCGATGGTGGGGCGGCACCGACCTTGGTGCATTTCGCAATGGTCAACCAATTCATGTCAGCACCACCGACAACTTGCTTGATGCACATGGCAGCCTGACTCCCAACTCTGCCTGGAATACTGCTGGCAAATCACAAAATATTCACCGCCTGCAACAGCAACTTAAACGAGAGCGTGGCTTTGGAGATTTCTGGCAACACATGCTCGTCGCCGATGGCAGCATTGACCTTGCTGTTGACGCAATTGGCCTCGAGCCATACGACATTGCCGCGCTCATCCCCATCGTTCATGCAGCCGGAGGCACTCTCACTGATCGAACTGGTATCCAAAACTGGCGAGCCAACAGCGCTGTCAGCTCAAATGGCACCCTGCATAGTGCCGTTATTTCTATTCTCAACGCATAGACACGGCTAGCGTGGCACCACATGGCTGACAACAAACGCACTGTTATTCGTAACGCACAGCTAGTTGACGGTAGTGGCTCGCCACAAACTACTGCTGATGTCACGTTTGAAGACGGCATCATTCGCCAAATTTCACCTGCAGGTAAAGCACCCACTGCACACGCACACCGCGTCATTGACGCTGAAGGTTTATTGCTCACGCCTGGTTGGGTAGATGTTCATACGCATTACGACGCGCAGGCCACGTGGGATCCGTGGCTGACGCCAAGTAGTTGGCACGGAGTCACAACTGCCGTGATGGGAAATTGCGGCGTCGGGTTTGCACCTGCTCATGAAGACCGCCACGAATGGCTCATTGAACTCATGGAAGGCGTTGAAGATATTCCTGGTGCGGCAATGACTCAGGGCATTGCATGGAACTGGGAAACTTTCCCTCAGTACCTTGACGCACTTGAGCGCACACCGCGCGTAATGGACCTCGGCACACAAATTGGTCATGGTGCGCTACGAGCATTTGTTATGGGTGAACGTGGTGCTGCAAATGAATCTGCAACTGACGCAGACATTGAAGCCATGGCAGCCCATGTTGAAGAATCAATCCGCGCAGGTGCACTTGGCTTTAGCACTTCGCGTACACCGATCCATCGCAGTAAATCCGGTGAACTCGTTCCCGGCACACATGCCGAGCAAAACGAACTTTTTGCTATCGGCGACGCAGTCCAACGAGCCGGTGGCGGTGTTTTTCAATTTGCACCAGAGCACATCCGACTCGCTTCGGACGAATGGCCTTGGATGCGCGAACTTTCTCGACGCTCACCCGATGTCACTATCAGCGTCAACCTCAATCAGGCAGATGAAAAGCCAGACATCTGGAGAGACGTTCTCACGCTTCTTGACACCGCCCACGATGACAACTTGAACATCGTTTGCCAAGTCGCTGGCCGCAGTATCGGAATCCTGATGTGCTTAGAAGGAACTCTGCACCCGCTGCTCTTTCATCCCGCCTACACAGAAGTTTCTCACTTGCCCATCTCAGAACGACTCAAAGCACTGCGCGACCCCACTCGCCGCGAGCGCATCATCACTGAAATCCCAAATGATGCAGGATTTTTTGACACAATGGTTCTCAAGCGCCTACACAAGATGTTCCCCATTACGAGCGCCAATATTGATTATGAGCCGCCTCGCGATGCGAGCATCGATGCCCTTGCCCTGAAGCGTCGTATTCCTGCAATGGAAATAATTCTTGATCAACTGACATCCAACAACGGCACCGGCATGATCTACATGCCTTTTTTCAACTACGCCTACGGCGACCTCTCAATGACTCACGATCTCACAATGCATCCCCACACCCGAATGGGTCTTTCAGATGCCGGCGCACATTGTGGCGCCATCTGCGACGGCGGCACACCAACATTTATGCTCACACACTGGGTTCGTGATCGCCAGCGTGGTCCGCGTCTTGCTCTTGAACACATCGTCAAGCGCCAAACCCTCGACACCGCGCAACTTTTTGGCCTGCGTGATCGTGGTCTCATCGCTGAAGGAATGCGTGCAGACTTCAACCTCATCAACTTCGAAGAACTTTCCTTTGACTTGCCACGAATGGCCTACGACTTCCCCGCCGATTCACGACGTTTGATTCAGCACGGCAAGGGATACGTCGGAACATTTGTCAATGGCGTACAGACTGTCGATCACGATGAGTTCACTGGCGAGTTACCTGGCGCGTTATTGCGTGGCAAAACTCACTAAGACGTCTCCAGGAGATGTCGACAAACTACGATTACAACAATGAGTGCAGCACGAAAAACAAATGTCAGCCTTGCTGTGGTCGTCGTGATAATTGCAGGTGCCGTCTCGGTGGCAGCGGTTCTCGGAGACAGAACGTC
>CANLAH010000007.1 GCA_947488685.1 Acidimicrobiaceae bacterium | reverse complement strand
GGTGATGCAGCAATGTCGGCAATCTCGACAGTGGCGCCATCTGCTCTAAGCCGCTCGACGATGGCTGCTCCGATTCCGTTTGCTCCGCCAGTGACGACAGCAATGCGACCAGCAAGTGAACTCATCGTGTGTGCGTCAGCACTTCTCACCAGTCAGAATCTGCAGAATTAAACAAGAAAGTGTTTCGACCATATCGTTTGGCTGCACACCTCGACGGTTGAACTCGGGTAAATACGCAACAAGACGTTCGAGCATTGCCATGATGGCTGCTGCCGTGGCGTATGCATTGATGTGCGCAGAAATTCGTCCGTCTGCTTGACCTGCTGCAATCTTAGAAGTGAGGCCTTTCATAAAGGGCTTGATCGCCTCGCCACGCAGATCGCGAAACTTTGTGTCGCCTTCCTCTGCTCGCAGATTGCGCAACCGCAAAATTGAAGAGTGCGCTTGCCAATGAGCGATGAACTCTGTCGTGAACGCCACAGCATGTTCTTTTCCGGCTTCGCCATCCCAGGATTGATCAAGATGCACAAGCATCGGTAGCGAGTCTTCTCCTGCTTGATAGGCGAGATCTAAAATTGCATCTGACACATCAGTGAAGTATTGATAAAAAGTTGCAGGAGATGTATTTGCCTCGCGGGTGATATCAATAACTTTGAGATCAAGAGCACTGTTTTCATTAAGCAACTTGGCAGTTGCCTCTAGTAAGCGCACGCGTGTGATTGTGGCTCGTGAGCCGATGACACGTCCATCTGTTGCAGTTACTTGTGTCATGAGGCTCCGTATACCGGCGCTTGGCTCGGTCCGTTACGAATCAGGTCAGTGATAACTGCTCCGATTTCATCTGCATCGTACTTGTCGTCTTTGTCAAAAGGTACGCCATGTTGCCAACCATCTGCAATGCTGAGTTCTCCGCCAGCAATTTCGAATGCCCGACCTGTGACATTGCACGCGCTACTGCCAAGCCACACCACAACAGGGGAGATGTTGGCTGGGTCCATTTTGTCAAAGCCTGTGTCAGGTTTGGCCATCATCTCAGCAAATGCATCCTCTGTCATGCGACTACGAGCACTCGGAGCAATGGTGTTGGCCAAGATGTCGTAGCGCTGTAGCTCGGCTGCTGCAACCATGGTAAATGTGGCGATACCTGCTTTGGCGGCAGAATAATTTGCCTGAGACACACTTCCAAAGAGACCTGCGCCAGACGAGGTAGTCACGATGCGAGCATCGCGAGCATTGCCAGTTTTGTGTTGTTCGCGCCAGTATCCAATGGCGTGTCGCACAGGACAAAATGTTCCACGCAGATGCACACGCATCACAGCATCCCATTCGTCAACGCTCATGTTGACCAACATGCGGTCCCGCACAATGCCGGCATTGCACACCAAGGTATCGAGCGCTCCAAAAGCGTCAATCGCTTGCGCAATAAATCGACCAGCACCATCCCAATCAGAGATGTCATCGGTGTTGACCACTGCCTCGCCACCCATTGATGTGATTGTGCGTACAACTTCTTGCGCGGGTGTCTCATCGGTGGGGTCACCCGTGAGTGACGCGCCAAGATCATTGACAACGACTTTTGCGCCTGCTGCAGCAAAGGCAAGGGCATGTTCACGACCAATACCGCGACCTGCGCCCGTGATAGCAACTACTCGTCCGTCACAGATTTTCATAATGACTCCTTTGTGTGTGCACGCAATATCACTACATCGATCCAGCAAGTGCATCGGCATGCATCTCGCTGTTTCCGTAATGAGTGTCTAGAACAACTGCACGTTTCCAGTAGCGCTGCGCATTTACTTCCCACGTGAATCCCATTCCGCCATGGATCTGGATTCCGATCTTGCCACAAAAGAGAGCAGCATCACCTGCCAGCATTTTGGCGACGCTGACTGCTCGATCAAGATCGTCGTCGCCATTGCCATCAAGATTGACTGCCGCTGCGTATGTCGCAGCACGCGCGACTTCTGCTTTTACCAACATGTCTGCAGCCATGTGTTTAACGGCCTGAAACGCTCCGATCGGACGTCCGAATTGCTCGCGCCCCTTGGCGTATTCAACAGCCAGATCAATGGCCGCAAAACTTGCTCCGACTTGCATCGCCGCAGTGAGTACAGCACCCTCGCGACACCATTGACGAACTACGTCGCCCGTTGCGACAATTTCGCCACCAGTCGCAGACAACATCACGTGCACAGGGGTGAGAGGATCAAGAGGTCTTTCAACAACCTGCGTGGGCACAGAGTTTGGATCGACAACAGCAATCGAATCACCCTGCAAGATGAGCAAGGAATCCAGGTCGAGTAAGTGTTCTGCCATGGTGACAGGTTCGGCAACTTGAGCAAGACCCACGATGCGTTCGCCAGAGTCTGCACCTTCAAGAACTGTGCGCAAATGCGTCGCGGCTAAGTATGTTGCGGTGAGCGGCCCAGGGATTAATGCACGTCCGAGTTCTTCAAAGACAAGCGCTGAGTCTGTGATGCTGAAACCATCGTGGCGCAAAGAAAAAACGCCAACTCCAGCCAAATCTCGCCATGCCGCTCGATCAAGGCGTCCGCCAGTGGCTTCGATGGGCTGCAAAGACTCAATCGGAAAACGTCCCTGACAAAAAGAACGAATCCCGTCTTGTAATGCTTCTTGATCTTGCGTGCGCCAAAAATCCATCAGACTTCCTTATCGATCCTTGGGCAAGCCGAGTGTGCGCTCGGCAACAATGTTGCGTTGTACTTGAGATGTTCCGGCTGCAATGCCAATCGAAAGTGCGTGGATGCGCCCATGAACATGTTTTCCGGTGGGTAATTCGTGTACGTCGTCAAGTGAGAGTGATGCGCGATCAAGTAAGCGCAGAGACAATTCTCCGAGGCGCTGACGGAGTTCGCTATAAGCAAGTTTGAAGACGTTTCCGCCGACACCAACAAAGCCGGTGCGTTGCGCCTCGCTGATGTTGCGCTTGGTGAGCGACCAAAGAGCATCAAGTTCGCCAGACAGATGTGCGATATCACGTCGGAGTCCTGTGTCATCCCATGCAGCTGATCCGTTGCGAGTGACTTTTTTTGCAAGATCAGCAAGATCTCGCACGAGTTCCATCGATTGCAACATTTCGCTCACAAAGGCGGTGCCACGCTCAAACGACAAGGTCACCATTGCAACACGCCATCCGTCGTTTTCGTCTCCGACCCGATTTGCGACAGGAACTCGAACTTCATCAAAAAAGACTTCGCAAAATTCAGTGCTGCCTTCCATTGTTCGCAAAGGTCGAATATCCATCCCCTTGGCATCCATCGGCAGAATCAACCATGTGATTCCGCGATGCTTAGGAACTTCGGTGTCGGTGCGCACAAGCATCTCGCAATAGTCGGCGATGTGCGCAAAACTTGTCCAGATCTTTTGACCAGTGATGACATAGTCGTCTCCGTCACGAATGGCACGACATTGCAGGCTTGCTAGATCACTTCCGGCATTTGGTTCGCTGAAGCCTTGACACCAGACATGATCTCCTTTGAGAATCGATGGCAGATGATGTGCCTTTTGTTCTGTGCTTGCTTCGGCCACGAGCGTTGGTCCTGCGTGCAGTAGTCCAACAAAGTTCATGCCCACATAAGGCGCTCGCATGCGTTCAGTTTCTTCTAAGAAAATTAAATGTTCGGTCGGCGTGGCACCCCGACCGCCGTATTCTTTTGGCCAATTGATTCCGGCATATCCAGCATCAAAAAGCATCCGTTGCCATCCGGTATCCCAGACGCGTCGATTTTTCCAGTCATCGCGATGGGGCTCTGGGGCGACCGACGGCAATACATCGGCGAGCCACGCCCGCAACTCAGCCCGAAAGGTCTGCTCTTGTTCGGTGTATCTAAGATCCATAGCCACCCGCGAGAGTATCTGATACACCGTCAGAAACCCCCAGGAGAGGCACTATCATCGGATTTGAGGGGCTCGGAAGAGTCGTCCTCAAAAGGGGGTAAGCCGTGTCGACAACACAAGAGCGAGATCTAGAAAAAGCCAAAGACGCCGGAGATCCAGCGATCAGGTTCTCTAATAGACAGATTCATGTGGGGCAGATGACCGTAGGGCCTGTTCTATTTCTGGCCGCAGAGAGAGCGCGTCTCAATGCGCTGCAGTGGAAAACATTTCGTGTCAAGCGACTTGGGGCAACTGTTGGCGCTGAACTTCATGATATTGACATCACAAAACCATTGGCATCCAGTGTGTTGGCAGAAGTCAAGCAGGCGCTGGCTGAGTACAAAGTAATTTTTTTTCGTGACCAACCATTAAGTGCCGATCAGCACATTGCATTTGCTGCGCAGTTCGGAGAACTCGAACTGCATCCGTTTTTGCCAGGAACTGATGGCAAACCTGAATTGGTGAGGTTTGCAAAATCAGCAGAAGTTGGCGGATACGAAAATGCGTGGCATCACGATGTCACATGGAGAGAGATTCCATCACTAGGTGCGGTATTGCACGCACTTCAGGTTCCAGAAACTGGCGGAGACACACTGTTCTGTGACATGCACGCTGCATACGACGGCTTATCTGAAGAGATAAAGGCTCAGATTGAAAATCTTGAAGCGGAGCATGACTTCATGCCGTCCTTTGGAGTTCGATTAACAGAAGAAAAACAAGCTGAGATGCGATTGCAGTATCCGGTGATGCATCATCCGGTTGCGCCGCGACATCCCGTCACTGGTCGCAGGTATTTGTACGTCAATCCATTTTTTGTTACTCGCATTGTTGGCTTGTCACATCAAGAGAGCGAAGATCTCATTGCACACTTAACGCGGCAATCAACGTATCTTGAGTATCAGTGCCGTTTTCAGTGGCAAAAAGACAGCGTTGCATTTTGGGATAACCACGCTGTTCAGCATTACGCAGCGAGTGATTATTATCCAGATATTCGCATAATGGAACGTGCCAGCATTATCGGGCATCGACCTACAAAATAAATCAGCAAACAATTCCGCCGTCAATGGTGAGAATCGATCCAGTAATAAATCGACCTTCGTCACTCGCTACAAATGCAAATGCTCCAGCAATTTCTGATGGGTCTGCATTTTTTACCGGCGTCATCAACTTGTTAATCAATTTGTAGTCGGCTCCTTCTGGAATACTCGAGAACGAACTAATAATGTTTGTATTAGTGCCGCCAGGGGCAATGCCCACCACGCGAATATTTTGGTCACGGTATTCATACGCCAGAGCCCTTGTGAGCATCACGACTCCGCCTTTGCTGGCGCAATATGCCGCACTCCATGGTTGCCCAATTAAGCCAGCAGTGCTTGCAGTGTTCACGATCACGCCGCCGCCTCCTGCGAGTAGATGGGGAAGCGCAAAGCGACACGTGTAGAAGGTGCCGTTCAGGTTGACGGCGAGTATCTTGTCAAACTCTGCAGGTGGTTCTTCGTGGCTCCACGCAAAATGTCCGATACCAGCGATATTGCACAAGATGTCAAGACCACCCATCGTGGCAACAGCACTATCCACCATTGATTCGACTGCGCTGGCATCTGCAATATTGCAGTCAAGAGCAAATGCGTCGCCACCAATTTGAGACACAGTGTCTTGTGCCCCGCGCAGATCGACGCACGCAACACGTGCTCCCTCAGCAGCGAATCGAATCGCAGTCGCTTTGCCAATGCCGGAGCCAGCACCCGTGATGATTGCTTTTTTCCCGTCTAATTTGCCCATGATGTTCTTCTTTCGTTAGATCCTGCCACCATAGGTGACACGGAGGTCTTTTTTGAGTACTTTGCCACTTGGGTTGCGTGGGAGAACATTGATAATTTCGAGTTGTTCTGGCACTTTGTGCATTGATAGTTGTTTGTTGCGAAGGTAGTCGACCATTTCTGGAAGAGACAGAGAACTGCCTTCTTTCAGAACGACCACCGCACACGCACGTTCTCCGCTGCTGGCGTCCGGAAGTCCAATCACAGCGCAATCAGCAATTGCAGGATGAGCGTAAAGCAGATCTTCGATTTCTTTAGCGCTGATGTTTTCACCTTTGCGAATGATGATGTCTTTTAGGCGTCCAGTGATGCTGACAAAACCTTCCGCGTCGATTACTCCGAGATCTCCAGTACGAAACCACCCATCTTCGTCAAAAGCGTCAGCATCAAGAGACGCATCCAGGTATCCCATGCATACCTGCGGACCTTTGACGCGCAGTTCACCTTCTTCGCCAGCATTGCAGTTGCGACCGTCAATGACCGTTCGAAGTAATACATCAGGACACGCGCGACCATCGGTCTCGGCTTTTTTATGATCGGGGTCATCAACGTGCACCATTGTGTTAATTGGGCTCTCCGTGAGACCCCAGCCGCCAATGACGGGAGCACCTAACTCGGCGAGCATTTCGTAGTGCAAGGTCTTTGGTTTTGGGGCACCGCCACCATTAAAGATACGAACAGTTGGCATTAATATTTCACCGGCCGGCAGTTGTCGCTGTGCGTTGAGATACGCAAGCCAAAACACAGTGCCAGCACCAGCACATGTAACGCCACAATCTCCGAGATACTTTGGTGTCTCAGTTGAGTTAAATGTTTCAACCATGAGTAGTTCTACACCAGTTTGCATCGCATTAAATAACCAAACCAATCCGCCGACATGTGTGATCGGAAAGACAACTGCTGCTTTGTCATCGGGCCCAACCTGCATGCTCCATTGCATTCCGTTGTTGGCCGCAGACAAAGAGTAGTCACTGTGTTTGGCTCCTTTTGGATCTGCGGTTGTGCCGGAAGAATAAAATAACCACCGCAATTCTTTGAGCGCAGACACATAGGCGGGCAGAATTGTTGGACTTGCTTCTGGCAGATCTGGATCAGCCACAACGACCGTCGTGCTCAGTCTGGCCACTGCTTCTGTTGCCATTGCCGGATACTCAAAACCACGAAATACATTGGGGATAATCAGGAATTGACAGTCGCTTTGTTGAGCGATGAAACCCACTTCACGTGCACGATAGATCGTCAGAATCGGATTCTGAATTGCACCGAGTCTGCTCAGAGCGCCAGTGAGTACAAATGATTCAAATCGTGATGGCATGATCCAAGACACTTTTGATCCGATGCCAATACCCATCTCATAAAGACCTGCTGCAACTTGAAGGCACCACTCGCGATAACGACCATACGTCATTGTTCGGCCAGATTCATCTCGAGCCATGCACTTGTCTGGAGTTGTAGAGGCGCGTTCTTCAATGAGTTGCCACAAAGTTTTGTTCGTGGTGTCGAGAACCGTATCTAGCGCGACCATTGGGCGGCCTCCTGATCTGCTGTTGGTTGTAGTTGCTTCTTGTCTACTTTGCCTAGTGATGTCAGCGGAAGTTCTGCAACTACCACCAAGATATCGGGAGCCTTGTAGTTGGCCAAAGATGCTTGAACAAAGGAGCGGATGGCTGACAGTTCGAGTGTTGTCCCCGGTCGGGCAACGGCAAAAAGTACACCGATCTCGCCTAATCTGTCTGACACAGATGCGCCCACAATGGCCGCGCTCAAGATGTCTGAATACGTGCCAAGAACATTTTCAATCTCAATTGGATACACGTTATAGCCACCTCGGATATACATTTCGGTGCTGCGCCCAGCGAGATGCAAGTTGCCAACTGCATCGACGCGACCAAGATCACCTGTGATCAGCCAGTCGTCAGGCGTAATAGATTGATTCGTAAGTTCGGGGTCTTTCCAGTATCCGCGCATTCGTGCACGGCTGTGCAATTGCACCGTGCCGACTTCATTCGGCGCGCATTCTGAACCGTCAGATGCAACAATGCGAATCTTGACCCCACCATTTGGTCTGCCCACCGTTGTGCAGATGGTCTCAATGTCATCGTCGAGTCGGGTTCCGGTTGCTAGGCATCCTTCTGTGCTGGCGTAGCGCACCACAACCGGACATTTTAGTTTTTCTTGCATTTCCATTACGAGTTCGGGAGGAATACGCGCTGCACCAATGCCAGCGATGCGTAGGTGAGAAGTATCAGTCGCTGCAAAGTCTGGATGATCAAACATCATTCGATACTGTGTCGGGACTCCTTGACTGACACTGACGCGTTCGGAATGGATTGCACTCAGCGCACCAGCGGCAGTCCATGGAGACGGCACAATCACTGTGGTGATGAGATGCATCAATTCATCCCAGACACGCGTCATTGCCCCAATATGAGCAAAGGGGAGTGGTGACAAACGGCGATCACCGACAACGCTCAGCGGTGCAGCACCGTGTGACATTGCTTCAAGACAAGCATGATCAAACCACGCACCTTTTGGAAAGCCAGTTGTTCCGCCAGTCCAAACTATGGCCATCGGATCTGTTGATTCAAGAGCGACTCGTCGTCGCAATGGGTCTCCACCGTGGCAGTCTGGCAAAGCGCCGTCGAAAACATACACGGGTTCGCAACGTGCAATGATGTGGCTAATCTCACTAGGACCAAGGCGTGGGTTTATGCCAGTGGCGAGTGCGCCAACACGAACAATGGCTTGGTATGCGATTGCATAGTCGATACCGCTTGGTAATTGCAGTCCAACAACATCTCCCTTGCGCACACCCTGTTCGTGTAACCAGCCAGCCAAGGCATCAGCCTGTGTCGCCCAGTCAACAAAACTTAATCGACGTGTTGGCGCGTTGGCACTAGGTTGAACAAATGCTTCGTGGAGAGGCGCAACCCGAATGACCTCATCAAAGACATCGAGGACAGAACTGAAGTTCCCTGTCAACGGGGCAGGGGGAAGTTGCATCTTTGAACCGAATTACTGAAACGACAAAACGCCGCGAGCAACTGCTCCAGTTTCCATCTCATGAACTGCGTCTTGCCACTTTTCAATTGGATGAATCGCTGTGACAAGTTCATCAAGTAGCACATCTCCGCGACGGTACATCTCTATAATCCGTGGGATATCGCGATGTGGCGAGATTGAGCCGTAGCGACAACCGATGATGCCTCTGTCGACCTGAGTGAGGCGACCATACAAGCCTTTGAACTCTGCTGTTTGCGATGCGACACCGATGACGACAACAGTTCCTTCCCAGTCCAGTGACTCAAGCGCATTCCATGTAACGGTTGGATGAGCGACACAATCAAATGCCCAGTTCACGCCGCCAGAGTTAAACGCACCACGTGGTGCAGTGGCACTTGATGGGCAGATTTGAGCAATTGCGTCAACAATGTCTTCGCGCTTGCCGTCAATAAAGTGGGTGGCTCCAAATTTTCGGGCGATTGATTCTTTTTCGGGAACAGTATCGATCGCGATGATTGTGGTTGCACCCTGAACACGCAGCGCCTGGATGACATTGAGTCCAACCCCTCCAACACCAAAGACTGCAGCACTCTGTCCACGCTGAACATTTGCTCTGTTGAAAACAGCACCCATTCCGGTAACTACACCACATCCCACAATGGCCGCTGACGACAGCGGCACATCATCGGGAATCTTGACGCACTGCACATCGCGCACCAATGTGCGCTCAACAAAAGCACTTGTCGCTGCAAAATTAAAGATCGGGTTTCCTTCAAAGGTAAAAGGCTGGCTCCAGTTGGCAAGAGTTGCCCGACACGCCGTTGGGCGTCCAGACGCGCAGTACTCGCACATTCCGCACGAAGACAGGGTGGCAATAATGACATGGTCTCCCGGTTTCACATGCGTGACGGCATTGCCGACCGTCGTGACGATTCCGGCTCCTTCGTGACCACACACGCCAGGTGACGGAACAGGGTAGAGGCCACTCATGTAACTGACGTCGCTGTGACAGAGGCCGGCTGCCCCGATTTCAACGATGACTTCGCGCGGTCCAGGATCGCGAACTTGGATTCCCTCAACTAGTCGTGACGTGGTTCCGTCGTAAATGATTCCGCGCATAATGTCCCCCGATATTTGTCAGTGTGTAGAAGTGTAGGCAGGATGGCCCGTATTACATAGTTGCCGCTCGAGCACGTAGTTCGTACTTGAGAACTTTGCCGCTCGGGTTTGTGGGCAAGGCTTCGACCACCACGATGCGCCGGGGCACTTTGTAGTTAGCCATGCGCTCACGGCACCAAGAAATCAGACCATCTGGGTCAATTGTTGCACCTGTTCGCGCCACGACAAAAGCCCATCCGACCTCGCCCTGGCGTTCGTCTGGCACACCGACGACTGCCGCCTGTGCGATTGAGCCGTGGCCAAGCAATGAGTTTTCGATTTCGGCTGGATATGCATTGAATCCACCCACGATGAACATATCTTTTTTGCGATCAGTGATGTCGATATAACCATTAGCGTCCATCACTCCGATATCACCCGTGTGAAGCCATCCGTCTGAATCGATTGCTTCGGCCGTGGCAACAGGATCTTCGAAATAACCACTCATCACGTTGTATCCACGAGCAACAATTTCTCCAGCAGTGCCGCGGGGTACTTCAAGGTTGTTGTCGTCAACGATACGAACTTCGACGTCATGAATTGCTCTGCCACTTGTGGTTGAGATGATCTCGGGATCATCTTGGGGCCGGCACATGCTGATTGTTCCGGTGGATTCAGTGAGTCCATAACCAGTGATTATCGTTTTGAAAGTAAGTTCTTCGCGCATTCGCTTAATCATCTCAACTGGCACGGCAGCAGCACCCGTAACTGCGAGACGCAGCGAACTCAGATCAAACTTATCTCGATCTGGATGGTTGAGAATAGATAAATACAGTGTCGGTGGACCCGGCAACATCGTGACTTTTTCATCGCTGACATGTTGCAGTACTGCCGGAACATCAAAGATTGCTTCGGGAATTATGGTTGCACCTTTCAGAAGTGATGCAATGATTCCGGCCTTGTATCCAAACGTATGAAAGAAAGGATTAACAATGAGGTAGCGATCACCTTGAGCCAGTCCAATAATTGAAGCCCAGTCTTCAAACACACGGAGATTTTGTTCGTGTGTTGCCATTACGCCTTTGGGGCGACCTGTCGTGCCACTTGTAAAAATAATGTCGGAGAGATCGCTCGCAGAAATACTTGCAACACGTTCGTCTAGTTGTGCCGCAGACACTGTGTCTGCCGCCGACAAAAAATTTGTCCACGACACCGTGTTGTGGGGTGTGTCTCCGCGCAGCACCGCAATGGTGGCGAGATCGGGGACACTGGTGTCAGCAGCGCGAAGCATTGACACGTATTCGTTGCCAAGAAAACCATTGACGCAGCACAAGAATCGGGCGCGACTGCGAGACAAGACATACGCAGCTTCTTCACCCTTAAAGCGGGTATTGAGAGGCACAATCACTCCACCAGCGGTGAGTGCACCAAGAGCAGCAATGACCCACTCATGAATATTTGGCGCCCACATAGCGACGCGATCACCGCGACTCAGTCCTGCGGCCATGAATGCTCGGGCAGTGCGCTGAACTTCTTGGACAAATTCGGGGTAGCCCAGACGGATGTCGCCGTCAACCAAGGCCTCAACATCGGCGTATTGTGTCGCGCAGTCGCGCACCAATTGCGCAATGGTGCCGTGTTTAAGATCAGCGCGCATTAGGACAGATGTGTGATACCGAGCATCTTGATGGCATTGCCACGCAAGACTTTGTACATCACTTCATCTGATAAATCTGCAGTCTGTTCGGCAGCCAACTTGGCAGTGTGAGGCCATGTGCTATCGCTATGCGGATAATCACTTTCGTATGTCACATTGTCGACGCCGATGGACTCAATATTTTTTAGACCAAACGCATCATCAAAAAAGCAACCGTAGACATGCTTCTTGAAAAGTTCACTCGGCAACTCGAAGACTTTGTCTGCGACGCCACCCCATCCGCGATTTTCTCGCCACACCGTATCGGCGCGCTCAAGGATGTACGGGATCCATCCGATTTGTCCTTCGCTGTACGCAATTTTTAGATCAGGAAATGGAGTAAACAGTCCACTCATGAGCCAATCCACCATACTGAAGCAACAGTTTGCAAATGTCAGCACCGACCCAACAGCCGCCGGCGCATCAGGTGAGGTGCTTGGCATTTTTGAACCAGAACCAATATGCATGTTGATGGTTGTGCCGGTGTCGTTGCAGGCTTCAAAGAACGGCATCCAGTATCCGTTTTCATCATGAATACTTGGCAATCCCAAGTTGGCAGGTATCTCACTAAAACACACTGCGTGACAACCACGATCAGCATTTCGTCGAACTTCTTTTGCTGCCGCGATGGGATCCCAGAGTTGCACGATTGTGAGCGGTAACAATCGACCACCAGAGTTTCCGCACCAGTCTTCAATCATCCAGTCGTTGTAAGCCTGCACACACAGCGTGGCCAAATCTTTATCGCTTGCCTCTGTAAACGTCTGTCCGCAAAACCGAGGGAAAGTAGGGAAGCACAGCGAAGCTTCGATGCCATTGATGTCCATGTCTTCAAGACGATCTTTAATTAAGTACGAACCAGGTCGCATCGTGTCGTAGGTGATTCCTTTAAGCGTGATGTCATCGCGATCAAAACCCACAGCAGTGTCAAGACGAGTCAGTGGACGACGGAGGTCTTCATAAAACCACCAGTCCACCATTTCGCCCTTGTCGCCCTTGTCGCCAGGAATAGCGGTGAACTTTCCGCCAATGAACGACATCTCTTTGACGGTGCGTCGCTCAATGCGCGGTGCCACATCTTGGTATTTTTTTGGGATACGGTCTGTCCACACGGTGGCAGGTTCAATGACATGGTCGTCAACGGAGATGATTTTAGGTAATTCGCGCATAGGGGCACTGTAGCATTGGTTTCTGACGGTCTGTCAGATTGTAAGTAACATAAGACCCACAGACCATTCAGGGCATTCTAGGCAAAGCGACAGATCAAGACAGATCAAGAAAGACGCAGATGGCAACGGACAACGCCTACACCACAATTGGCTACGAGACAGATGGAGCGGTCGGCTGGGTGACGCTCAATCGACCCGCCGCCCACAACTCCTTTAACGAGACCCTTGTGGACGAGATCGAAGATGCCTGGCATCGCCTCGGCGCCGACGACTCTGTGCGTGCCATTGTGTTGACTGGCGCCGGCGATAAAGCATTTTGCACGGGCATCGATCGCACATGGGACGTACCCCAACCCAATGGCCCAATGACAATCAACGATCCAGGCTTGCGCCTCGGGCCAAAATCGGCAAACTTATGGAAACCCGTTGTCGCAGCCGTCAACGGTATGGCGTGTGGCGGTGCGTTTTATTTGCTCGGAGAAGTCGAGACCATTGTGGCGGCAGATCATGCAACTTTTTTTGACCCGCACACCACATATGGCATGACCGCTGCGTTTGAACCGATCTTGTTGTACGGACAATTGCCGTGGGGCGAACTCACTCGCATTGCGCTCATGGGAAACCACGAACGCCTCACTGCCAAACGTGCCTACGAGGTGGGGTTTGTTCAAGACGTTGTTCCAATAGAGCAGTTGCACGAAACCGCAAGCCGAATCGCTAGCGCTATCGCGTCACAACCAGCGGCTGCAGTGCAGGGCACATTGCGCGCGTTGTGGGCAGCGCGCAATATGGCTCGCGCCCAAGCATTGGCTACAGCACCTCATCTCGTTGTGCTGGGCAACACTCCCGAAGCCATGGCCGAAGGTCAAGCAATGTTTACTAGCGGCAAGCGCATTGACTGGAAGGCTCGCTGACATGGTGCTAGCAAAAGATGCGTTTCGACTAGACGGCAAAAATATCATTGTCACGGGTGCCGCTAAAGGTCTTGGTGAGGCTATTGCATTGGCGTATGCAAACTTTGGTGCGTCCGTTTTTATTTGTGATCGTGATGCAGACAACATGGAGAGTGTTGCTCAACGTATTCGTGATCTGGGCGCAAACTGTGTCACGGCTGTTCTCGACGTGCGCGATACCAATGCGGTCAATGCATGGGTCGCTGATCTGCCCCGTATTGATGTGCTTGTCAATAATGCTGGTGGAACATTCTATTCGTGGGTTCTTGACGTAAACGATAAGGGCCAGCGTTCTGTCATTGATGAAAACTTCACAAGTGTCACTAATTTTATTCGCGCGTGCGTTCCAAAAATGTCGGAGGGCGGCTCGATTATCAATGTCACGTCAGTGGAGGCATACCGCGCCGCTCCAGGCTTTGGTATTTATGGCGCTATGAAGGCTGCCGTAGAACACATCAGTCGCACACTTGCTCTTGAATTGAGTCCGCGCAATATTCGGGTTAACACCCTTGCCCCAGACGCGATGCATACTCCAGGTGACGAAACATTACTTGTTGGTGATCGTGATTACGGTGCCACTTTGGCGCTGGGGTGGGGTAGCGCAGATGACATCGCTGGTGCAGCGGTATTTTTGGCATCGAGTGCGTCAAGTTTTATTACCGGCACCACTATCCATGTCGACGGCGGTAGCGACGCAGCACGTGGTTGGCGCAAAACAGAGAATGGCTGGGAGCCTTAACGAAGGATCTTGAATCAGGGGAGATGGCCTACCGTTTACTCGGGAGATGCGGAGTTCCCCAACTAGACTCAAAACCATGACTGAAGCATTTATTATCGACGCTGTTCGCACTCCTGTAGGTCGACGCGGTGGTGGCCTCTCACAGGTTCATCCAGCAGATCTTGGGGCACACAGCATTAAGGCCCTGATTGATCGCACCGGCGTTGATGCCAATGCTGTTGATGATGTTGTCTTTGGCAATGTTGATTCAGTTGGGCCTCAAGCAGGATGCATTGCGCGCACGTGTTGGCTCACTGCTGGTTTGCCAGAACATGTTCCGGGCACCACTATCGATCGTCAATGTGGTTCTGCACAACAGGCTGTGCATTTTGCCGCACAAGCAGTGATGAGCGGCACGATGGATCTCGTTGTTGCTGGTGGTGTGCAAAACATGAGCATGATCCCCATTTCGTCGGCGATGTTGGCGGGTGAAGCGCTCGGATTCTCCGATCCGTTTACAGGTTCACCTGGCTGGACAACTAGGTATGGCACAGGTGAAGTCAGTCAGTTTGTGGGTGCCGAAATGATGGTGAGCAAATGGAAACTTACTCGTGCAGAGATGGAAGAGTTTGCTGTTGAGAGTCACCTACGTGCAATCAGGGCAATCGCCGAGGGCCGCTTTGAATCACAAATCGAGCCGCTCAACGGCGTGATACATGATGAAGGACCGCGCGAACCTAACTGGGACAAAATCCGCTCACTGAAAACACTTACACCAGACGGGCAACTCACTGCAGCATGCGCAAGTCAGATCAGCGATGGCTCTGCTGCATTATTGATTGCGAACGAACGCGCCGTCAAACAACATGGCCTCAAGCCGCGTGCACGTATCCATCACATCAGCGTGTTGGCTGATGATCCGATAATGATGTTGTCTGCACCGATAGCGGCCACCAAAAGAGCGCTACAAAAAGCCGGAATGACCATTGACGATATCGACCTTGTAGAAATTAATGAGGCGTTTGCTCCTGTCGTTATGGCATGGATGCGAGAACTTGGTGCAGATCACGCCAAAGTCAATGTCAACGGGGGAGCGATTGCACTTGGTCATCCACTTGGTGCAACGGGTGCTCGACTCATGACGACTCTGCTGCACGAACTCGAACGCACAGGCGGTCGTTATGGATTGCAAACAATGTGTGAGGGTGGCGGTCAGGCCAACGTCACCATTATCGAACGCCTCTAGTCTTTTGACTCGCGTCGTGTGCGAAACAACGTAGCAAACGCTGCATTTTCGCGTGCTCGCGCGGCAATCGAAATATCACCGCGCGCTGCCAGCATGAGTTCTTTTGAAGTGCGTGTAGCGCGACCATCAAATGATGCAATTTGAAGTGCCATTTTTAGAGTCTCTTCTTGAAGTACGTCATCTGCAAAAAGGCGCAGGGCGAGTCCGTACTGCACGGCTTCTTCAGCACTCATCCACGAACTCGTGAATAACAATTCAGATGCTTTTTGCCAGCCCACTCGCTCGGGCAGCAGTGCGCTACTGGCGGCTTCTGGCGGCACTCCCATCTCTGAAAACGGCACTCGCAGTCGTGCACTTTGCCCAACAAACACGATGTCAAAATGCAGGAGTATCGTTAGCCCAATGCCGGCTGCTGCTCCGTTGACCGCAGCAATAATCGGCTTAGGAAATATCTCAAGAACATCCATCATGCGCGTAAAACCATGACCACCTGCAAACGACACACTGCCAGTTGCCAGCGCAGCCATCTCGTGAAGATCCTGTCCCGCACAAAAGGCAGGACCAGCACCCGTGACCATCACAACATGAACATCGTCATCATTGGCTGCATCGGTGAGCTCATCTCCCAATGCCATATACAGGCTGTGGTCCATCGCGTTGCGGGCTTCTGGTCTGTCAAGCGTCAGAATTCGTACGGCCCCGTGATGGTGAATTTGTAGCATGACAAGTAATGTAGTGGTAACGAGAACAAGGGGCAATGCCATGACCGGACTAGATTTTCAGCCATTTGATTGCGACAACCATTACTACGAAGCAATCGATGCCTTTACTCGACACCTCGATCCAGCACATGGACCGCGTTGCGTTCAGTGGGCCGAGATCGGCAAGCGCAAATACCATGTAGTGGGTGGCAAAATAAGTCGTGCAGTCACTAATGCAACTTTTGACCCCATCGCCATGCCCGGCGCAATGTATGAATATTTTCGGGGCAACCCCAACGGCCGTCAGCCGTGGGAGTTCTTAGTCGACCGCGAGGCAATCCGTCCTGAGTATCGAGATCGTGATGCACGTGTTGCCACGATCGAAGGATTTGGTCTTTCTGCGGTGTGGCTGTTTCCAACTCTAGGAATGCTGTACGAAGAACTTCTGAAACACGATCCAGGTGCCGTGGCCTTGACGTTCACAGCGTTCAACAGATGGGTACTTGAAGATTGGGGATTCAACTACAAGAATAAAATTTTTGCTGCACCATACATTTCACTTGCCGATCCAGAGTGGGCATGTACCGAACTCGAATGGGCGCTCGCCAATGATGCACGCACCATCGTGATGCGCACAGCAGCACCGATCACTCAGGACGGACAATTTTCGCCGTTTGACACCAAGTTCGATCCCTTCTGGGCGCGGGTTAACGAGTCTGGGATCACCGTTGTCGTGCACGCGGGTGACAGCGGATACTCCTCAAACGGATACGCCGAAGACAACTTCAGTTCTTCGTTTAACGGAGGCTTCCGCCCGAGCATTAAGAGCTTTGGTATCGAGCGAGCAGCCGGAGATTTCATCATCACTTCAGTCTTTGACAAACTGTTCACGCGGTTTCCAAACATTCGCATGGCGTCCGTCGAAAATGGTTCTGGATTTCTGCAAGATGTTCAGAAAAAACTGGCAAGCACGCACCACAAAATGCCAGGATATTTTCAGGAGCACCCAGTTGAGACTTTGCGTCGCAATTGGTGGATCAATCCGTTCTGGGAAGACGATGTTGAAGAAGTTGCTCAATTAATGGGTGCAGATCGTGTGCTGTTCGGCAGTGACTGGCCACACATTGAAGCATTGCCATCTCCTCTAGAAGGAATCAGTGACTACAAGCTGTTTTCCCCTCAGGATCAGAAGCGAATTTTGTTCGACAACGTGACTTCTTTAAATGCTCGTCGACCTGTCTAAAATCACTAGATGATAGAAGTGGCAAGCGGTCGTCGCATCTACGGAATCCAGTTGCCGATACAGGCGCACAGCGCATATTTCGTTGCAGACTGGGAGCGCACCGCAGGACCAGACGACCTAGCCCGAGTCGCACAAGCCTGCGACAACAATGGCTATGCCTATATCGGAGTCTGTGATCATGTTGCACTTCCCGAGTCAGTGGCTAACAGCATGGGAACCCACTGGATGGATCCGATCTCGACACTGAGTTGGCTGGCAGCGCTCACTACTCGCGTTGCATTACTAACGCATGTCTATGTGCTGCCATACCGGCATCCACTTGTGGCAGCGAAACAATTTTCGAATCTCGATTACCTCAGCAATGGACGTGCCATCTGTGGCGTCGGAGCGGGCCACGTCGAAGCAGAGTTTGCGCATCTTGGTATCGACTTTCATTCACGCGGAAAATCTATGAATACTTCCATTCCAGTTTTGGCTCAAGCACTTGAGAACGAATTCGTGAGTGGGTTTGGAGCACGACCCCGGCCCATGCAATCTCCGCGACCACCGATTTGGGTCGCAGGGTCATCGGCATCCGCAATTAGTCGCGCAGCCCGACTGGCCGACGGCTGGTTGCCCCAGGGCCCAGCATCTCAGGACATGGTCGATGCACTCAACAACGAGCGCCAGTCCGCAGGTCGTTCAGGATCTTTTGTGATTGGTCATATCACCCCATTTCTTCATATCGGTACTCCGTCTTTTGATGTTGGTGAAGCAACAATTACTGGATCTGCACAACAGATCGCAGAACGTATTCTGGAAAGTACGCCAGTGGGCGTCAATCAACTACAGGTGCGGTTCAAAGCCCAGTCCGTGACACAATATTGCGAGCAACTTGAGGCCTTTGGTCGTGATGTCGCGCCGCTTTTGACAACAATATAAATCAAAACAGTTCGGAGCAAACTAAATGATGCCAAATCCACTTGATGATTACCCAATTCATCAATCATCAGAATCAATGTCCCACGTGACAACAAGTGACCGTAATTTCTATGATCGTTACTACTTCAACGGATTCACAAAAGATGGATCGGTCATGTTCGTCGTTGGGGTCGGAACATATATCAATCTCGGTGTGATGGATGCGTTTGTACTGGTGTCATATAAAGGTCAGCATCGCGTCGTTAGGGCATCTCGCGAAGTTGAAGGCGCTAACCGACTGCGCCCGTCAGTCGGTCCAATCAGTATCGATGTTGAAATACCCCTCGAGCGCTTGCGAGTGACGTGCGAACCCAATGAATGGGGTATCGAACTTGATGCTGTCTGGAACGGCGCGATGCCTGCATCAATGGAGCCAAGCCATTACATTCGCGAACACGGCCGCATTATTTTTGATTCATCCCGCCTTGCCCAAACAGGCGGATGGACAGGAACGCTCACCGTAGACGGCACAAAGATGTCACTTACTGATGACAACTGCTGGGGAACAAGAGATCGCTCGTGGGGCATCCGTCCAGTCGGAGAAAGCGAGCCTGCCGGAATACGTGCGAGTGATCCGTTTAGTTGGTTCTGGATCTACACGCCAATTCGATTCGATGATCATTCATTGCTCATCATCATGCAAGAGCGCCAAGATGGCTCACGTGTATTAGAGCAAGCAACTCGGGTGTGGGCAGACGGCAGACACGAGTTGCTGGGTCGTCCAGAGCACAAACTCACATTTCAAACCGGAACTCGATTGGCAACAGGTGGAACAATCACCGTACAACCACATGGTCAAGCACCGCTCACAATCACTGCCGAACCAATGCTGCCAGTGCACATCGGCATCGGCACCGGATACGGATACGACGCAGACTGGCGACACGGTATGTATCAAGGACCACTCAAAGTAGAAGGTGTACACATTGATCTCACCACTCCAGAGGGTGCTGCCCGAATGTTTGGAATCTGTGATGCATCGGCAAAATTCACATACACCGACAAGCACGGCACGCATGTTGGGTATGGACTTTTTGAGACGATGGTTATTGGTCCACACAACCAATACGGATTCACTGACATGTTGGATGGGTTTGCTGGCTGATGACACGCCAAAACAATCTCGCTGACTTTTTTGAAATCGTTGCGGATGCTGTTCCAGATCGACCAGCCATCATTACAAACGAAATCGAGTTCACGTATTCCCAACTTGACGATCGCATCACGCGATTAGCCAATCATCTGCTGTCAATCGGAATCAAGCGCGGTGACTGGGTCGCCGTGCATGCAATGAACCGTCATGAGTGGGTTGAAGCATTTTATGCATGCACCAAAATTGGTGCCGCTGCAGTAAATGTGAATTATCGCTATGTCGAAGAGGAGTTGCGATACATCTACGACAACGCCGACTGCGTGGCTGCCATCGTTGCTCCTGAATACCTTGATGTCGTTCGACTGATACAGGCGAGTCAGCCACGACTCAAAAATATCTTAGTAATGGGCCCCGAGTACGAAAAAGCAATTGCGGACGCGTCGCCTGTGCGCAATTTTGACCAACGTTCTGGCGACGACATCTACGTTCTGTACACCGGTGGCACGACTGGTATGCCAAAGGGTGTTGTATGGCGCAGTGAAGACATCGCCTTAGGCGCAATGAACAGTGCGCGCCAGAAGCAACCAATCAACACTCCAGAACAGCTTGGTCAAGAAGCGGCGGCCGCACCAGCCGGAATGCGTCTGATGGCGATTGGCCCCATGATGCACGGCGGCGGACAATGGCTAATGGGCAACGCATTTGTTGCTGGCGGAACGCTCGTGCTGTACACCCTTGCGCGTTTTGATGCACACGCGATCTTGGCTTTGGCTGAACGCGGCAAAGCAAACTCCATCAGCACAGTTGGCGATGCAATGGCTCGTCCACTAGCCGAAGCACTTCTTGAAGCACCAGCAAATAAATACGATCTCTCCAATATGTTTAGCATCGGAAACGGCGGAGCACCCCTCACATCTGCAGTGCGACAACAGTTGCGTGAAGCGCTCCCGAATGTTTTGATCCTTGACAGTTTCGGCGCCTCTGAGACAGGCGCAGCAGGATCAAAGATGGATGATGGTGCAGCGCAGACTGTCTTGCGATTCGACGTCGGACCAGATTGCACTGTTCTTGATGACAACGGCAATGAGTGTGCAATCGGCGTAGTGGGCCGACTCGCCCGAAGCGGCTATATCCCTTTGCGCTATCACAAAGACGAAGCAAAAACTGCTGCAACATTTCCCGTCTACAACGGCAAGCGCTGGGTGGTGCCAGGCGATGCAGCCTTTCTTGAAACGCCAGGTGTTCTCACGTTGCTTGGGCGTGGTTCACAGTGCATCAACTCCGGTGGCGAAAAAATCTATCCAGAAGAAGTAGAGCAGGCACTCATGCAGCATGGCGCAGTCTTTGATGTCGTTGTCGCGGGTACGCCCAATGAACGCTGGGGCCAACAAGTTACAGCCCTTGTTCAATTGCGTCCAGAGTCAACAGCATCTATTGAAGAACTTCGCGAACATTGTCGACGACTTATTGCGGACTACAAAGTGCCTAAAGAGATTTTCTTCGTGCCTCTCGTGCAGCGCACTCCAGTTGGCAAGGCTGACTACAAATGGGCTGTCGCCCAAGCAACCCTTTTGGCTAAGCCCTGAACTTTGCCCAGTCGTCAGGGCTGCGACCAAGTTCTTTCAAGCGCACCATCACAGGGATGGGTGGCTCGATGTCTCCGCCTGCGCGCAAAGTTGCAACAGTGTCGCCGTCTTCTGACCACACGTGACATGTATTGAGGTTCATGGCAAAGAGATTCTCGCGTTGTTCTGGAGTCATCTGTTCTTTGGGGATATTCATTGACTTATCTTCACGTGCGCTTGCAATGCGCATCGACCACGCGCATTGGATTGCTACGGGTGCCATTGCCGAGAGTAGGGCAGTGACGTGAGTGCAACCACGCGGACCGCCAAATAACTCACGAACTTTATGGGTGAACCCTCGCGCAATCGAAAGACCTACGAGTCCTTGATAATGATTGACGATTCCGGTGCACTCTGTGTGTGGATGACTCTCAAAAACTACTTGGGCACTTTGGATGACCATCGACGGAAACGAGATTTCGATGTCGACAATCATGTGATGAATGGTGAGTGGTTCTGTGTCGTCCTCTAAATACAAACCATGCGGCTTGTCATCGCGCACCATTCCGCGGAGTAACACGCAGTCGGCAGATTTACGAAATGCACGAACCTCATACCTGCGATTGTGCAGTTCCATGTATTCGGGATTAGGTGGAAAATTGTCTTTCATGAATCAGTTGCCGACCAATGCAGCACCAAGGCGACGAAGGGAAGGAGTTCCTGAACCCAATTGCAGCTCCATTTGTTTTGCCAGCAAGTAATAGCGATAGAGCGGATAGTCCCGATCGACTCCCATGCCGCCATGCAAGTGATGAGCAGCACGAACCACGCGTTGTGAACCTTCTGCTGCCCAATATTTAGCAGACAGGAGTTGTTCGTCGGCTGGGATACCTTCTGATAGGCGCCACGCAGACTGCCATGCTGTTAATCGCACTGCTTCTGTGTCGATGTATGCGTCACCAGCACGTTGACTTACTGCTTGAAGCGAAGCAATTGGTTTTCCGAATTGATGACGAGTAGTGGTGTAGGCGGCAGTGAGTTTGAGTGCTTCTTGACACAGGCCAGCAGCCATCATGCATGTGCCAACACTTGCGATTCGCAGAAGTTGCAGCATTGCATTCATGTCACCGATTTTTTCAGCAGGAGATTCATTGAACTCCAGCATTGCTTCTGGTGTTCCAGTCGTTGTGTCCTGGCGCGTCACTGTGAGGCCTGGCGCCTGAGCATCAACTGCGTAGAGTCCATTTTGTGTTGTGACGACAAATCTGTGAGCAATTGTTCCGGCAGGCACGCAGATCTTGGTTCCGGTTAGGCGATCATTGGCAACGCGAAGCGCTGGCTCATATGGGTCACCCGATGGTTCATGAATTGCGGCCGTGACGATGACGTCTCCGCTAGCAACGCCCGCCAGCAGGTCGTGACGACCCGCACTCACAAGGGCGGGGATACCCAAAGCCATGACTGCAAATGCTGGAATTGGTGCAGCAGTGCGGCCTACTTCTTGCAGGACAGAAGCAACTTCTAAAAATCCCAAACCTCCACCGCCATCAACTTCAGGAATAGCGATGCCGACACAACCGGATGTCGCCAGAGTGCGCCATAGCGTCATGTCAAAACCCGAGTCACTCGCCAATGCATGTTTGACGCGTTCAACAGTGGTGCCATCGCGCAGAATCTGCGCGGCAAGTGCTTGGAGTTCTTGTTGATCGGAAGTCAGTGAAAAGTCCATCAGCGAGCACTCCTTGGAAAGCCAAGTGAAAACATTGTGATGAGGTCGCGTTGGCTTTCATTCGTTCCGCCACCAAAAGTGAGAATCAACATTCCGCGATACGACGATTCAAGGCGCGATCTGAGAATTGCGCCTGGCGTGCCATCCATTAGATATCCGGCTGGTCCGAGGATTTCAAACAACAAGCGGAAACTATCAAGGTAGCCCTCGGTGCCAAAGACCTTGATCGCGCTGCAATGGCCGATGTCAAGTACGCCTTGCGTTGCTTCCCATGCACTTTGCCAATTCATCAGTCGCAAAACATCAATGGTGGCAAAAACGCGCGCGAGATTAATCTGCACCCACTCTTGGTCGGCAACACGACGGCCGTCAGGCATGATGGTTTCTGTTGCCCAGGCTCGAATATCAGTAAAAGCACGTTCGACGATTCCGGTGGAGCACAAAGTGACGCGCTCGTGATTAAGTTGGTTGGTGATCAGTGTCCATCCCTGGTTTTCATCACCGATTCGGTTTGCCACTGGCACTCGAACATTGTCAAAGAACACCGCGTTGATGTCATGCTCGCCAATCAGACGCAATGGTTGACGCGTGATACCAGGAGTATTCATTGGCACAATGACAATGCTGATGCCTTTGTGTTTTTTCCATTTTTCGCCAGCAGGTGTCTCTGCTTCAGTTGGACCCGTTCGCACTGCAAGCCAGCAATAGTCGGCATCACTCGAAAGTGACATCCACATCTTTTGACCATTAATGACATATTCGTCGCCGTCACGAACTGCCCGAGTTTGCAGTGAAGCAAGATCTGTGCCCGCACCTGGTTCGCTATAGCCGATGCAGAAATGGATGTCTCCGGCTAATACCTTTGGCAAAAAGAAATCTTTTTGTTCTTGAGTTCCGTAGTTCATGATGGTCGGGCCGACTGTATTAATTGTGAGCATCGGCACTGGTGCACCTGCACGCATGGATTCATCGAAGAAAATAAATTGCTCAATCGCCGAGCGCCCTTGTCCACCAAATTCTTTTGGCCAACCGATGCCAGCCCAACCGTCTGCGCACATCTGTTTCCAGACGCCCCGCATCGCAGGACCCACGCCGTGTCCGTTGGCGAGAGCCGCCACCGTGTCTGCATCAAGAAGTCTGTCGTAGTACGAGCGCAGTTCTTTGCGCATTGTTTCTTGTTCGGAGGTATATCCAAGTTCCATCTGTTTCCCTTTAGGCATGCGAGCAAGTGTTAGCAATAGAGTATCGGACGCTTATGAAATTGCTGAAGGCGAGAACTACGATTCAGGTATGAAACTTGGATGGCACATCGGATACTGGGGACGCTCGATGCCCCAAGGAATACCAGAAACAATTCAAATGGTCGAATCACTCGGATATGACTCAGCCTTCACTGCCGAATCATGGGGGAGCGACGCTATTTCGCCGCTTGCTTGGTGGGGTTCGCAAACGAGCACTATTCGTCTCGGCACAAACATCGCCCAAATTTCTGCGCGCACACCTACCGCTACGGCAATGGCTGCAATCACGATGGATCACCTGTCTGGCGGTCGCTTTTGTTTGGGCCTTGGCGTGAGTGGTCCGCAAGTTGTCGAAGGTTGGTATGGACAGCGCTTTAACAAACCACTTGCTCGCACCCGCGAGTACGTAGAAATCATTCGTAAAATTTTGGCACGTGAAGAACGACTGACTCACGCGGGCCCTGAGTATCCGATTCCGGCAATCGGCGGAATGGACCTAGGCAAGGCACTCAATGTCATGACACACCCAGTGCGTGAAGATCTACCAATTTTTATTGGAGCCGAAGGCCCCAAGAACGTCGCTCTTGCTGCCGAAATTGCAGACGGTTGGTTTCCGATCTTCTATGCTCCGCGCCATGAAGAGTTGTATCTCTCGCACCTTAAAGAGGGTTGGTCACGGCCCGGTGCACGCACCACGCCAGACAAGTTTGAAATCTTGCCAACAGTAAATGTGAGCATAAACGACGATATTGAAAAGGCTTACGATGCGATTCGCCCAACGATGGCGTTGTACGTGGGTGGCATGGGTGCCCAAGAGATGAACTTTCATGCAGATGTTTTTCGTCGCTTGGGGTATGAACAAGCAGTTGACAAGATTCAAGACCTGTTCTTAAACGGCAAACAACCAGAAGCGATCGCGTCTGTTCCAAACGAAATGATTGATGAAATTTGTCTCGTTGGTTCTCGAGCAAAAATCAAGCACGATCTTGAGGCATGGAAAGATAGTCGCGTCACCACCATTGTGTTGGGCGGAAGCCCCGCAACTCTGCGAGCAATGGCAGAGTTAGTGTTTGATTAAATCTCTACTTCTGTGATTTCTCGATTGCCGCAATCAGTCGATCTGTCTCGCTGCGCTGTTCGTGAACAAAACGAACCATCCAAAAGCGAATAAAGCGACCTGCTGAATAGCGCAAGAACAACGCAGTGCCCGCGATGACGAGCACTAATCCGACGAGGCTCCCGGTGGCAATTGCAGCAACTTGATCAGCAGTGTTGGTAGTTCCGCTGGCCATCACTCCGCCGACGACACCAAGAGCAACTCCCACAACCAACATGATTGATCCGATGAGCAACAACCAACGCTCGTTGTCGCCCTTTGCGCCACGCAATTTAAGTTCGGCAACTTCTTCAGTGAATTGAGTGATTCGTTCTTCGTTCATCTGGGCTCCTGACCTGGTGTGTGGGGTGCTAGATGTCAGATTACTTTGTCCCAAGGTAGGCGCTCGACAGAGTGGCTTCATCCACGTCACGGGCGTTACCAGAGAACCGAACATGACCATGAGACATGACGACTGCAGTATCTGCAATTCCGAGCACGGTGCGGGCAAATTGTTCGATCACAAGTACCGAGACTCCCTCGGCAGCGATGGCTTGTACCTGTTCGTACAGATCGGCAACCACAATCGGGGCAAGCCCCATTGACATTTCATCCAACATCAGCAAAACAGGATCGGTTGCTAAACCGCGCGCCAACGAGAGCATCTGCTGCTGACCACCAGACAATGTTCCGGCAAGTTGAGTTCTGCGCTCAGCCAAGATTGGGAAACGTGCGAAAGCACGTTCTTGGATGACCGAGACAGAGAGTCCTTTTCGGGCAGCCATCTCCAGATTTTCGCGAACAGTGAGATTGGGGAAAATCCCGCGTCCTTCTGGAATCGTGCACACGCCGAGTCTGGCAAGTTCACTCGCGGCGGCTCCAGTGAGGTCGTGTCCAGCAATGTGGACGGAGCCTTGCGTCGGACGCATTAAGGCGCTAGCAATTTTGAGAACCGTACTTTTTCCGGCACCATTTGGTCCGAGCAATGCCATGACTTCTCCACGGCGCACGGTGATATTGACATCGTGCAGTACCGAAATAGCATCGTAGCTCGCACTGATATTTTTCAGTTCAAGAATAGGTTCGCCGATTCCACTCATCGCACTGCTCCGAGATATGCGTCAATGACACTTGGATCGTGTTGAATCTGATCGGGTGTTCCGCTTGCAATTACGTTCCCGAGATCTAACACATGAATTTGATCGCATACCTTCATGATCAAACTCATATCATGTTCGACAAGTAAGACAGTGATGCCCAGTGACTTAAGTTGCTGCAACAAAACGCCGAGTTGTTGAGTTTCGACATCATCTAACCCAGAGGCGGGTTCATCAAGCAAGAGCAATCGCGGACGCCCGGCAAGTGCACGCGCAACTTCGAGCAAGCGTGCTGATCCTGTCGGTAGTTCTCCGGCAATCGTGTCGGCACGATCAGTCAGACCAAGAAGTTCGATCTGCTCGCGCGCAACGGCATGCGGATTGCTGACGCGAGCGAGTTCGGCAGCAACAAGAACATTGTCAAAAACCGACAAGGTGGTGAAGAGTTCAAGTCGCTGAAAGGTGCGTCCAATCCCCATGGCACTTCGTTTTTGAGTGGGAACACCATTGATTTCTTCATTGTCAAGCAGCACAACACCTGTCGTGGGCTGACGGATTCCGCAGATCACATTAAAGAGGGTTGTTTTGCCGGCTCCATTAGGGCCAATGAGCCCAGTGATTGAATCTTTTTGCACATCAAGGTCAACTCCTGACAGCGCCATGACACCGCCAAAGCGAACAGCAACACTACGAACCTCAAGAAGAGCGGTCATGGCACCACCTTGATTGCGCGATCAGACTGTGACAACTCTTCAGGAGTAAAACCAGTCAGTCCCATTAAATCTGGTGATGATTTTGATGTTGGCGCGACGGGAGTGTGGATACGGCGTATTGCATTACCAACAACTACAAACAACACGATGATTGCCAACAATCGTCCACCGGTTGGCACAGCCTCAAAGATGTCGTCAAAGAATGCTGCAATACCCATTCCGACAGCAGCGATAAGAAGACACAACGCACGGGATCGTCCAGACGTGACAGCGAGTGCTGGCAGGTTGGGCACAATTCCTAGACCCCAGATGACGAGCGCGGCAAAAAATCCCCAATGCGAAATAATGTCGACTGATGTCAGCAACCAGAGTGCGCCGATACCGCTAAGAGCAGTGAGGAGTGATTGTGGATGAGATGTGACGGGGCGAAACCCAGTGGCAATCTGAGATGCTGTTCCGTTGGGATTGCGTCCCATGCTGAGCCCGATCAGGCCAGGCATGACTTGCGTGATGTTTGAGACCGACGGAACAATTGAAGCCAGGACAGTGTTAGACCCGAGCAGCATCCCACCAAAAAACGCACCACCGATCGAGCCGACACCGCTGACGATCGCCAACAATAAGATTGGAAGACTGCGATCGAACGTGTAGTTATCTGGTGCAACCTTGCCAGCGTCAAGTGCTCCGGCAAGGGATGCGATTGCTGCACTCATCGCAAATGCCAATGCTTTCGTGCGCACCAAGTTCATGCCCAATGTGGCTCCTGCAAGTGGCGAATCTTTCATTGCTACAAACTGACGTCCCAATGAACTGCGTCGCAGTGCTACGAGTAGCAACCCGACCACGGCGAACGCCACAGACAAGAAAATTGCTTTTGGTCGTGGCTGTGAAAGATCTACGCCAGGTAAGCGCAATGGTGGCACTTCAGCAACGCCGTTGGAAAAAATCTTGCCTTGGTTAAACACCAAGATTGACACGAGCAAGGCAAATGCTCCTGTGGCAAGTGCTAAATAAATGCCTTCAAGTCGCAATGCAGGTAATGCGACGACTGCTCCGATGAGCGCCACAACCACGACAACTGCGATCAATGAGACGACGTTTCCGTCTCCGGGCATTTTGGACATCAGCACCGCACCGATACCAGCAAATGTCAATGGTGCGAGCGATACCAAACCGGCATAACCCGTGAGTGGGACAAGACTCACGACTGCAAGGGCCATAATGAGCGCTTGTATGAGATAGATCGTGTTTGAGCGAGTCATCATGCCGGTCACAGCAATTGAACCGATGACCAAAACCGCTGCTCCCAAAATTGCGGTATTCCATTGTGGAATTGCCGAACGCTCACGCACTCGCGCAGCACCAGCTCGTAATTTGGCTTGCGGTAATAACATAAGCAAAAGGAAAAGGAAAATTGTTGGAGTGGCCTGTCGCAAGCCAGAAGTGGAGAAGCCACCGATTGTTTCGGGGAACCACGATTGCCCTTGACCCCATAGTAAATATGCTTCGGTTAAACCCAGAGCCATTGCTCCTAAAAAGGTGAGCGGCAAACTTTTGAGCCTGCCAAAGATTGCAGCGGCATAAGCATTGATGACCAGCAATGTCAGCGGCACCACATTGAGTTGAACCTCGGCGGCGAGCAAGATGCCAGCGAGTCCAGCCAACGATGCGCCGAGCGCCCAAGATGCACTTGCGATGCGCGCTGGTCGCGCACCATTGAGTTCGGCCAAACTGCGGTCGTCGACAACGGCTCGCATTTGTATTCCAAGGCGAGTCTTGTACAACAGGATTCGCAGACCCCCTGCTACTACTACTGCGGCGATGAGAGCAATAATTTTGTTCCAGCCCACATTGACGCCGAGGACACTCACGTTGTTGCCATCAAAGAATCCACGAAACGGTTGACGATTTTCTGGTGGCCAGATCCATGTGGCGATGCCAATAAACGCAGCCATTAACGCCACAGTCGCTGTGAGCCGCGTGACCTCGGTTGCCTGTGCGAGACCGCGAAGAGCAACTCGATCGATAACAAGGCCCAGTGCTGGACACAGCACTCCCAAAATGGCAAAGAGCGCAACTGGGGCAGGCCATCCCCACTCAAAGCGAACTTGCCAGTAAGAAAATGCGGCAATCATTCCGATTGCCCCGTGGGCAATATTAAAGACACCAGATGTCACATATGTGACGACGAGGCCACTTGATGCAAGGGCGTAGATTGCGCCAGTCGTAAGACCAATGACTGTATATGCGACGAGTTGCTGCATGTTTCTAGTGTCGCCAGCGAGTGCTGTGGCTAGTTAGTTCGGTCGACTTGTGTCAATGCCTGGCGTTGCGTCTCCGTACGAGCCAGTCAGATTGGCAACTCCATCTTCGTCACAGTGCCAACCATTGCCGTTGTCGTCCGCGCTACCAAGTGCAGGGAACAGGCGTGTCCACTTGCCACCTTGCAACTGCATCAGGGTGCCACATTTAGGGGGAGTGCCTGCGCTCGGATTTGTCTCTGTGTGCAAGCCGCCAGCAGTCCATGACGTAATTTTTTTTGCTTGGGCAAGCACGCACTCGCGCTCAATGACATTGTTGTTGGTCTTGACGCACTCGTTTACTGATTGAGCAAACATGAGATAAGCCGAGAATGTCTGCAGGCCGAGTCCAGCGATTTTGCCGCTTGGATTGTATTTCTTCATGATGGCCAGGAAGTCACTCATTGCAGGAAAGTTTGCGCTCTCTTCAAAAGGCGAATACACCGTGCGTGCAATGAGACCGTCAGACATTGGTCCAAGGTTTTCAAGTGAAGAGTCGTAGAAGTTTCCGTCATTAAAAATTACGTTTGGCTTGTAACCAATTTCTTGCATTGCTTTAAGCAATGGGATGATTCCGGGGGGTGATCCGACAAAGGACATCGCCGTGATTCCCTTGTCCTTAAGTTTTTGTGCGAATGGCGTCCAGGAAGCTTCGCCTGCTGAGTTGTACTCAATGATGTCTACTGAATCAAAGCCACCGACAATCTCCATGGTTTCTTTGAGACCTTTAGCAACGTTCAAAGTAGTTTCGAAGTTTCCGGCAAGGATGGCGGTCTTTTTGATGTCTTCGGCATGATTCTTCTTGAGATACAACAACCAACTTGTTGGCTTCACTTGTGCCGGATTGGGGATGGGTTGAATTTTCCCATTTGAGCCCGCTTTTGCTGATGTCACTGTGTACGCAGCAAAGTCGATCATCTTGCATTCATGAAAGCGTGGGAACTCTTGATTGTCAAAGACCAATCCACCACCCACCATTGCAAATGCGCTTGCGCAGATCTTCTCCATCGCCGCAGGCACCTGAAATAAAGCGGCATCAACTTCGATTAGTTCGAGTGGTACGCCTTGGATGCCACCTTGTTCGTTGCACCAGCCAACAAAGCCCTTGGCGGCATCTTCAAGTTCGATGTCAAGACCAGGAGTAATGGTGAAGCCCTTATCTGTTGCTGCCACGACTTTAAGTGTTGGTCCGCCGTTTTGAGTGGCGTCAACTGTGGCAGTGCCTTTTCCGCATGGGCTATCCATTGTGCCGAATGTGACAGTGTCAGAACCAGATGCCGCCGTGTCGACAGGAGCGCTCTGCGCGGTGGAGTCAGCGCCGTCGCTTGATCCACTAGCCGAGCACGCACTGAGTGCTACGAGCGTGACAACTCCAGCGATTCCAAGAATTCTTCTCATGATGTCCCCCTTAAAAAAGTCTCTGCGCAAAAAATCTATCAGTTTCTGACACCATGTCAGAAACTCAGCATGTGCTAAAAAATAAGGCGTGGCAGCCCCAGGTACACCTCCCATAATTGCAACGGTTGGCCCCGATGGCTCGTTGATGGCGCCACTTCGCTTGTTCTATCCCTATGACCGCACGGTGGGCGCAGTCATAGGTCGTTTTTTAACGTCGCTTGCTGCAAAAAAAATTGAAGGAACGCGAGGAGTTGACGCAAGTGTGCACGTTCCGCCACTCGAGTTTGATCCCGCCACCGGAGCAGCTCTCACAGAGTGGGTGGCTGTTAGCGATACCGGCCTCGTGCTGACGTGGAGTTGGCAACCAGAGCCATTTGCAGACAACACATTGCAACAACCATTTGCTTGGGCACTCATACTTCTTGACGGAGCAGATACCCCAATGTTGCACGCAGTTCGTGTCGCTTCTGTAAGTGACATGTCAACTGGTATGCGCGTGCGAGCAGTGTGGGCAGCCGAACCAACTCCATCCATCACGGCAATCACGTGTTTCGAGCCAGAGGGCGCTCATGGCTGACGACATCTTGCGCATTCGCACACCAATTGGCATTGATTACACGTGGTCATCTGGACCTGGATCAGTTGTATACATGCGTGGTCTTGAAAATGGCAAACTCATAGGGAGACGATGTCCTGATTGTGAGCTCGTGTACTTTCCTCCACGAAATGGGATATGCCCGAGGTGCGGAGTATTGCTTGCTGCCGAAGTAGAAGTCGGCCCGCGCGGAACCATCACCACGTTTTGCGTAGTGAATGTTCCCTTTCTTGGTCAGACAATCAAGATTCCATATGTTGCGGCCACAATTCTTTTGGATGGTGCCGATATTGGCATGCAGCATCTGATTCAAGAGTGTGAAGCTGCCGATGTGCGCATGGGAATGCGTGTAGAGCCTGTTTGGAAAGATAAGTCAGAGTGGACGCCGTCGCTGGAGAACATTCTGTATTACAAACCAACTGGTGAACCCGATGCAGATTTTGATGTGTATGCGAGGCATCTGTAATGCGTGACGTTGCAATTGTTGCCTACATCGAAGGTCAAAACACCTCAGCGACGACCCTGAGTCCGGTGGAGATGATTGTGCCTGTCGTGCACGAAATCCTGAATCGTGCAAATGTCCAGCGGAGCGATATTGATTTTTGGTGTCACGGAAGTTGTGACTACATGACAGGTCAGCCATTTAGTTTTGTTTCCGCTGTCGATGCACTGGGCGCATGGCCACCAATCATGGAGAGTCACGTCGAAATGGACGGCGCATGGGCACTGTACGAGGCGTGGGTAAAAATCCAAACTGGAGAAGCCAATACTGCGCTTGTGTTTGGTAATGGTAAATCATCGGCAGGTGACATGAATCGCGCGCTGACATTGCAACTTGATCCGTATGTTGTCGCTCCGCTGTGGCCCGGATTTCGTTCGCTTGAGGCAATGGGCGCGCGCGCGGCGATTGACGCCGGAACTGTGACAGAACGTCAAATGGCAGATGTTGTGTCGCGAAGTTTGCGAGATGCAGCCGACAACCCCAATGTATTGGCCTACGGATACCGCGACGCTGATGAGTTGCTTGACGAACCCATGACCGCAAATCCGTTGCGCGCGCATGACTGCCCTGCAATGGCAGACGGGGTGGCTGCGATCATTATGACCACTGCAGACAGAGCGCTAGAAATGTGTGATCGGCCGGCATGGATTCGTGGCATCGATCATCGGATTGATTTTCAAAACCTTGGATTACGAGATCTCAGCAGAAGCAATTCAGCGGCACTTGCTTCGTTTCATGCTGGCGTGACCAAGGACAAAGTTGATGTTGCCGAACTTCACGCCACGTATAGCCATCACGAAATCATCTTGGCGCAATCAATGGGCATAGATCGCTCAACTACGCGCATGATGCCAAGTGGCGGAGCGCTCGTTGCTAATCCACTCATGGCCGCCGGACTGGCGCGTTTTGGTCAAGCCGCTAGACAAATCTTTAAGGGCGATGCCGATCGCGCTGTTGCGCATGCGGCTCAGGGTGCTTGTCTGCAACAAAATATCGTTGCTGTACTGGAAGGAAACTGATGGCGCTTCATCGTTGTGCTGTTGTTGGAGTTGGTCAAACTCATCACACCTCGTGTCGCGGTGATGTGAGTATTGCTGGACTTGTACGCGAAGCAGTTGATCGGGCTTTACTTGACGCCAACATGACGCTGGCTGACATTGACGCCATCGTCATCGGAAAAGCGCCAGACATGCTCGAAGGCGTGATGATGCCTGAGTTGTGGTTGACCGATTCATTGGCAGCAAGCGGCAAGCCGTTGTTTAGAGTGCACACTGCCGGCAGCGTTGGTGGATCGACGGCAATTGTGGCTGCCCAACACGTGATGTCAGGTGTCCACAAACGGGTGCTCACGATTGCATTTGAAAAACAAAGTGATGGCAACGCCATGTGGGCTCTGTCTGTTCCACTGCCATTCAGCATGCCTGTTCACGCCGGTGCTGGCGGATATTTTTCGCCGATTGTTCGTAG
>CANLAH010000006.1 GCA_947488685.1 Acidimicrobiaceae bacterium | reverse complement strand
CGCCGCGCTCAGGCGCACCTTCTGGTCGAGGTGTTTCTTGAATACGTGACACACGCAGATCGGCTCCCGTACAAAAATGTTTGCCATTGGCCGTCAGCACCACGACTCGAACATTGAGATCAGCAGACGCTTCAGCAAAGAGTGAAATCAATCGATTGCGTTGATCTGGAGTAATTGAATTTGCTGCATCAGGGCGATTAAGCGTGATGCGAGCAACGCCGCCAATCACGGTGTACAGCAGGTCGTCGGTTTCGGTGGTCATTCGTTTTCCTATCGTGCCGTTACGGTCTCGGTGTCGCGACCAGATTTCAATACAGTTCCCGGTGTTGCTCCCGTGGCAACCCCATCGCACAAGATCGCAACTCCGTTAACGAAGACATGGTTCATGCCAACAGAATCGGCTGTGAGTCGCGCCGAGTTTCCGGGTAAGTCCGTCACCAGTCGAGGCTCTTGACTGCCTACTGTGGCGGGGTCAAACACGACGACATCAGCGATTGCACCAATTCGTAAGACACCACGATCTTTAAGTCCGAATAGTGCGGCAGGGTCAGATGTCATCAGTTTGACAGCAGTCTCCATGCTGATCAGTTTGTGCCCATGTAGACAGTCATTTAGAAACTTGGTTGGGTACGGGGCTCCGCACATGCGATCGAGGTGTGCTCCTGCATCAGAGCCACCAATCATGGCGCGCTCATCAAGCCACAATTCAGCACGCATGCGCCATGACTCCGCATCATTGTCTTGAGGCGTTGGCCACAACACGGTACGCAGTTCATCGGCAATCACGATGTCAAGCAAAGTTCCAAAGGCTGATGTTGCGCGCTCTGTGGCAATATCTCGCACACTTCGCCCAGAGAGTCCAGCATTTTCTTGAGAAAAAGTGTCCCCGATGATGTAGTCGGCCCAATCAGCAAGACGTCGAAATACTCCTGCTTCTTTGGACAGGCTCCACTCCAACAACTTGATGCGCGTATCGGGGTCTTGAAGTCGTTGAATGCGCTCGGCAACTGAGCCAGCCATTACATCTTTCCAATTAGGCATGAGCCATAATCCGCAAAAATTCAAAAATGACATATTCATTGGCACCTGAATTGGCATCGTGAGTGCGACAACTCGTCCGCCGAGTTCTTTAGCTCGTGCAGCCGCTTGCAATTGGCGTGGCACGCGATCTGGCTCGCGGGAATCAACGGTGAGCACGTTCCAGTTCATCGGCCTGTTCGCGGCCGCACTCATCTTGGCAAGCAGATCAATTTCATCATCGGAGAACGTATCGAGACAACCCGGAACGATTCCTTCGAGAGTTGTTCCTGGATATTTTCCGGTTTCTTCACAGAGCGCAATGAGTTCGTCATGTGTCGCCCAGCGACTCGCGACGGGTTCTCCTTCTCCATCTGAGTGCGATGTTGAGTTAGTAAAAGAAAACCCAAGTGCGCCTGCTTCAATTGCTTTTGCCAACTCAGCGCGCATGCCGACAATCTGTTCAGCATCAGCAGGATTTCCGACAGCATCTAGTCCCATTGCATATCGTCGTATCGCACAGTGCCCCACCAAGAAACCTGCGTTTACTGCGATGTTGCCCTCGAAGCGCTGTAAGAAATCTGCAAATGTTTCCCATGACCAATCAGTTCCGTGCTCAAGTGCAGGCAAAGGCATTCCCTCAACTTTTGACATCATCTTGCGTAAGTAATCGCCGTCGCCGGGCTTAAGTGGCGCAAGTGTGAAACCACAGTTGCCACCAATCACAGTTGTGACGCCATGAAAACTTGACGGCGTCGCCATCGGATCCCACAACAGTTGCGCATCGTAATGTGTATGCGGATCAACGAATCCTGGAGCCACCACCATGCCTGTACCGTCGATGACATTGAGGGCCGGCTCGTCTGTTGTTCCGAGCACAACGATGCGCCCATCTTTGATGCCGACATCGGCGCGTCGCCCAGGAGCACCCGTTCCGTCAACAACTGTTGCGCCTGTAATCAGATGATCGAGCATTCTGGAGTCCCTCAATTTGTTGTTTTCATCAATTTTGTGGCCATCAAGCCTATTCAACGCGCTTTTGCCGTCTGGTCAATGGAATCTGACGGTGTGTCAGATTGTATCATTGAGGCGCTATGACCATTCCAAAGACATACAAGTTGCTCATCGGCGGACATTGGGTTGACGGGGCCGAGGGAACCTCTCCCATTATCAACCCGGCAACCGAGACAGTCGTTGGGCACGCCCCTGAGGCATCCGTTGCTCAAGCGCTTGATGCGGCCCGCGCCGCCCGAGAGGCATTTCCCAAGTGGGCTGCCACTGCACCCGAAGAACGTGCTCGGCTTTTACATGCCGTCTCTGTTCGACTGAGCGAGCGTGCTGCCGATTTGGTGCCACTAATTATTTCTGAAACTGGAGCAACTGCAGCGGTTGGTTCACGCATGCAAGTTCCTGTCGCTGTTGAGCGATTCGCACGCTATGCCAAGGCTGCGGCTAAGTCATTTGATATTCCATTACCACCATCTTCAACATTGGCGACTCCACTTGCTCCTGGCGGACTCATCGGGGCCGTCGTCAATCGTCAACCCGTTGGTGTTGTCGCCTGTATTTCTCCGTATAACTTTCCGGTTGTTAACGTTGCTGGAAAAATTGCACCAGCGTTGGCAATGGGTTGCACTGTTGTTATCAAGCCTGCTCCACAAGACCCTCTCGCAGTCATCGAACTTGTTGAGATGATGCACGACATTGGTTTTCCACCAGGAGTGATTAACGTCATCACCTCAACCAAAGCGGAGCCTGCTGCGGCGCTCACAGAAACACGTGACGTAGACATGGTGTCGTTTACTGGCAGTACCGGCATTGGTCAGCGCATCTTTTCAGCTGGTTCACTCACGATGAAACGACTCTTGCTCGAACTTGGAGGCAAAGGCGCTGCACTTGTGTTCGAAGATGCCGACATCGCCGCTGCCGTTGGTGGCATTGCCAGTGTTTGGGGTTTTCATAGTGGACAAATCTGCACTGCCCCAACGCGCGCCATTGTGCACCGCAGTAAATACGATGAGTTAGTAGAAAAACTTGCTGGCGCAGCACGTGCACTCAAAGTCGGAGACCCAACCGCTATTGACACAATGGTTGGTCCAGTAATTTCAGCAGCACAACGTGATCGCATCGACGGTTACATCGCCACTGGTGCACAGCAAGGCGCCACCATTGTCGTCGATGGTCGTCGCCCAAGCCACATGGAGCATGGCTTTTATGTCGCTCCTACGTTGCTGGCGGATTGTCGTCCTGACATGACTCCAGTTCAAGAAGAAATTTTTGGACCAGTTGTCGTTGTACTCCCTTTTGATGACGAAGAAGAAGCAATCTCAATTGCCAATGGCACGGACTTTGGTTTGTACGACTATGTCTTCAGCAAAGACACGGCGCGTGCATATCGAGTCGCTCGCCTTTTGCGCAGCGGCAATGTCGGAGTAAACACCGCTCAACGTAATCCCGAAACACCCTTTGGCGGTTTTAAGTTGAGTGGCGTTGGTCGAGATGGCGGAGAGTTTGGGCTTCACGCCTACTCCGAGATGCAATCCATCGTGTGGCCTGGCTGACATTATGACTTCTTCTTCGATAAAGACCGGGTTTCTTTCTGGCGTTCGCGTAATTGAATGTTCGTTGCTTGGCCCTGCTGCTTTGGGTGGACACCTTGTGGACTTTGGAGCCGAGGTCATCAAAGTTGAGTCGCCTGCTGGCGACTACGTACGCCAAATGACATGGCCCATTGTCGAGGGCTCATCACTTTTGCATCTACACATCAATCGCGGCAAAAAATCAATCACACTTAATCTCAAAACACCAGAAGCACGAGCCATCTTTGAAGATCTTGTGAAATCTGCCGATGTAGTTATCGAAGCCATGCGGCCAGGTTTCTTGGACAAAATGGGCCTTGGCTTTGAGCGCCTCAAAGAACTACAGCCCAAAATTGTGTTCTGCACGATTTCTGGTTACGGAGCAACAGGGCCATACCGTGGCTTGCCAAGTCACGGCATTGCATACGATTCATGGTCTGGAGTGATTGCTCCCGTGATTGATGAAGACGGCTTTGCCCGCATTCCTGCACAAACAAATATCGGCATCACTGCTGGTCCGGCATTTGCCGCAATGTCGATCCTGGCAGCACTCGTGCGAGCACGAACCACTGGCGAACCAGCATGCATGGAGATTGCACAAAGTGACTCGGCCGCATATTTTGATTGGTATCGCATCGAGACCCATAAGGCTTACGAGCGCCCCCAAAGCGAAGTCACCGGAAACGCTAGTGATAATTTCGAACGTCGGGCTCCAGGCCTTGGCGGGATGTGGGAAGGCGTTCGGTATCAGTTTTACGCATCAAAAGATGGCTACATCTTATTCATGGCGAGTGAACAAAGTTTTTGGAAAAACTTCTGTCACGGTATTGGACGTGTTGATTTATTTGATGCTTTTCCGGGCAGCACCTACGCCGACCATGCACGCGGAAACACTGCTCTTCAGATCGAGTTGCGTGACATCTTTGCCACCAAGACCACTGCAGAGTGGCTCATATTTGCTGACGAGCACAACACAACCATTGCGCCAGTCAACACGCCGCAAACCGTCATGGATGATGCACAGTTTCAGGATCGGTTCACATGGGCTAGCACCGAACAACTCGGCTGTGAACAACTTTTGTTGCCACTTCATGTAACGGGTGAAGAAATCCCGATGCCAGCAAAGGCCCCAGAAAATGGCCAGCACACGGATGAAGTTCTCAGAAATATTCTTCATCTTGATGACGCTGCCATCACATCACTTCGCGCTGCTGGCGCCTTGGGCTAACAACTAACTAGTTTTGAGCCTGAGATAAAATTTCTTCAGCAAATTTTTCAATTGATGGCCGATACACATCAGCACTCTGAGTAAGACCAGACATTTCGCCTTTGCTGACATTTTGATCGAGTGCCCACGGCATACACATTGTTCCGGTAATGCCGAGTTCTTCTTCTGCTCGTCGATACAAATCTGGAGCAGGGAGCGCATACAAACCACAGATGATGTCGAAATCATCGTTGTCTCGGCCGAACTCATGCAGGAAGCCCTTCAGTTTGCTCACGTACTGTGCTGCTTCGTCCCACGGATACGCGTTACCGATCCATCCGTCGCAATACTTTGCAGCACGCTTTAACGCCGCATCTGTGTGTCCACCGCCATAGATCGCAATTGGAGTCTCGGTGTGTGGTTCAAGCGTGCAGGCAGGAACATCGTAATAATCACCATGCCACTCAACCCATCCACCTTTCCAGAGTGCACGAAGAGCTGGAATCATTTCATTAAGACGTTTCCCGCGCGTAGAAAAGTCAACACCTTGTAAGTCAAACTCTTCTTTCATCCATCCGGCCCCAACACCAAGAGCGACACGATCAGATGAAATGACTGCCGCTGTCGAGACTTCTTTTGCTAACTGCACAAGTGGTCGATGAGGTGCAACATAGATATTGGTATTGAAATGCAACTGTGTCGTGACCGCACTCATGGCACCAATTAATACCCAGGGGTCTGGCCATGAAGCGCTTGGCTCCCACATTGGGCGCCCATCCTCGTGGGGCGAATACGGATACTTACTCACCAATTTTTGGGGATAGACCAAGTGATCCGACACCATTAAGCCGTGGTAGCCCGCCTCGTCCAGCATTGTTGACACTTTGACAAGTTGGCGCGTGTCCATAAATGCAGTCGCACACCAAAATTTCATACGGTTATTCCTAGCACGGGTCGCTCCATTTCCTTCCAGCGATTGCTTTCTGACAGACTGTCAGAAACGATACAGGACAGGCCTCAACGAACATTATTGGGCTCTGAAGTTGGGAAAAGACATGTTGATGCACATCGGAGATTCACCTGAAGAGGCGGCATTTCGAGATCACGCACGCACTTGGCTTGCTCAGCACGCCCCCCTTTATTCTGATGACGCTTCTCAGTGGCACGACGACCTGGGCGGCCACGTCAACGCCTGCAAGAAATGGCAACACGTTCTTTACGACAACGGCTGGGCTGGCATTTCTTGGCCCAAACAATTTGGTGGACGAGGCGGGACCAGCCTGCAGGCTTCAATTTTTGCAGAAGAACAATCCAAATTCGATGTTGCCACTGGTTCATTTGCCGTGAGCCTTGGCATGGTTGGACCCACGTTGATGGCGCATGGCACGCCAGAACAACATGCAGAATTTTTGCAGCCAATGTTGCGCGGGGATCATGTCTGGTGTCAATTGTTTAGCGAGCCAAATGCTGGCAGCGATCTTGCAAATATCGGAACTCGAGCGGTGCTCGACGGCGATACCTGGATTGTCAATGGTCAAAAAGTATGGACATCATTTGGTCAGTTTTCTGACTACGGAATCTTGCTCACTCGCACTGAACCAGAGTCACCAAAACATAAAGGTATTACTTATTTTATTCTTGACATGAAATCAGCCGGAATCGAAGTACGGCCACTTGTGCAAATCACAGGTGTCGCCCATTTCAATGAAGTGTTCCTGTCCGATGTACGTATTCCTGCAGCCAACGTGCTTGGGCAAGTCAATAACGGATGGGCTGTTGCTAACACCACCTTGACAAGCGAGCGAGCATTCATTGGCGGTGGCGGAAGTTCTTGGACCGTCGAAGCACTCATTGAGACTGCCCAAAAACTAGGGCGCACCAGTGATCCACGGGTGCGGCAAAAACTTGCGGCGGCATATGCTCGGGCCCAGACACTGACGTACCTGGGTTACCGCCTTCGCACAGCATCATCGCTCGGACTAATGCCTGGCCCTGAAATGTTTGTGATGAAATTGGCATACGCTCGGCATTGGGAAAAAACAATGGATACAGCGATGGAGATTTTGGGAGCCGATGCCACATTGTGGGGAGAACACAGCATCGATAGCGGGCAGTGGCAACATCATCTCTTGAGTCAGTTTGCAATTAGGCTTGGTGGCGGAACAAATGAAATTCAGCAAAATATTATTGGTGAGCGTGGTCTTGGATTACCACGAGAGCCTTCAGTTGACCGCGACCTGCCGTGGCGTGAACTCGTCAAAGGATAAACAATGAGCACCGCCACATCACAAACAGATCAAGACAAACAGGCTTTCTGGCAACAATTGCAGTCATTCGTCGGAAAAGAAATCGGACCACCACAGCCCGCACCAGACGAAGTCAATATCCCAATGATTCGTCATTGGTGTGAAGCAATCGGCGACAATAACCCGATATATCTTGACTCTGCTGCTGCTGCTGCATCAATTCATCAGCAAATCGTTGCTCCTCCAACAATGCTGCAAGCCTGGGTCATGGCCGGTATCAAACCGCGTGTCGTCAGCGGAACCAGCCCATACGAAGAAATGAACCAATTACTCTTCTCGCATAATTTCACCAGCGTCGTTGCTACTAACTGCGAACAAACATACGACCGATACCTTCATCCTGGCGACAGACTCTCAATGACGACCACAATCGATTCAATCAGTCCTGAAAAGACAACTGCCCTAGGCACCGGACATTTCATTACTACTCGGCAAGATTATTTTGACCAAAACAATCAACGTGTCGGATCAATGTTGTTTCGAATTATCCGCTTTCGCCCCGCAGCACGAAAAGAGACTGCCTCTAATGCTGTGCGCCCGCGTCCAGCCACAACGCATGACAACAGTTGGTGGTTTGATGGTCTCCAAAATGCAAAGCTCTTCATTCAACGTTGCACAAAGTGTCAAGCACTGCGATTCCCTCCGGGACCTGTCTGTCCGACATGCGTATCGATGGACTGGGAGCCAGTAGAGGCAGTCGGAACTGGCACCATTCATAGTTTTGTGATCACGCATTATCCGCAAGTCCCAGGCTTGGAATACCCACTGCCTGTTTTGTTGATTGATCTAGATGAAGGGGTGCGAATGGTAATGAATCCCATTGACACAGACATCGCGGATCTTGCCATCGGCAAAAAAGTAGACATCGTTCTTCGTGCCACTGATGACGAACTCACACTCCCCTTCGCCAAGGTTCACAAGTAAAGGAACCCCATGAATTTTGACCTCACCGATGAACAAAATGTACTTGCAGATCTTGCGCAACAGATTTTTGACGGCCTTTCCACCATCGAGCGAATTGCAGATGTACAGGCAGGTGACGGTTTTGATCGCCAACTCTGGAATGAGCTCGCAAAGGCCGGCCTCCTCGGCCTGTGTGTGCCAGAAGAATACGGTGGCCTTGCAATGAACGCCGTGGAACTTTCACTCGTTCTAGAAAAACAAGGCAAAACAATTGCTCAAGTTCCGCTGTGGTCGTCGTCAGTTGCAGCAATGACTTTGGCCGAATACGCAGACACAGCGCTTCAGGCACTCGTGTTGCCCAACGTCTGTGATGGCACAACGATTCTTTCTGTTGCAATTGCCAATATTGGCGCCAATGACGCGATGAACCCTTCAGTGGTGGCCACAGATACCGATGGTGGTGTTCGCCTCGTTGGTTCTAAGCCTGCGGTTGCCTATGCGCAATATGCCCACTTTGTGTTGGTCTCTGCCAAGCGAGCAGACGGGTCAATTGTTCTTGCCCTTGTTGACACCGATGCACGCGGAGTCACTTTGAACGCTGTCAACGGAAGCGACCTTCAGCCTCAGGCAAACATGGACTTTGATGTTGTCGTTCCAACGAGTCACATTGTTGCTGGTGCAGCCAGTGATGGACGCGATGCACTTCGTTGGATGCACGAACGTTCCCTTGTTGCCTTGTGTGCAATACAACTCGGAGTTGCTCAAGGATCAATTGCTTTGACTGCAGAACATGTCAGAACTCGCCATCAGTTCGGAAAACCATTGAGCGCCCAACAAGCAGTAGCAGTGCGTGCTGCCGATGCATACATCACAACCGAGGCAATGCGTGTCACCACTCTTAATGCGGCATGGCGACTCGCAGAAGGCTTTGATGCTCGCCAAGATGTCTTGGTTGCAATGTACTGGGCGACGGAGGGCGGACACTCCGTTGTGCTGGCTGGTCAACACCTACACGGCGGGGTTGGAGCAGACATTAGTTATCCAGTCCATCGCTTTTTCTTGTGGGGAATCCAAATCAGTACGCAACTTGGTGGGGCTAGCCAGCATCTTGCGCGACTCGGAAAACTGATTGCTGCGCGATGACACTTTTATCTCTCACTATCAGCGACGTCGAGATCGGCCAGGAACTACCTCCACTCGATATTGTGCTCACTCGCACTCTTATCACAGCAACGGCGATCGCATCTCGCGACTACCAAGAGGTTCATCACGATCCCAGCATTGCTGTCGAACGCGGCTCGCAAGACATCATTATGAACATTCTCACCACAAATGGTTTTGTTGGTAGATACATCACGGACTGGGCAGGGCCAAACACCTTCATTAAATCGGTCAAGGTTCGCCTGGGAGTGCCTAACTATCCGGGAGAAACAATGAAAATGCGGGGCAAGATAACTGCTACTTCGGGAAATGACGTCACAGTCGTTGTCACTGGGAGTAATTCAATGGGAGACCATGTCACCGCCACAGTAGAGATAGTTCTGCCATGAGTAATCAACTAGGAAACAAAACAGCCATCGTTGGTATCGGAGCAACTGAGTTCTCAAAAGATTCAGGACGCAGTGAAATGAAGTTAGCGTGCGAGGCAGTGCTGGCTGCCATTAACGATGCCGGTCTGGCGCCCTCAGACATTGATGGCATGGTCACATATAGCGCCGACAATAATCCTGAAATTGAAATTGCTCGCCATCTCGGAATCGGTGAACTGCGTCATTTCAGCCGCGTTCACTACGGCGGTGGCGCGGCATGTGGCACGATCGAATTGGCATCAATGGCAGTCGCCACCGGCGTCGCCGACTACGTGGTGTGTTACCGCGCATTTAACGAGCGCAGTGGCCGCCGTTTTGGCTCAGGTGTTCAAGATCTACCAAATGCCGCAACAGCAGAACGTGCACAGTTTTCGTATACATCGTCACAGGGTTTGTTGACGCCTGCTAGTTGGGTGGCAATGATTGCTCAGCGATACATGCACATCTACGGAGCCACGAGCCTCGACCTGGGTCGCGTTGCCGTCGCAGATCGCAAACATGCAGCGACTAATCCTGCGGCATGGTTCTACGAACAACCCATTACGCTCGAAGACCATCAAAACAGCCGCTGGATCGTAGAACCACTTCACCTTCTTGATTGTTGCCAAGAGAGCGATGGCGCACAAGCGCTCATCGTTACAACTGTCGAGCGTGCGCGAGATATGCCCCAGAAGCCTGCCATCGTCAAGGCTGTCGCCCAGGGTGCTGGCAAAGATCAATGGACAATGACAAGTTTTTATCGTGACGACATTGCCCACCTACCCGAAATGAAATTGGTCGCAGATGAACTCTGGAGTTCAAGTGGATTATCACCTGCTGATATTCAGACCGCCGTGCTCTATGACCATTTCACGCCGTATGTATTGATGCAGTTAGAAGAATTCGGATTCTGCCCTCGCGGCGATGCGAAAGACTTCATCACCAATGGCCGCATCGAAATGGGCGGATCTCTGCCCATCAACCCTCATGGTGGTCAACTTGGTGAGGCATATATTCACGGAATGAACGGAATTGCAGAAGGTGTTCGCCAAATACGGAGCACAAGCGTCAATCAGGTGCCTAATGTAGAACACGTGCTTGTGACGGCAGGGACAGGTGTACCAACAAGCGGACTAATCCTAGGAGTAGACAGATGAACAGCAAGATCGTTGATATTGACATCATTAGCAACGAGGCCTATCGACATGGCCCACCTCACGAGATCTTCACTCGGCTACGACAGGAGTCGCCAATCATTTTGGCTCCAGGTCTAGAAGAAGGCTTCCCAGAAAAGTTCTGGGCTATTACTAAACACGCCGACCTTGTCTCAGTGAGTCGTCAGTTTCAGATTTATTCTTCGGCACTCAAGGGCTCTTTGATGCCAGAGAACAGACCAGACCTTGAAGAGTCACGATTAATGATCGACACAGATCCTCCAGACCACACACGTTTGCGCACACTCGTTAATCGGGGCTTTACACCCAAAGCCATGCGCATGCTCGAAGACCATTTCCGCGAAGTCGCTGCCGAACTTGTCTCCGAAGGACTCAAATCTGGCGACGTAGAGTTTGTCGAAAAAATATCTGCAGAACTACCACTCATTGCGATTGCAGAATTAGTGGGTATCCCTGTCGAAGATCGTCATAAAGTGTTCGACTGGTCAAACCGAATGATCGGATCCACAGACCCTGATATGTCGTCTGGTCCAGAAGATGCTCAAAGTGCTGCCGCTGAGTTATATATGTACTTCAACGGAGTGGCCGCCGCTAGACGCGCCGACCCACGCAACGACATCATCACGGCACTTATTGATGACACCGCTCAAGATCACCTGCGCGAACATGAGTTTGAACTATTTATGCTCCTGCTCTCAGTTGCCGGCAATGAAACTACCCGTAACGGAATCAGCCACGGGGTGTTGGCTCTCACAGAAAATCCAGAATCCTTTCAGCAGATGCGTGCCGACTTGTCAGTTGTGCCGTCAGCCGTCGAAGAAATCCTCCGCTGGGCTACTCCCGTCAACTCTTTTCGCCGCACTGCAGTGTGCGACGTAGAACTACGCGGTCACGAAATCAAAGAGGGTGACTGTGTCGTCATGTTTTATGTGTCAGCAAACCGCGACGAAGAAGTTTTTGCTGATCCGTTCACTTTTGATATTCGACGAAACCCAAATCCTCATGTCACATTTGGCGGCGGTGGACCGCACTTCTGTCTTGGGTCAAACTTGGCAAAGCTAGAAATGCGAATTATCTTTGAAGAACTCGCTAAGCAGGTGAAAAATATTGAATTAATCGGCGACGTCAAGCGAATGCGATCACATTTTGTTCATGGCATTAAGCAATTGCCGATTCGCCTCAGTTAGCAGTCATTAGATCGTCCAGATCTATCAACAATTGATCTTCTGATAAAACACGCACACTTGGGCCGGCGCATTGCTGAACGGCTGCAACACTGCCCCATCCGCGATATGCAATGCGTTGCCACCACGACATATCTCGTTTGGGATCAAGTGCTGTTGGGATAATCATTGACGCACCGACCACTGCAGCACTGCGAGCCACTCGCGCGGGACCAGCAGTCGCCGGAATCACCACAGCGCGCACGCCGCGCATAGGTGCCACAACTGCATCTGCATGGCCAACTGCTGACGCCAAGGAACGCGACGGTAAGTGAGGGTCGAAATAGATCCGTGTCCCGCCAACCACAGGCTCGATCACAAAAGCAAGGGCCAACAGACTTAATGGCCACCCTGTCTTGACAACATCGAACTTCAGTGCATCTTGGCCCGTGCCAATAACAAACGAGTCCCCGACTTTATATGCATGTGTCGACGTCATTCCGATACCACGCGCTGCTTTTGCTGCCTTTGGCGTGCCGTGCACGGGCGTTGCAGGGTGAAGCAATGCCAGTGACTCCACTCGACAATGATCTGGCACATGTGTGCACAACACCACGCCATCGAGGTGCGGGACCTGTTCTGCACTCATAAAATTATTGAGGTGGTTTCGATTGAAACTCCCTCTGAGTGTTGTTGCGCTCAGCCATGGATCAATAAGAAGAGCAGTAGAGCCATGTGTCAGTAACCATGTCTGATAGTCGTCGAGTCGTTGTAAAAGCATGCGTGTATTACTAGCCTCCGCAGAGAAACCCTACTTCGTCAGACTCTGTCAGCGCTTTGTGGAGACGGAAAAACTGACTACTTGCGACTTTAAGGTTCGCTTGCCAATCTTGACTTTTGCCAGAAAACTATGGTTTCCGCGAGCGACATTTTTAATAGTAAAGACCGACGACTTGCCCTTTGCTACAACCTTGCCATTGCGAACGATGGTGACTAATGCTCCGGCTGGCGCATTAACCGTGACCGTGACGCGCCGACCAACACTCGTGATTGCCGTGATCTGCGGAGCAGAGTCAACGGCCGACCGTGTGTCAACTGTCGGTACGGCTGTTGGCACAGTTGTCGGCACAGTTGTTGGCACAGTTGTTGGCACGGTTGTTGGCACGGTTGTTGGCACAGTTGTCGGCACGGTTGTTGGCACGGTTGTTGTTGGCACAGTTGTTGTTGGCACAGTTGTCGGTGGCGTCACGGGAGTAGCGCTTGCCGGTGCTACTAAGCGTGAGAACAACAACAGGTTCGGAGAACGCGCCCCAAGTGACGTGACAACATCAGGAGTTGCTGTTGTTTTTAATACTGTCGTTACCGAGGCTGGCGTTAACGAGTTCTGCGTACCTAAGAGCACGGCTGCCACGCCCGCTACATGAGGACTTGCCATTGATGTTCCAGACATCGTTGCTGTCGCAGTCACTGAAGATATTGCCGCTGAAGTAATCGAGCTTCCGGGAGCAAAGATATCTACACATGATCCATAGTTTGAGTAATACGCCATTGAGTCAGAGGATGTCGTTGCTCCTACAGTGACTGCACCTGTCGCTGACGCCGGTGAGAATCCACATGCATCGGCATAACTGTTCCCTGCAGCCACTACAACCGTGATGCCATCAGCAATGGCACGTTCAACTGCATCATTTAATGATGCGCTGACCCCGGCCCCACCCAGACTCATATTTGCCACCGCAGGAACCCCTGCTTGATGGTCTTGAATCATAAAATCAATACCTGCGATAACCCCTGAAAGCGAACCACTTCCGTAGCAATCCAAAACACGCACTGGTACAAGTGAGACAAGTGGGGCCACGCCATATGTTGTGCCACCCACCGTTCCGCTGACATGCGTACCATGTCCCTGACAGTCTTGCGTTCCACGACCATCATTTACTGCATCAAAGCCTGACCTCACACGAGTACCAAACTCACTATGCTCCGCATAAATACCAGTATCAATAACATATACCGTCACTCCAGCGCCCGCTCCGGCTCTGGTGATACGTCCGTTCAGAGGTAGCGCACGCTGATCAATGCGATCAAGACCCCACGAAGCGGCAACAACATCACCAGGCACATATGCAAACGGCGTGACAGCAGTCGATGCAGCAGATGGCACGCTGTTGCCTACTGCATTAGTAGCAATCACTGTGAATGTGTATGGGGTGCCGTTTGTGAGACCAGTTACTGTGCACGACAGGGTTGTCGTGGTGCATGTGCGAGCACCAGAAGATGACGTGACCGTGTAGCCAGTGACAGACGAGCTCACTGGTGCAGTCCAACGCACCACAGCAGATGCGTCTGCGGCTGTTGCCAAGACACCAGTTGGTGCAGACGGAACAAGTGGTCCAGTTGGCGTGCCGTTTGTGAGACCAGTCACTGTGCACGACAGGGTTGTCGTGGTGCATGTGCGAGCACCAGGAGATGACGTGACCGTGTAGCCAGTGACAGGCAACTTTGTGTCGACCAGCACAATATCCGTGTCATAGACATCAGAAATTCGCGTTGGGCTCACCCATCTAAATCGAGCGCATGCACAATTCGTCCATTGTCGGATTGAATAACCAGAGTCGTACGGAGCATCTAGATCAACTTCTGTGGCTTGGATGGAGCCAGCTTCTCGCTGCCAACGCGGAGACGAGCTCACTGGTGCAGTCCAACGCACCACAGCAGATGCGTCTGCGGCTCGTGCCACGACAGCAGTTGGTGCAGACGGAGCAAGTGGTCCAGTTGGCGTGACAGCAGTCGATGCAGCAGATGGCACGCTGTTGCCTGCTGCATTAGTAGCGATGACTGTGAATGTATATGGCGTGCCGTTTGTGAGACCAGTTACTGTGCACGACAGGGTTGTCGTGGTGCATGTGCGAGCACCCGGAGATGACGTGACCGTGTAGCCAGTGACATCTATGACTGTTGAGCGTTGTTCTAGTCGCACGACTCCGTATGGATGACCACAGCAGCCCTTCACTCTCAAGGCATATCCAGAACCAGAGATAGTGGTGGTGATGCGTGATGCATAGCAATCAGTTGAATAGTTATGAGCACCGTCGTCATTAGATAAAATCACTCGACCAGAAGAGACTTCAACGACATCAAGCCACGGATCAATGGCGCTTGCAACGTGTGCAGCGCATGAATGGTCTGAGTGACCAATCACGTCAAGTGGTCCGGCGGCCAGTGGAATATCTACATACGGAGTAGACGAGTTAATTGTGATTGATGAAATAGTTGTTGCGCTTGGTGCAGTCCAACGCACCACAGCAGATGCGTCTGCGGGTTTTGCCGAAACACCGGTTGGCGCGGACGGCAGAGCCGGATTAGTTGGAGTAGCGGTTACTATCGCCGAAGGAACGCTCGTGCCTACGCTATTAGTTGCCGATACACGAAACGAATACGCAGTTCCGTTTGTCAGACCAGTCACAACAAGTGACAGCGCAGTCGACGCAGGGTGAGAAAAAGTAGTCCACGAGCCTGAAGCAGATGAATACTCCACCACATAATTAGAGATGGAGGCTCCGCCGTCTGTTGAGGGTGTCCCCCAACTCAGAGTGACTTGCGAGGATCCGATAACTGACGTCACCGAATTTGGAGCACTCGGCACAGTAATTGGTGCTGGGTCAAACGAGGCGTTATAGAGCAATTTGTTTGGTGAGCCAGTTCCGGGGTTTGCAACAATATTTTGAGTAGCGGCGGCATCTAAGGCACGAGCGACTTGGGCTGGCGTATCCGTAGGGTGAGATTGCAAATACTGCGCCACAACTCCAGCCACATGAGGTGCAGCCATCGAGGTGCCAGACCATGAAGCAGTTGATGTATCACTTGTCGCTGTAGACGAAGTGATACCCACTCCCGGCGCAAAGATGTCGACACATGATCCGTAGTTTGAGAAATATGCACGCGCATCACTTGTGTCGGTTGCACCGACTGTGATCGCAGTTGGTTCAGATGCCGGAGAAACATTGCACGCATTCGAGGCTTCGTTGCCTGCAGCAACCGCAAAAACCACTCCGTCCACTACCCCTCGCGCGACAGCGGCATTGAGGCTAGAGCTGTAGCCACCACCAAGGCTCATGTTGGCAACCGCTGGAACACCTGCGATGTGGTGTGCGATCACCCAATCAATTCCGGCAATAACACCAGAGATGCTTCCTGAGCCGCTGCAATTCAATACTCGCACTGGGAAGAAATTGACATTTTTTGCAATGCCATATTTTGTTCCCCCCACCGTGCCAGAGACATGTGTTCCGTGACCGTGGCAATCTGAAGAACCGTTGCCGTCATTCACCGCCGTGAAGCCACTCCCCACTCTGCCCGCAAGTTGCGTGTGTGTGGCTCGAATGCCAGTATCAATGATGTACGCCGAAACACCGGCACCAGTTGCAGTGTATGAATAGGTGCCGTTCATCGGAAGTGACCGTTGATCAACTCTGTCGAGACCCCACGAGTCGCCTGCTCCGATTGCTTGGTCTGTATTTATTGTGACAACAGTGTCTTGTTCGACCAGCACAACACCTGGTGTTACCCGCAACTGGTTGGCTGTTGCAGCGCTCAGTTCAGCGACATACCCGGGGAAAACATTTGTGTAATTGGCTAGTACCGAGATACCCAAAGTGCTCACTGAAGAAAGTAACGCAGCGTTCGACTTATATTGCACGATATAGCGGCCAGGAATGACCTCGCCAACTGCACCGGTTGGGGTGGACAGTGCACTGATTCTGTCGGGTTCGTTATCAGAGACAAGTGACACGGGAGCATCTCGCTCGATGATCCGTATATCGTTGTCTTTGCGCAATCTCGCGACATCAGAACTATCGAGCGACGCAACGAAGCCGTCAGAGCCAGCTGAGAAGGTATCTGCAACGTCGTTGCCACGCTTTTCTTCAGACGCAACTTTCTTCGAAAGGTTTACTCCGTCGCGCAACACCACGATGTAATCAGAAGAGACACTGAGTGCTTGCACTGCCGCAGGAGAAAAAGTAACGGCAGCACCGGCCAATGTGGCTCCGAGCACCACCCAACGAATGGCGCGCATACACTGCGCCGCGCGAGGGAGTGATTGTTTATTCATGTGCTCTAGTTCTAGCCCAATGATACCAAAAAGTCTGCTCACCCCTTCAGGGTCGGAATCGTCCCCAAGAGGCCAGATTCATAGTCCCGAAACGCCTGCTGAATCTCGTCTTGAGTGTTCATCACGAACGGCCCATACTGCACAACGGGCTCGCGAATCGGCAATCCCCCAAGCAGCAAGAAATCTGCTGTTTGGTCTGTTGCCGTGACCACAAGATGACCCCCGGCGCCAAAAAGAGCGACATGGTGAGGAGGCAAAACGTGACGCTGGGAGCCCACGGTTGCCCCACCTAACAGCATGTACACCATGGCATTGAACTCTGGATTCCAGGGCACAACAAGTTGTGCGCCAGGGGCAAGAGTGACATGCGCAATCGCAATGGGCGTATGTGTACTGCCAGGCCCTGAGTGCGCCGCAATGTCTCCAGCAATAATGCGAACAAGTGCTCCGCCATCGTGTGATGTCGTGAGCGTTAACTTGTTTGCCGAAATTCCCTGATATCGCGGAGCAGAAAACTTAAGAGTTTTTGGCAGATTCACCCACAGTTGGATTCCGTGTTGCCATCCGCCGTTGTTCAACACTTTGTCGGTCGGAACTTCGTCGTGCAAGATTCCTGCGCCTGCTGTCATCCACTGCGTGTCGCCATCGCCGATGATGCCACCACCGCCGTGTGAATCATGGTGTGCAATCTCGCCGTCAAGCACATATGTCACAGTTTCAAAACCACGATGCGGATGCCATGGCGCTCCTTTGGTCTCGAACGGTCCGTTCAATACCGGGCCCAACTGATCGAGCATTAAAAATGGATCAATGTCTTGCACGGAGAGGCCAGCGAATCCGCGATAGACCGGAAACCCTGCTCCCTCGAGACCTGCACGACCCGGAGCAATCTTGACCACGCCCCGCTCAACTGATTCTGGCAGCACCGCTGCTAGTCGTGGCAGGATCAAAGTATCGGCAACTTGTATAGCAGGCATACCTCAATGTCTAGTGTAGATACAGTGACATTGCAAAATATCATTTCCCCGATTGACGGTTCAACGCTGGCAACACGCCAACTGGCCGATGATTCGCAAATAGAAATAGTTCTTGAAAGAGCCTCACACGCTAAGTCTGAATGGCAAAACACCACCATCGCAGAACGAATTCGCTTGTGTGAACTAATGGTGAATTATCTCGAGGCGAATTCCAATGACATTGGGCTTGAGATCACGCAACAAATGGGTCGGCCTATTCGTTACACGCCCAATGAAATCTTGCGGGGCGTACAAGAACGTGCTCGGCACATGATGTCAATTGCTCAACGCGAACTGCGAGATATCGACGTCCCCCACGTTGATGGTTTTACCAAATTTATTCGCCGCAACCCAGTCGGAGCCGTGCTCGTTGTGGCCCCATGGAACTACCCGTATCTCACCGCTATTAATTCAGTCGTACCGGCCCTGTTAAGCGGTAACACCATCATCATGAAACATGCGTCACAGACTCTCCTCTGCGCCGAAAGGTTTTCTGCTGCTTGTAGTGCCGCCGGATTTCCAGATGGTGTTTTTCAACATGTGCATGCCAGTCATACAGCCGTGAGCAAGATGATTAGCGACAAGCGCATCAACTTTGTTGTCTTTACCGGATCAGTTGAGGGCGGTGCAGCGATGGAGCGTGCGGCTGCCGGTCGTTTTATCGGAGTCGGTACAGAACTCGGAGGCAAAGACCCTTCATATGTGCGCGCTGACGCAGATCTCTCAGTCGCGATCGCCGAAAATGTAGACGGTTCATTTTTCAATAGTGGCCAATCATGTTGTGGCATCGAACGAATCTATGTCCATGCTGATGTATACGACGACTTTGTTGATGGCTTTATTAATCTCACGCGTGAGTATGTGCTTGGCAATCCTCTAGATGCCCAGACCACACTCGGGCCGATGGTCAACACAAAGAGTGCTCAGTTCGTGCGTGATCAGATTTCTGCTGCGACCGCTCAAGGGGCACGCGCTGTTGTCAGTGAGCATGAATTTGCGGCCTCACGAATTGATTCTCCATATCTTGGGCCGACAGTTTTGCTAAACGTCAATCATTCAATGAGTGTCATGCGAGATGAATCATTTGGTCCCGTCATTGGCATTATGAAAGTCTTCGGAGACCAAGAAGCAGTCGCTTTGATGAACGACTCTCCCTATGGCCTCACTGCTTGTCTTTGGACACAAGACATCGAACGTGCCGCTGCTCTTGGTCATCTCATTGAGACAGGCACGTGTTTTATGAATAGATGTGACTACTTAGACCCATCATTGGTTTGGACTGGAGTCAAAGACACTGGTTCTGGAATTGCATTGTCAGAACTTGGCTTCGGGCCGTACATCAAACTTAAATCGTTTCACCTCAAGCATTCATAAGAACAGTCACTGCGCCGGAAACTCGTACTCAACATCAGTAAACGAATCCGTCGGAAAAAAATACAGTAACCGCAGTGGCTCAGCGCCAGTATTCACAGCAAAATGTTCGATGTCTCCTGGAATAAAAACTGCATCACCCGCTACGACTGATGTCTTGTCGCCTGCAATCCAGACATATCCGCTGCCGCTCAGGATGTAATACACCTCTGCAAGAGAGTGCCAATGACCACGCACCGGGGTGGGAGCGCTAACAGGTATTTCGGCGATCCCTACTGTTAGGTCAGTCGTCGGGGTGCGGTCTGCGCTAAACAGTGTCCACCATTTTACCGAGCCCTTGATCGAGTCAGCCCACTGTTCTGTTTCACAGTCCGATTCACGACGAAAAACTGGTGAAGCCTTCTTGGGATTGTGTGGCAAATTGTGCGTCATCGAACCTCCCCTGCTCGTCAACCGACTATAACGACCTAGGGTTAAACTCAAGGAGGACTCATGACAAATATTTTGATCAATACTTGGCCATCACTCTTGCCAGCTGATGACGACCACCCGTATCGCATCGGGGCATGGGCTCCTCAGACTCGCGAATGGAACGCTACCGAGATGCAGGTGCAGGGAGAAATCCCGCACGATCTCAATGGGGTGTATTTGCGAAACACAGAAAATCCCCTGGTGCCTGCGCTTGCTCGGTATCACCCATTTGACGGTGACGGCATGCTGCATGCAATCACTTTTCAAGATGGATCAGCGGCATATCGCAACAGAATGATTCAGACGCAAGGACTCGCAGCAGAACTCGAACATGGCAGTGCGCTCTGGTCTGGTCTTGCTGAATCGCCAAAGAAGTCAATCCGTCAGGATGGTTGGGGTGCGCGCACCCGCATGAAAGACGCATCAAGCACAGACGTCGTTGTACACAACGGAATCGCGCTCACAAGTTTTTACCAATGCGGCGACCTGTATCAACTGAACCCACACACGCTTGACAACATGGGTCCTGCATCATGGAACGGCGTGTTTCCAAAAGAAGGTGTATCTGCCCATACCAAGGTTGATGAGAACACCGGTGAACTGTTGTTTTTTAACTATTCAACGACCTACCCATATATGCATTACGGAGTCCTCTCTTGTGCAGGCGAACTCGTCACATATATCGATATTCCATTACCCGGACCACGCCTGCCACATGACATGGCATTTACGACAAACTTTTCTATTCTCAATGATTGCCCCATGTTTTGGGATGAAGAATTACTCAAACGAGATGTGTATGCCACTCAATTTCACAAGGATATGCCGACACGCATTGGCGTTGTTCCGCGCCACGGAAAAAGCAGCGATGTTCAGTGGTTCGAATGCGAAGCAACATATGTTTTGCACTGGATTAATGCGTACGAAGATGGTGATGAAATAATCTTAGATGGCTATTTTGAATATGATCCATCTCCAACAATGCCACCAGACGCTGACCTCAACACACGATTGTTTCGTTTTCTTGACCTCTATGCATTGCAATCACGCCCCTACAGATGGCGCCTTAATCGACGCACTGGCATGGTGACAGAAGGCCCTATCTCAGACACCATTACCGAGTTTGGCATGATCAACAGTGCATACGCCGGCCGCAAATACGACTACACCTACAGTGCTGTTCCAGTCAATGGCTGGTTTCTCTTTGAGGGAGTCATCAAGCATTCTGTTCAAACTGGTACTGAAGAGTCGTACCGATTTAATGAAGGTGTCTACTGCAGCGAGACCGTCTTTGCGCCGCGCACCAATTCGCAGTCAGAAGATGACGGCTATCTCATCTCGTTCACCACAGATACCGTGTCCGATGCGAGCGATTGCGTCGTCTTTGACGCCCAACGAGTCAGTGATGGCCCTATCGCCACCATACGTCTTCCCGAAAAAATTTGTAGTGGCACTCATTCATATTGGAGCAACCACGCCCCGTAGTGCCCTGATCAACGACAGGCATACGTGGCCTTCGTCAAATATGGCACACTAGTAAGGTGATCGCCTCGCACCCGATGTCTTCTGGCTTTGATTGGGACACTGCAGTTCCCACGCATGCACGCACAACGCTCACAGATGAGCAGTGGAATCAATTCAACTCAGACGGATATTTTGTCGTGGAAAACCTTGTTGATCCCACGACTCTTGCTGAAGTCACCACCGAGACTGATATTTTTTGCGAGGAGGCCGACTCTTTCCTTGAAAAATTACCTGACAGCAGAATGTTTATCGCTGAAAAAGGGGCCATCACTTTTGCTCCAAATATCGCCCTTAAGTCAGATGCGCTGTTGAAGTTTGTATCGTCATCGCCAATCACTGGACTTGTGCATGATCTCATTGGTCCTGACGCACGTTTGTATCACGACCAAGCCGTATACAAAGCAAATGAGAAGCCGCGTCGGTTTCCGTGGCATCAAGACAACGGATATACATTTGTCTTGCCAGAGCACTACCTCACGATTTGGATTGCGCTGAATGACGTACCCATCGAGGCAGGTTGTGTTTGGGCAGCACCAGGACTCCACAAAAGCGGAACACTCTTGCACACATATGTCGAGCCGTTGGGTTGGGAGATATTTGAAGACCCGCCCGTGACACCTATTGCTGCACCTATTGCCGCCGGTGGTGCAGTCATATTCTCAAGTCTTACACCGCATCTCACTGGTCCAAATGTGTCGGACCACATGCGCAAGGCCTACATCTTGCAATATGTCGGACCTGATGCCATTCGTTTTGACGGACCTCACGACAAGCTCGGAACACCACTCACCGACAATGCCCGATTTCCGTGGGTGTTGCGCAACGGCTCACGTGTATGAAATCCCCTGCTGACACTCACCCACTCAACACGTACTTTTGTGTTTCGCAAGACACCGTCTCTCGCTTTCAGCAAGACGGGCACGCAGTTGTTCGGGAGTTGGCTTCTCGTCAAGAAATTGCTGCCTACAAAAGCGCTATCGACGACGCCACGATGGCATGCCGTTGGGATAATCGTCCGCTCGATGAGCGAGATACATACGGTAAAGCGTTCATCCAGTCAGCAAACATTTGCCAATACGATCCAAGCGTTGCGGCATTCGTGCATGCCCGACGGTTTGCACGCGTTGCCGCCGAACTACTCGAGTGTGATGGTGTTCGGCTGTATCACGATCAAGCGCTATATAAGGAGCCTGGTGGCGGTTTTACGCCATGGCATCAAGATCAGGTGTATTGGCCGCTTGACACCACAAAGACAATCACGATGTGGATGCCCCTTGTTGACGTGCCAAGCAATATCGGTGGTATGACGTTTGCTGACCAAAGTTGGCAACACGGAAACCTCGGTGAAAAAGTGATCGGTGATGAGTCACATGCACATTTTGAAACAGTCGTCAAAGAGCGCGGGTTCTCATTGTCCACTCACGGACCATTCGCCCCTGGGGATGCCACCTTCCATCGAGGTTGGACATTGCATTCGGCTCCGGCCAACAACACTGACATCATGCGATCGGTGATGACCATTATTTATTTTGCAGACGGAACCAACATCGGTGTCACCGATCATCCTGCACGCGAATTAGATCTGGCGCTATGGCTAGGTGGCGCAGCCACTGGGACTCCAGCGACATCAACGAGTAATCCCTTGTTGTGGCATCGCTCGTGGGATGAATGATTCTGCAGAACTAGATCTTTAGCGACCAGCGTATTTCACTGCCCGATTTCCGTTTTCATCGCGCACATCAAACTCTTCTGAGATGTCTTCAACCCACTGAATTGAACCTGAGCGTTCCATCAAGTTCGGAGCAATCACAAGCGCGGCAATTGCGCGCCCAACACCAAGAGTTGTTTGAGACGTTGATAGATCTGTTCCGCGTTCGCCAGCCCATTTTTGAATGAACTCTGTTGCCACAGATCCTGGATACACCGAGCAGCAAGCAATCCCCTTTGGATTAAGTTCGATAGCCATGTCGGCACTCAGTCGGTTGAGACCAGCCTTGCCGGCACCATATGACGAACTGAAGTGATACGAGGTACCACCAGGTGATGAAACATTGATAATTGATCCGCCAGCACCAGCCGCAAACAACAAAGGGGCGGCATGCCATGACGCCACATAGTGGGCACGTAATCCGATGCCAACTTGATCATCCCAAATGCTGATTGGATGGTCCCAGAATCCGCCACCCCATGCAGGTGGGTCAGGAATTTTGTACACGTTGTTGACCAGAATATTTAGTTTGCCCGACTCTGCTTGCACTTGAGCAAACAGTGCTGCTATTTCAGAGTCATTTCCGTGATCAACCTGAACCGCAATTCCATGACCGCCAGCATCATTGACCATTGCCGCAGTTGTGTCTATTGAAAGCGGATCACTTCCTGTTGTGCGACCTGTGATGTAAACAGTTGCACCCATTTCGCCAAGTGCAATGGCTGTACCGCGTCCGATTCCGCGACTTGATCCAGTGACAACGGCAATTTTGCCTGCGAGTTGAGAGCCCATCACTTTTTGTCTACTGCAACAAAGTCAACATCAAGGCTGGTGAGCCCGCGCAACATAAAGCTAGGGAAATACTCATACTTGTTCGTTGACGACAACGTGAAACTTTCGATTCGCTTTGAAAGTTCTTCGAGTGCAACTCTGCCCTCGAGGCGCGACAAGTTTGCGCCGAGGCAGAAGTGAATCCCCTTGCCGAATGCCAAGTTCTCCCGAAGGTTTTCTCTGTCAGGATCAAAAGCATCAGGATCATCAAACAAACGCTCATCACGATTAGCCGAAGAGAAAACGATCACAATGCGAGATCCCTTTGTCAGTTTAGTTCCACCGAGTTCTGTGTCTTTAGTGAGCACTCTCCACATCCCTTGCGTTGGAGTAGACAAACGAAGTGTCTCATCAACAACGCGGTCAATACGAGATGGGTCGTCCTTGATCATCTGCCATTGTTCTGGATTCTCTGCCAGCAATCGCATCATCTCAGTCAACATCTTTGTTGTTGTCTCGTTGCCAGCAACCAATAACTGCGCAACAATGCTCAGCATCTCTGGCATATCAAGTGGTCGCTTGTCGGTGACTTCTGGATCGTCGTCTTCAATGCTTGCGTTCAGCAAGTTTGTCAAGATGTCATCTCGAGGATCTGTACGCCTCAAATTAATCTGCTCTGCAAAATAATGTTGGAACTCATTGACTCCGCCCTCAGCACGCACACGCTCGTCGAGCGAAATGTTTGTTCCGATACCTGCAATCGAGTCGTCAGACCAGCGCTTGAAGTCTGCCAATCGGCTTTGTGGCACATTCAGTGCGTGGGCAATCACTTCTACTGGCAAAGGCACACCAAACTCCTTGACGAACTCAATGTGTCCGTTTGCAATCCAGGAATCAATCAGTCGCACTGTCAATTGACGAACAAAGGGTTCAAGTTCTGCAATCACCTTGGGGTGGAATGCCTTCGATACGAGTCGGCGATACCGGGTGTGGTCTGGTTGGTCAGCGGTCAACATGGTGGGAACACGGGGGTATCCATCTTTGACGACGGCGCTCAAACGTTCGCGGGCCTCGGCATTAAGAGGCATACCGGCTCCTCCAAACAGCGATGAATATGTCTGAGGGTCACGCAAAACTTCCATCACTAAATCGTGACGCGTAACGAGATGTACTCCTATGCCTTCGACTAACAAGACTGGAGCTTCTTCGCGCATCTGTGCATAATGCGGGAATGGGCACTGCAGTGTTTGTGCGTCGAACGGGTTAAATGTTGCGAGGTCAGTTTTCATAGTTTCTCCATCCATGTAATTTTTTAATTTATTTTCCTGAAAGTTTTTCAACGATTGGGGCGGCAGCTTCCATGACCGATGACCCAAATGTGACATAACTGATTCCGTAGCGCTCGCGTCGCTCAACAATGCGATCACATATTTCGTCAACCGAACCAATGAGCGCATTGGGATGTTCGGCAAAAACTTCCGGCGTTAAGCCAAACATCGGTGCCATTTTTGCACGAGTGCCTTCGCCGTCGGGGGTGACGACCGTGAAATACGCAGCAATCTCTATTTCGATATCATCAAAACGCGACCCTGCACCGTCTTTGATCCATTGGATCTTTTGGTCCGTCAACTCAGCAGTGGCAGAACCAATGCCCTCTGGACCAAGTTTTCCGGATGAATTATTAAAGTTCAGACTCACGATGTCTGCTTCGCGGCCAGCAATTCCCAAGATACGTTGCGCACCTCCACCAATCATGATGGGGGGCATTGGTCGTTGAATCGGCTTTGGAACGGCTTCAAATCCAACTGCATGCACGTGTTTGCCTGCCATGTTGAGTTCTCCGTCTGCACTCGAGGCACGAATCAATGCAATGACTTCTTCGAGTCGGTCTAATCGAACTCCAGCGCGATCAAAGGTGATCCCCATTGCGTCGTACTCATTTTGCAGCCAGCCAGCACCCAAACCGATTTCTAGTCGTCCTTCTGAAAAGAAATCCAGCGTGGCAAGTTCTTTTGCAAGCATGACCGGATTGCGATAATCCACGCACAACACGCGGCAGCCAATTTTTATCGTTGTCGTTGCTTCAGCAGCAACTGCCATTGCTGGAATCGCTGCAACTGTCTGTACAGGATGACCAGTGGCAGCAAGTGCGGGACCAGGTCCGATCACATGATCTGCTAAGTGAAACGAAGAAAAGCCAAGTGATTCTGCTTTGCGTGCAAGTGCTCGCCATTCACCTGCTGATGCGGGGGCGTATCCTTGTACTCCAAAACGAAATGGCTTTTTCATGCTGGCAACTCCAATATTGTGACGATTCCGTTGTCTCCGTTTACTTCAACTAACGCACCGTCTGGAATACGCACAGTTGCATCTGTCGCTGACACAACACACGGAAGACCAAGTTCGCGACTCACGATAATTGCATGACTGATTTGTCCACCGACGTTCACTACCACCGCGCCGCACGACATAAACAGTGGAGTCCATGCAGGGTCAGTATTCGGGGCGATCATGACGTCTCCTGGTTGCAAATCACCAGGCTCAGCAGCATCCAAAATAACGCGAGCGCGACCGATGTAATGTCCAGGACAACCTGCAACGCCCTGAATGGATTCTCCAGGCTTGCCCTGCACGGCCGCTGAACTGCCTTTCTTTTGATACTGACTCAGTGGCGGCACGATTCCGTTCTTGATAAAAAATGGTGGCTCAAGTGTCTGTAGATGCAGCCATTGTCCATACCGAGTCGCAAGGGTTGCGCCCATTGCGGCTGGATCTTTGATGAAGTCTTCGACTTCTTCGTCAAGCAACATAAAAATGTGATCTGCTTGCTTGATCGCGCCAGTCGCTGCGTGACGACGACCTAGTTCGCGAAACGCCATACGACCCTCGTGCACAACCCGAATGATGTTGGTCTTTGTGCGCTCTCTAAACATTAATTGTGCAGAGGCAACGATTGCAGACTCAAACATGCCAGCAAGTTCTTCGCCCAAAACTTGCACTTTTGCTCGAACATCGATGATGGCCTGTTCACGTTCTTTTGCTTGACGCTTATTGCGAATCTCAGGAGACTCATCATCAGCCTGAAACCGAACACGATCAAATGCAGCCAGAACTATTTCTGGTTTTGTCTCCCACACTTCTGCGCTCATCTCCCACTCATTTGGGCCACGCGAACCAAAGTCTGCGATGAACTGATCGAACTGTGCCAAGAATGCCGTGGCATCAGCAGAGCCGGATGCGCGCAAGCGATTGAGCAATCCAGTCACACCTGCATCAAATGCTGACGTCAAGTCTTGAGAACCACGAATCAAACGAGATATTTTCCACATCGCATAACTTGGCTCTGCTGAATCAACTTCTCCGATGCCTGCAACAATTTTCATCGGTATTGTTGGGTCGCCAATAGCTTCACCAACTGCAAACAAAATTCCGGGAGCAACTCCAGAGCCAGAAGATGGCAACGTGTGGCTCTCAAAAAGTTTTTGCAACATCGGCTGTGTAGAACGTGCCCGCTCCACAAGCGCCACGTCTGTCATTTTTGTTAAGTCCGGCCGAGATGCACGAAATGCGATCGTCTGTACTTTTTCATCGTTGATCTCTGGCCATGTTGTCGCTGTCATCAACCAGCCCAAGTGCGCACCAATTAGTTCGAGCAGATCAGGTCGCTCATCAAGCGGATGAGCAACATACGGTGGAACCTCTGGATGGTTTCCAAAAAATGCTAAGTCAAGTTGTTCAACGGTGACAGCAGGACTCCGAACTCCTTGCATGCGCACATTTGCCAAGTTGATATAGAAATATCCCGCAAAGAATCCGGCCACTGCGGGTGGGCTTTCGGTGAACTCATCGAGTGAGTAGTTTCCGCTGCGCACATAACCGTCACGCCATCCCAGAAGAATTCCTTTTTCCCAACTGAACTGTTGTCCGAGCGGACTCGCCGCAGTTGGCAATACTTCACCTGCATTGGCGCGTGTGTAGTGAGGCCACCGCACACTTGGGTCACGATCTGTAATCCAACGCTCTGCCATTTCTGGTCCCCCTATTGTGTGGTCGCCCGACCATTTGTATGTCTTGCTAAACTAACCGATTGATTAGTTCTCGCGCTATCCCAAGCAACAGCAGGGCCGGGGCAACCCAGAGCAGCCTGGCACCTCAAGGCGCAGGGGTGGACTCAGGCGCCAATAACTGCGGCAGCGCCTAAACCGCGACAGCGCAGATGTTGAGGTGCTTGAGACCCCGCAGTACAAAGGAGTCCTCGTACACAAATTCATTGTCTGGAGCCACCGTGATATTGGCGAGACGATCCAGCAGCAGACCCGTGGCAATACAGGCTTCAAGTCTTGCCAAACCAGCACCAGGACAAAAATGCTCGCCGTTACCAAAAGCCAAGTGATCTTTGACATTTGACCTGTCGATATCGACGGCATCTGGTTCAGCAAATTTGCACTGATCCCGATTTGCAGCAGCAAACAACAACCACAGATGATCGCCGGCGGGCACAGTCGTTGCCCCGATCTGCACATCTACCTTGGCCTGACGAAACAAACCACCGACCGGAGCTTCAATGCGCAACATTTCTTCGACTAATGGTTCAATCAATGTGCGATCAGCACGGACTCGCGCTTGTAAAGCAGCATCGGCAGCAAGCGCATGAATGATGTTAGTGATCAACTTAGTTGTTGTCTCATTACCTGCAACCAAGAATTGTTGCAACATTCCGAGTTGCTCATCGTCAGTAAGTTCTTCGCCATCAATCACTGCGTTTGCGATATCCGACAGAATATTCTCTGCAGGCTCTCGCTTGCTGAGAGCGATGCGACCCAAGAAATACTCTTTGAATTCATTCGAGGACACAATGAATCCGCGCACTTGGTCGAGCGATGGTGAATGATTTCCGACGGGCATCACAATGTCATCTGACCAACGCTTAAACGTCGCGAGGTCATCTCCTAACACTCCAAGAGCCAGTGCAATAATTGTCATCGGCAAACCGACGGCAAACTTGGTCACGATGTCAACTTGTCCTGAAGCTTGAATCTGCGCCACCACATCATCTAGCAAACGACTTGCCGTCTCACTAATCGCGGGCTCCATGCTGCGTAAACGGTCTGGACGAAACGCGGGGTTCACAAGTTTGCGCTGGCGTCGATGATCTGGTGGATCAGCATTCAACAACACGGCTGCTTGTCCCCGCCCGGCGGTGATTGATGTGAGATACGGCGCCATTGTTGGATCTTGCGACAACTCCATAAACCTTTCCATCAAAACGGTTCCGGCTGCTTGAGGACCAGTCGGGCTTCGACTCGAAAACCTCTCGGTATCACGCAAGATCATCCGCACATCGTCATATTTGGTCACCAACCAAGCTCCGAGGTGCTCATGAAAAATTGGACCGTCGTGCTCGCGCAGTTCAGCAAAGATCGGATACGGGCAGGCGATTGCCGATTGTTCCCGATTTATGAGGTCATCAACCCGTGAAGACGCCGTATTTGTAGCCACCCTTACTCCCTGCTGTCGAACTTGACATAAACTACCCCATGAGTTCGCTCTCGCGAAGTCGCACACATGTAGGGGGTCTCATGTCAATAGACGAAGCAATCATGCCAACAAGCGATTCAGCAACATCGACACATCTGTCTTTTTGCCGAGTATGTCATGCCAGTTGTCCAATGGAAGTCGATGTCACGCTCGGTCGCGTCACTGCTGTACGCGGAGTCGCCGATGATCCACTTTTTGCTGGATACACCTGCATTAAAGGACGCCAGATTCCAGAACAGATGTCTCATCCCGCACGTATTCGTCAATCATTGCGTCGCCGTGCTGACGGCACATTCGAAGAAGTGTCATCCGCTGATGCGCTTGATGGCATTGCTGCAGAACTTCGACGCATCATCGACACCTATGGCCCTCGCGCAGTAGCGAGTTACACAGGCACTGGTGGATACCAAAATAGTGTTGCTGTTCCTGCTGCTCGCGCATTTCATGACGGAATCAAGTCGTCGTCGTTTTATACATCTGTCACCATTGATCAACCAGCAAAAAGTGTCGCACCTTTTCGCACCGGAATCTGGGAAGCTGGCTATCACAACTTTCGTGATGCAGATGTGTTGATAGCGGTTGGTTACAACCCCATGGTCTCAAGCTATGGACCCGTCGGAGGATTACAAGGAACCGATCCGTTTGTCAAACTTCGCGAAGCAAAAGCGCGCGGAATGAAACTAATCGTGATTGACCCACGCCGCACAGAACTTGCAAGTCGCGCAGATATTCATCTTGCCGTCAAGCCTGGTGAAGACCCAACGTTATTGGCTGGACTTATCAATATTATTTTGGATGAGGGACTCTTTGACCATGAGTTCTGCGATCAATGGGTCTCTGATCTCGACGCGTTGGGCAAGAGCGTTGCACCGTTCACGACTGACTATGTTGCGCAGCGATGTGATGTGCCTGCCGACCAAATCATTGCAGCAGCGCGAATGTTTGCTGCTGGCACAAAAGGAACATGCGGAACTGGAACCGGTCCAAATATGGCTCCACATCCAAGCCTCACTGAACATCTCGGAATCGTGCTCAACACAATATGTGGACGAGTAAATCGCGAGGGTGATCTACTCGAAAGTGGTTTATTTTTATATCCAGAGACACCAAAGCGCGCGCAGGTGATTGCACCACGTTCTGCTGTCACTGGTGCACCTGCACGTTTTCGCAACTTGCGGGGCTACCGCGGCGAGATGCCGACTGCCACATTGTCAGAAGAAATCATTACGCCAGGAGAAGGTCGGGTTCGTGCACTGATCGTCAGCGGCGGTAACCCTGTTGTTGCGTGGCCAGACCAAGAACTCACCATTCGCGCCATGAACGACCTTGAACTTCTTGTCGTTGTCGACCATCGCATGTCTGCGACTGCTGAGTTTGCCGACTATGTCATTGCTCCAACGCTTGCACTTGAGCGTGCAGATGTGCCGCACCTCATGGACCGATGGTTTGCCGCTCCCTACACCAACTACACGGACGCCATTCTCGAACGTGATGGCGATGTGCTCAATGAGTGGGAAGTATTTTGGGAACTGTCCCAGCGGTTGGGCTCAACCTTGCCTTTCCCTGGCGGCGATGCACCTACCGACACGCGACCAACAGACCACGACATTATTGAACTCGCCTATGCCAATTCACGTATGCCAATCAGCGAAGTCCGCAACAATCGTCGCAAGATTCATCCTGAAAAAGCAATGGTCGTCACCGCTGCAGACCCGTCTTGTACTGCCAAGTTCACAATGGCGCCAGATGACATTGTTGAAGAATTAGCGGTTGTTCGCAACGAATCAGACGGCGCAGACGCGCTCGGAATTGACGGAACCCGCTTCCCGTTCCGACTCGTGAGTCGTCGACTCAAGCACCGACTGAACTCACTCGGAAACGAACTTTCTGTACTTGCAGCAAAGGGCAGCACTAATCCTGCATATATGAATCCATCTGACATGGCGGCGTACGACATTGCAGACGGAGACCTGATTGAAATCACGTCTCCACGCGCATCTGTGCATGCAGTCGTTGAGTCAGCACCTGATGTTCGCACGGGAGTTATCTCAATGGCGCACTCATGGGGTGGTTCATCGCTCACGGACGAAAAAGTACGCGACATCGGAACACCAACGAGCAGATTGGTCTCTGTTGATCAGGGCTTTGATCCGCTCACCGGAATGGTGGTGCAGAGTGCTATTCCTGTTGCGATTAAACTTCTTGAAAAACTCAACGCATAACATTCAGGTTCTCATCGGAGGCAGAGTATGGCACGGCTAGATATTCCAGAGGGCGACGGTCTCGAGGCACATCGGATGTGGATGCTCGCTCCCCACATGGGGACTGCAATGCACGCCATGAGCGAAGCAGTGTACGAAAAATCCAGTCTCGGAATCCGCGAACGCGAAGTTGCCAGAATGCGCATTGCTCAACTTAATCAGTGTGTGGTGTGTCTCAACACGCGAGCAGCCTCTGCAATGGCACAGGGCTTAACAGATGAGTTATACAACTCAGTGCAGGATTATCGCGACAACCCTGCTTTCACTCTGCGCGAGCGCCTGGCCGCTGAATACGCGGAGAGATTTGCTATTGATCACACTGACATTGACGACGCTCTCTGGAAACGACTGCAAGCGCAGTACTCCGACACCGAACTGCTCGGGATTCTGTATCGGCATGGGACGAGCGTTTCATGTCCTTGATGTTGCAAAGGACTTTGATGTTCTCTGGAGCAGAGAACCAAAAGCGCCAATCGCTTGATTTAGTGCGTTGCTTGATCTAGTGCGAAGATGTCTCGCCGAGGTAACTCGCCTCGAGCAACGAACGATTGCTTGCTAGTTCTTTAGCGTCGCCTTCAGTCACGAGTTCTCCGTGACTCAAAATGTAGGCACGGTCAGCAACCTGAAGCGCCATATTGACGTGTTGCTCAACAAGCAGCACGCCTGCGCCAGTTTCGTCGGCAATTGTTCGCAAGATAGGCAAGAGACGCTCGACAATAATTGGTGCCAACCCGAGGCTCATCTCGTCCACCATCAACAACTTTGGTTTGACGGTCAGTGCGCGTGCCATGGCCAACATCTGTTGTTCTCCACCAGATAAGAGACCTGCGCGCCGATCCATTATTTCTGCCAGTATCGGAAAATACGCCAATGCCTGTTTGACATCCGCTGCTCCTCTGGCGGCACCTAATCGTAGGTTCTCCCCCACGGTCAACTGATAAAAAAGTGCTCGCCCCTCTGGTACGTGCGCGAGCCCTTCACGAGCAATCAGATGCGGACGCCGACCTTTCACGCTTTTTCCAAAAACCTTGATCTCTCCCGAGATGATCGGAACAAGACCAGATGTCGTCAACAGTGTTGTGGTTTTTCCGGCACCATTTGGCCCAAGTAATGCCACGACCTCTCCTGCGTTGACATGCAAGTTCAGACCTCGCACAACAGAGACACCGTTGTAACCAGTATTGAGATCGTTTATTTCAAGCAATGTTTCCATCAGTGTTTTCCTTCTGTTGCGCTACTTCCGAGGTATGCCTCAATTACTCGCGCATCTGTTTTCACTTGTGCTGGTGTTCCTTCAGCGATTTTTTGTCCAAACTCGATGACGTAAATATAGTCGCATACATCCAGCACTAGTCCCATATCGTGATCCACCAAAAAAATTGTGATTCCGGCATCAATGATTCGACGAAGACCTTGACCAAGCTCACGGGACTCACTGGTATCAAGACCTGCCGCAGGCTCATCCATGCAAACCAACTCTGGCTGAGATGCAAGTGCTCGCGCCGCTGAGACCAACTTTCTTTGTCCTTGGCTGATCTCATTGGGAAGTTTTTTTATGAGATCCTGAATTCCTAAAACCTCAATGGCAAAGTCAACACCGCTTCTATCGCGCGCTCGACTCGGGCGAATAATGTCTGTCAAAAAACTCTTGACTGTCTGTCGCTCTGCTGCAACCTGAAGATTTTCTTCAATTGTTAAGTCATCAAAGAGTTCAAGAGATTGCCACGTGCGCGCCATACCCAAACGACTACGGGCATGGACTGGCATCTCGTTGATTTCTTTACCCTTGAACTCAATACGACCTGTCGCTGGAACAAAGCCAGTAATGCCGTCAATAAAAGTGGTCTTGCCCGCGCCATTAGGACCAATCAGTCCAACGAGTTTTCCTTTTTCAACCGTTAGGTCAACATTATTAACTGCCCGCAGTCCCCCAAATGTCACAGACATTCCGCGTGTTTCTAAAAGATCCATCTCATACCCCCGTCGCTATCTTACGCCTCTCGGTAATCCGAAAATTTCGCATCACGCTCACTGAGTGCTGCGGTCACACCTTTTGTGGCAAATGAACCCATGTAATCCATTGAAGAACGCTGATGAAACCCAAGTGCCTGAATCTCGGCTGTTGCTCGAATGCCAGCTCTAATCCCCATCACTTCCATTGCTCGATGGGCCGAACGCTTGTTGAGTGCAAGCAAATCGAGTGGGATCTTTGCCACACGCTCAGCGATTGCCAGCACAGCAGTGTCGAGATCTGCCTCTGGGTACGCCCGATTAGCGAATCCTGCCGCGACTGCTTCTGTTCCAGACATTGAGTCACCGGTGAGCAGCGCTTCCATGCCGCGACGCAAACCCATCATCCATGTTTGCCACTGCATGTCAGGTGGCGACATGAGCCGAACAGGTGGGTATCCGATTTTTGCGTCATCGGCCACATAGACAAGATCACATGCAGTTGCCAATTCGGTTC
>CANLAH010000005.1 GCA_947488685.1 Acidimicrobiaceae bacterium | reverse complement strand
GATATTGCCAATCTGGCCGATGAAGCCATTTGTTTGGTACTTGGGGCTGAAGGCTCTGGTATTTCACGTCTTGTTCGGGAGCGATGCGACATGGTGGTCTCGATTCCGATGATGGGGCAGTTGGGGTCGCTGAATGTGTCTGCGGCAGCCGCATTGGCAACATATGAAGTTGCCCGTGTGCGTGCGGTCAGTCACCCCTAGGCTGGTCACGCGTCTGAAAGACGTTTCGCCGGGTTAGCTCAGTGGCAGAGCAACCGCCTTGTAAGCGGTAGGTCGTGGGTCCGACTCCCACACTCGGCTCCATAAGGGTTTGCGCAATAATCAAACCCGAGATGGGCATCGTGTTCACGGTGTGCCCTTTTGCCCCACTACGGTAATGAGTTACATCCCGACCCCGTAAGGAGACACAGTATGAATCAGCCCAAGTCACGCGGAACTCGATCTTCATTTCCAATGCCCAACAATGCAACTCTGGGCGCAGTGGTTGCAGTGGTTGCAGTCATACTTGGTTTTTTAATTCTTAAAAGTGTCAGCAGTGACGGTGGTTCTGGGTCGGTAACACCCCCAGTAGACACGGTTGAAACCCCGACTACTCTCGACCCTGCGGCTCCGCCAGTAGTGACAGTTCCGACCCTCACAGCATTTAAGGTTCAGATTGCTAATGCCTCAGGAGTGGCAGGCAGTGCCGGAAAATTGACTCTTGAAATGCAATCACTTGGATACGTGACTCAGCCGGCTCTCAATGTGGCTCCTGGTACGCCAAAGCGCCAAGTCACAGGCGTTTTTTATCTTGCTGGCTGCGAGGCAAATGCCCAGAACGTGGCAGAACGACTGGGGAGTTCTCCAGAAGTTGGGGCGATGCCAACACCTCTGCCACTTGAAACCGGAACATTGCGTGAAGCGTGCGTGCTTATTTTGCTTGGAACAGATATCGCAGGAAAGACATTGCCAGGTGCGACGGCTGCAGGCAACGGAACCGCTTCAACTGACACCACCACAACTGTCGCTGGCTAATTACGATGACGCCAACAGGCGTTGCACAATCTGTGTTGCTTGTTCTTCGATGCAGTGCAGAACACGACTCATTGAAATTTCTGCACCGTAGTGAGCGACCAGACTGACGGCGTTGGCTTGTCGTAATAAAGAACTGTCAATCTCAGGATCAATATCACCACAAATTGTGGCAACTTGCACGTGCGCTGGTTTGGCAATATCGCAAACACCGCCGACAACTTTGCCGGCAAAACTCTGATCATCAAGAAAGCCTTCTCCTGTGATGACGAGGGAACTGCCGCGGATGGCTTCATAGAGTCCGACCTCGTCGGCTACGAGTTCAAAACCCGGAACGAGTCGTGCGCCGAGGGCACAGAGTCCGCCGGCCAGTCCACCAGCAGCGCCTGATCCCTCAATTGCGCCAACATCGATGCCAAATTGTTGTTGATACATTTGCTGCAAGCGTTCGAGGCGCCCCGTTAAGAATTTAATTTGATTTGGTGCGGCACCTTTTTGGGCACCAAATATTTTTGCGGCGTTTGTGAACAGCGTGTCGACATCGCATGCAACAAGAAAATCAACACCTCGAAGTCGTGCCGGTGAGTGAATTGCTCGTACGGCACCCAGACCACCATCGGTCGTAGCAGAACCACCCAAACACACGATTATTTTTTGTGCTCCTATGTCAAGGGCAGTATCGATGAGTTCTCCAACACCAGTAGTGGATGCAGCAACTGCATCGTTGTTGTCTGCTCCACCCACGAGGCTGAGGCCACTTGCTTTAGCCATTTCGATAATGGCAACACCGCGGTGAAAACGCCATTCAGCAGTGACTGGATCACCTAGCGGTCCCGTCACAAGTGTTGATCGATTTGCGCCGCCTAAAGCATCAAGCGTGCCTTCGCCGCCGTCGGCAACGGGGACTTCTGTGCAGTCGACTCCGAGTTCCCAACACGCATGTCCAATGGCAGAACAGACCGCGGCGGCTGTTGCGGAACCCTTGAATTTGTCGGCGGCGGCGACCACATGCATGACACCACGATAAGCGTGTCTAGGGTAGGAAACATGGACGAACTGCTAGATCTAGATGCAACTGCACAAGCCGAATTGATTGCCACCGGCAAAGCGTCGGCTACTGAAGTTGTTGGCGCGGCGATCGCCCAAGCGCAAAGCGTGAACGAGTCAATTAATGCGATCATTCTTGAGCAATACGATCGAGCACGAACTGAAGCGGCTGGCAAACTTCCGGACGGACCATTTCGTGGAGTTCCACTTGTGCTCAAAGATCTTGGATGTTCTCAGGTGGGCGAACCACATCACAAGGGAACACGATTTTTAAAAAACATCGGATTCGTCGCCCCCGAAGATAGTTATTTAACGCAGCGTTTTGCACGCGCAGGATTTGTGGTGATCGGTCGCACGAACACTCCAGAGTTTGGAACAACGATCACAACTGAGCCGCTGTCGTATGGTGTTTCGCGTAATCCCTGGAACACTGAATATTCCACGGGAGGTTCATCTGGTGGATCAGCAGCCGCAGTTGCTGCACATATCGTTTCTGTCGGACATGCAAATGACGGTGGTGGCTCAATTCGTATTCCTGCAAGTGAGTGTGGACTTGTGGGCTTGAAACCTTCTCGGGGGCGAGTGAGTCATGGACCTGATATTGGTGAATCGTGGATGGGTTCAACGATTGATGGATGCGTTACGCGAACAGTGCGCGACACGGCTGCAGTGCTCGACGTCATCAGTGGTTACGAATCGGGTGATCCGTACACCGCACCAACACCGATACGTCCCTATGCACTAGAAGTTGGTGCAGACCCAGGCAAATTGCGTATCGGACTTTTAGATAATCCTGGTGCATTACCTGGGATTGATCATCTTGAGTCGCGAGCATCGGTTGCTGCGGCTGCCAAGATGCTTGAGTCGTTAGGACACACCGTGGAGATTGCGTCGCCACCTGCCTTAAACGAAGCAGAGTACGCGGGGCGGTTCACCAATATTGTGGCCGCATGTACAAACGCGGACATTGCATTTTTTGAAAATATGTTGGGTCGCGAACTTGGTCAAGATGATATCGAGATCGATAATTTATTGATGCGCGAAATCGGTCGGTCGGTGTCGTCTGAGCAGTACATCACTGAAGTTTCTTGGATGCATGCATGGTCGCGTCGAATGGTGGAGTGGTGGCTGCCACGCGATGGATCTCGCGGATTTGATGTGCTGTGTACTCCAACTCTTGCGGGCCCACCACCACGAATTGGATGGCTGCGAGGCAATGATGGCGGCACTCACATGCTGGAAATTTTGTTGTATACCGCGCAGTTCAATGTCACTGGTCAGCCAGCAGTGAGCCTGCCGTTGCATTGGTCGAGTGACGGGCTACCCATGGGCGTGCAATTTGTTGGTGCGCCATTTCGCGAAGATATTCTGATTCGTCTGGCGGCGCAACTTGAGCAAGCAATGCCCTGGAAAACTCGCGTTGCGCCTCTTGTGCTGAAATGAGACTGTGTCGGTAGGGTTGACGTATGTCAGTCACAGTGAGAATCCCCACCACCATGCGTCCACTATCGGGAGGCGTTTCAACCGTCGTGCTTGAAGGCTCAACATTGGCTGAGGTTTTACAAGCCCTTGATGTTGCACACAGTGGTTTTGGAGAGCGACTTTTTGATGCAGACGGCGCACTTCATAAATTTGTCAATATCTTTGTTGCCGACGACGACGTTCGTTATCTGCAGGGTCTTGATACTCCAGTGAAAGCCGGCGACACGGTGTCGATTATTCCGGCTGTCGCTGGTGGTTGCTAGAACACTGCAATTAAGCAGGAATACATTGCAGTAACTCTGCACGTGTTGATGGCCCCAGCGCTGGCTCGGGTGCGCGGTTGTCGCGATCGTTCCAGACGGCAAATATGCGTGCGCCGATGTCTGCGTCTTTCATGAGTGCATCCGGAAGCGTGAGCAAATTAAATGTTCTAAAAAAAGCTCGCATCACAACTGCGTCTGTGCGCATCGCTGGCAATAAACCATCGCGAAATACAGCCCGCATCATTGTTCGCGGGTCCGTCGTGTCACTGTCAGGGTCTTGATCATCAAGAATTGCATTGGCCACTCTGCGAGCCTCTGTGTCTTGCTCGACTGTTGATTTGTACCACGGATACAACTCTCGTTGCGTTGACTCGTGTAGTTCGGTGGCTTGAGCTGCAACGTCATCAGGATGATGCGCAACGGCCTGAGCCATTAGGTGCGCGTGCAGGAAACTTGTGGTACAACCGCGTCCGTAGAGTGGATTAGTGCAGAGATGTGCGTCTCCGACGACATGCATGCCCAAGACGACAGGCTTGTTATCGACAACGTATTCTCTCCAGCGATTGAGTAGGCCCGCCATCACGTGCACATCTGGAGTGATTGGTTCAGCACAACCATCAAGCCATGTTGATGTTGCAACCAGACTTCGTGCAATGTTGTCAAAGACAACCGGATCACTGCAGAGTTTGCGTAGTTGTTCGTCGGCGACTGGAGTGGCAAGTGTGACGGAGAACGTGCGATTGTCACCGACAAATACGCCGTACTTTAGATAACCAAGATCGCCACCGATGGGGCCGGTGCGCGGCGGATATTGCATACCAGGCTTGAGGCGATAAAAGCGAGAGAAATACACGATGCCCGTGTCTTCGCTTGACTCGTTAACAGGAGCACAACCAATGTCTGTCAACCATTCAGGAACAGCGCTTCGTCGTCCGCCTGCGGCGATTACGTAATCAGCATCATGAGTTGAGCCATCATCAAGTTTGATTCCGGTGACACGTGGTACTGCGCCAGGCGTGTGTGTGAATCCAACAACGCCATGACCAGTGTGCATTTTTACGTTGCCGTGAGCAAGCGCTGCACGACGCAACACCCACTCAAAGGTTGTGCGACGACATGACAACATGACGAGGTCATCGTCTTCAGGAAGTCGTTCGAAATTTGTGATGGTTGCCGGAAGATCGTCCCCAAAGCGCATTTCGGTTGCGCCTTCCGTGAGTAATGATTGCAAAATATCTGGGTAATGGTCGCGCAATAAGTTACGCAATCGCGCCAAAAATGCATGACTGTGACGCACTTGGGGGGCGCCGCGACGGTCCCACAAAAAAGCCTCATCGGCCGTGGCGGGGGTGGGAGTGTCGTCACGCTCAAAAACGGTCACAGCGTGGCCCAGACGGGCTAGGGCGAGCGCCGAACCAAGCCCTGCAACTCCGCCTCCAATGACTGCCACCTTCATGGGCATCAGCGTAGAGGGGGATGGCGACGGCCCTTTGTTCGTAGACCAGATTGGGCTGGTGCCAGTTAGCAGTCACGGCGGTAGAGTGCTAGCGCTCTACAAGATGAACGAATACCCCCATAGCAACATCCTTTAGGAGGAATCCCATGGCAAAGCTCATTGCATTTGACGACGAAGCCCGTCGCGGTCTTGAAGCCGGAATGAACAAGTTGGCAGATGCTGTACGCATCACGCTCGGACCAAAAGGACGCAACGTTGTCCTTGATAAAAAATGGGGTGCACCAACCATCACAAATGACGGTGTATCAATTGCTAAAGACATTGAGCTTGAAGATCCGTACGAGCGCATCGGCGCCGAGTTGGTGAAAGAAGTTGCCAAGAAGACAGACGATGTCGCTGGTGACGGAACAACAACTGCAACGGTATTGGCATGGAGCATGGTGCGTGAAGGTTTGCGCAACGTTGCCGCTGGTGCTAATCCAATGTCTCTGAAAAAAGGCATCGAGGCCGCAGTTGTTGCTGCTGTTGCCAGCATCAAAGAACTCTCCAAGGTTGTTGACAGCAAAGAGCAGATTGCACAGGTTGCCTCTATCTCTGCTGCTGACACCGAAATTGGTGGAATGATTTCTGAGGCCATCGACAAGGTGGGCAAAGACGGAGTCATCACCGTTGAAGAGAGCCAAACATTCGGAATGGAGATGGACCTCGTCGAGGGTATGCGTTTTGATAAGGGTTACATCTCTCCATACTTCGTGACAGACCCAGATCGCATGGAAGCATCGCTTGAAGACGCCTACATCTTGTTGGTGTCATCAAAGATCACCGCTGTGCGAGACATGTTGCCTGTGCTCGAAAAAGTCATGCAGAGTGCCAAGCCACTTGTGATTATCGCCGAAGACATCGAGGGCGAAGCACTTGCTACTCTCGTGGTCAACAAAATTCGCGGAACCTTCAAGAGCGTTGCCGTCAAGGCACCTGGCTTCGGAGATCGCCGCAAAGCGATGTTGCAAGACATTGCGATTCTTACTGGTGGACAAGTCATCAGCGAAGAAGTCGGACTCAAACTCGAAAACGCTGGTCTCGAAATGTTGGGCCGTGCCAAGAAAATCATCATCAGCAAGGACGAAACCACCATCGTGGAAGGCGCCGGAAGTGAAGACGAGATCAAGGGTCGAATCAATCAGATCAAGGCAGAGATTGACAACACCGACAGTGACTATGACCGTGAAAAACTGCAAGAGCGTCTCGCGAAGTTGTCAGGCGGAGTTGCAGTTCTCAAGGTTGGCGCCGCCACAGAAGTAGAACTCAAAGAGAAGAAGCACCGTATTGAAGATGCTGTGAGCACCACAAAGGCTGCTATCGAAGAAGGCGTTGTTCCTGGTGGCGGTGTCGCATTGTTGCGTGCGCAGGCTGCCGTAGAAGCAGTTGCTGCCAAGTTGACAGGCGACGAAGCAACAGGCGCTCGATTGGTGGCTCGTTCGCTCGAAGCACCGCTCAAGCAGATTGCTGAAAATGCGGGCATGGAAGGTGGAGTTGTTGTCGCCAAAGTCAAGAGCCTCACTGGCACGAATGGTCTTAATGCTGCAACTGGCGAATACGAAGACCTTGTCAAGCTCGGAGTCATTGATGCGGCCAAAGTAACGCGCTCTGCGTTGCAGAACGCAGCATCAATTGCTGCACTGTTCCTCACCACTGAAGTCGTGATCGCTGATAAGCCTGACGACGGCGGAGGCGCAATGCCTGGTGGCGGAATGGACGACTTCTAAATCGTCAAACTGTGACATCTCGCAGTTTTGCTTTAGTGAGCTGTGCCCAAGCACGAGATCTAGATACTGACTTACCACTCTTAGTAAATGAGTTCATTGCACTTGGACAACATGTGCAGATTGTTGACTGGGATGACTCCACGCTTGACTGGGGACAATTTGATGTGACAATCGTGCGGTCTCCATGGGACTATCACGAAAGATACGCCGAATTTTTGCAATGGATTGACCGCGTAAGCATGGTCACGCACTTGCTCAATTCTCCAGATGTTTTGAGATGGAACACCGACAAGCGCTATCTGACTGACTTAATTGATGCCGGCATTGCCGTGATTCCGACAAGTTTTTTGACAACGCAGGCTGATGTTGAAATGTTTGCATTCGCCGATGACGTAGTGCTCAAGCCCACTGTAAGCGCCGGCTCAAACAATACGCATCGGTTTGTCAATGATGTCGCGGCAGCGGCAACATGTGCGGGCGAACTGGTGGCGCAAGGTCGCGTGGTGATGGTTCAGCCGTATCAACGCAGTATTGATGAAATGGGCGAGACCGGCCTTGTGTATTTTGGTGGGCAATTTAGCCACGCCTTTCGCAAGGGAGCCATTCTTGGCGCCCAGTCACGCGTAGCGAATTCATTATTTGTGCAAGAGGAAATTAGTCACACCACGGCTCGAGCCTCCGAACTTTTGCTTGGTGGGGCAGTACTGGAATACATCACTTCTCGGTTTGGATCGGCTCCGCTGTATGCGCGGGTTGACATGGTTGAGTCTGAAGACGCCACACCAACCCTGATGGAGGTGGAACTGACAGAACCATCGTTCTTTCTACATACATCTCATGGCTCGGCGAATCGCTTCGCCGAGGCTGCGTGGATAGCCTGACAGTTATGAGCGAACCAATGTCCCCATCTGTCGGTTTAGGCGTTATCCACTTATTCTGCAAAGTGAATACCAGTTTTGATGCTGAGGCAGTTATTGGCGCAGTCAAAAATGCGGAGAACAGCGGTGTCACGGTTATTGGTGTTGCAGTGCTTGGACACAAAGCAGATCTTGCGGTCATGGGTGTTGCTGCTGACTTGCGCGAACTGAAGGCATTGCAGACTGGCCTGCAACATGCAGGACTAGAAGTTGTCGATAGTTATGTGTCGCTGACCGAAGTGAGCGAGTACGCCAAGGGAATGCCTCAAGAAATGTTGGATGCGCGTTTGTACCCACAACTCCCGCCCCCTGGCAAAAACGCGTGGTGTTTTTATCCGATGTCCAAGCGGCGCAATGTTGATCAAAACTGGTTCACATTGCCACTTGAACAACGAGCAGAATTAATGGCTGGTCATGGCAAGAGTGGCCGCACGTTTGCTGGACGCGTGATTCAACTCGTGACTGGTTCAACCGGCATTGATGATTTTGAGTGGGGAGTCACACTTTTTGCAGTCAATCCAGATGATCTAAAAGAAGTTGTCTACACAATGCGCTTTGATGAGGGCTCGGCACTCTATGCAGAGTTCGGTGCGTTTTATGTTGGCATGGTCACGCCGATAGAAGAACTCGTTCAGCAGGTGTAACAACTCATGGCAGACACCGACTTACTGTTTCTGCGTGATGCGTATTTACAAGAGGCAACTGCGCAGGTTCTTGACATACGTGAAAATGCAGTTGTCCTTGATCGAACGATTTTTTATGCAACAGGAGGCGGCCAGCCACATGACACCGGAACACTAGGTGGCCAAGTTGTTGTAGACGTGCGCAAAGAAGGTGGAGCAGTTTTGCATGTTCTCGCCGAGGGTGCCGTATTGCCTACTCTTGGCACCCAAGTAGAACTAATAGTCGACTGGCAACGCCGACACAACCTCATGCGCACTCACACAGCAATGCATGTGTTGTGTGGCGTTATCTGGAACGAGTGGCATGTGCCGGTAACGGGCGGCAACATGGAGCCATTGTCTGCGCGAATGGATTTTGAATTCGATCCGCTGCCAGAAGGTTTTGCGGTGCGTGTCGAACAACTTGTCAATGAAGCAATCGCTGCAGATTTTCCGATTGCTGTGAGTTTTTTACCGCGTGATACTGCCGTGACCGACGAAGATCTGATCCGAACGAAAGTCAACATGATTCCTGATTTTGTGACAGAGATTCGAGTCGTCGATATTGTGGGTCTTGATAAACAAGCAGATGGCGGTACGCATGTGCAATCCACACGAGAGATCGGAACATTTCGTGTTGTAAAAATGGAGAATAAAGGCAAAGGCTTTAAGCGTGTGCGCGTAGAAATTTTGGACTAAGAACGATGTCAGTATCTGATGGCGAATTATCAGAGTATTCACAGAGACTGTTTGACGCATGTGTCGTTGCAGTCCCAGAGTGGATCACGAACCGCATCCAGCATGTGTGCTTGATGTCAGGCGGGATTATTCCTGAAATTGTGACAACCAAGGTTGCCGGTGTCGCACAGGCAACTCAAGCACAAGTCCAAATTGATTTGATGGCTCTATTGTCTGTCGACGTTGATGCCCAACGAACAAATCCGCTGCAAGTGTTGCGGGGTTCAACACTCATGGCGACCGCTTTGCTAATTGAGGCAGGCATACCCCCAGCACAACGAGATGAATTCGAAGTCCGATCAATGCCAGATGACATGTTTGCTCTTGGTCCGTTGACATGGCGAGATTTGGGCGATGATGTTCATGATGCAGGTATCGAATGGGGAGCGTGGAAAGCAGCAATGATCATCAGTCGCCGTCGAGAAGAAGGCAAACTGTCATCATGACGACGCGCGCTGAAGTAATTGTCGGGCCACTACGAGGAGGAGCCCTGTGCGAGGCGCTATCAGACGCAACAGATGACTTCTTGCGCGCGTTGTACGCAGAGGCAACGAAGCAATTAAAAAATGCTGATGATGTTGCGTTGATTGCAGTCGGCGGATACGGCAGACGCGAACTTGCACCTTTTAGTGATCTCGATGTATTGCTAGTGCATCGTGGAGTAAAGAATATTGATGAGATTGCGTCACTGATGTGGTACCCGATCTGGGATGCCGGCCTCAAACTTGGTCACGCAGTGCGAACTCCCAAAGAAACTCTTCAGATTTGCGCGACCGACCTTGACACGGCGACGGCGTTGGTGACGGCACGACATTTGGCGGGCAGCGAGTTGCTTGCCCAAGAGGTGATCGGATCGGCGCGAGATGCATGGCGTCAACGTGGACGCACGTGGCTTGTGAACTTGCACGAACGAATGCAAGAACGTTACGTCACTTCTGGTGAAGTTGCATTTTTGCTTGAGCCCAACATTAAAGAGAGTTTGGGCGGTCTGCGTGATATCCATGCGTTGTGGTGGGCGATTGAAGCTGGTTTGGTGCTCACAAGTCAAGATGCAGATGCTCTTAAGAAGTGCAATGAAACATTGTTGCAAGTGCGCGTTGCATTGCATCAACACACAAATCGTGTGGGCGATGTCTTGCATCTCGAAGAACAGATTCCAGTTGCTGCAGCATTGGAATACACAAATGATGATGCGTTGATGTCTGCGATTGCCGTCGCTGGTCAGCAGGTTGCATGGATCTCCGACGAGGCATGGTCACAACTCGATCCGCCTGCATCTGCTTCACCTGTTCCGCAAGGTATTGCTTCAGGTGTGGCATTAGTGAACGGAGAAATTCGTCTTGCTGATGACATTGATCCGGCCGATGACCCCACTTTGGTATTGCGCGTAGCAACGGCTGCGGCGCGGCATCACGCTCGCATCGATCGTGATTCGCTCAATCGGTTAGGTGAGCGCACGCAGGTGTGGCCCGATCCGTGGCCTGCAGGTGCAAGTGATGATCTTGTGTCGCTCTTGCTTGAAGGAGACGCGGCAATCGCAGTCTTTAAAGCACTTGATCAACGCAATCTCATCGTGAAGGTATTGCCAGAATGGGAACCTAATCGCAGTCGACCACAACGAAATGCATATCACCGCTACACAGTTGACCGTCATCTGTGGCAGACAGTAGCTAACGCAGCAGCATTGGCGGACCGAGTGTCACGCCCCGACTTATTGGTGTTGGGTGCACTGTTTCATGACATCGGCAAAGGGTATCCAGGCGATCACACCGAAGTCGGCGTCAAGATGTTTGCGACAATCGGTGTGCGAATGGGATTATCTGCGCAAGATATTGACATCGTGACGATGTTGATTCAGCATCACTTGTTGTTGCCAGATATCGCGACACGCCGAGATTTGTCAGATGATGCAACCCTGACGATGGTGGCAGAAACTGTCAAAACAACTCTTGTGCTCGAACTTCTGCATGCATTGACTGAGGCAGATTCATTGGCGACGGGGTCGAGTGCGTGGGGTTCATGGAAAGCAGGCCTTGTAACAATGCTTGTTGATCGCGTCTCTCATGTCTTGGGTGGTGGTGATGTGCAAGAAGTTATGTGGCGACTTTTTCCAGATGCCGGCGTGCTCGAAATGATGTCGGCACAAAAGATTGCAGTGCGTACAACCCCTGATCAGATTACTGTGGTGAGTCCTGACCGCCCCGGAACATTTAGTCGCGTTGCGGGAGTGATGGCATTACACGGCCTCGATGTTCTTGGAGCTGAGGCGCACTCTGATGAGCAAGGCATGGCTGCATCTGAGTTTCGCGTTGTGCCACCAACCTACGGACCGATTGAGTGGCAACCGATTGCTGCAGATGTGACGCGCGTGCTCAACGGTGAACTCGCTCTTGACGCGCGTTTGGCCGAACGTGCAGCAACGTATCGAGCCCCCCGTGCAACTACTGCTAGTGCGCCTGCTCCGCTGCGTGTTCGCATTGACAACACTGCGTCATCCAACGCTACGGTCATCGAGATTCATGCCCCAGATCAACTCGGTATTTTGCACCGCATCACAAAGGCTTTGGCGGATTGCGGTCTTGATATTCGTCATGCTCGCGTTCAGACATTAGGCAGCGAGGTCGTTGACACGTTTTATGTGCGCACCTCAAAGGGTACAAAGGTGACAGATATTCAGCATCAAAGCGAGATAGAACGTGCGATATTGCATGCAGCGGTGTAGATCAGTAAGTGAGCATGCCGTGAGCACAGTACTGTTACTGCCATGAGCGACATTAATCCCAAAGACCTTGCTCGAGATTTAATTCGCTGGAGTGAAACTCTTGCCGCAATCGCGCGTACCGGAATCGGCTTCACTCAAAGTCTGTATGAGCGGGAGCGATTCGAGGAAATCCTAAAAGTAGCGGGCGATATTAAATGTGCCTCTGACGAGTCACTTGATGTACGCCGCGAGAAAGACCATTTTGTACAGGAGTGGATGGAATCAATTGGCCAGGGTGTGCCCGGATACGTCACGCCCAAAGTGGCGATCGGCGCAATCGTGGGCAACGATGAAGGAAAAATACTGCTCATGCAACGAGCAGACTCTGGTGTGTGGTTGTATCCCACGGGGTGGGCAGATGTTGGCTACTCAGCCTCTGAGGTAGCGATGAAAGAAGTACACGAAGAAACCGGAATCATCGCAGAGCCATTGCAATTACTCGGAGTCGTTGACGGAATGCGAATGGGATTCTCGCGCTTTGGAATGTATATGTTGCTGTTTCACATGAAAGCAGTCGGTGGTGAACTCAATGGACATCCGCTTGAAACAAGTGGTGTTGGGTGGTTTGGCCCAGATGAATTACCAACTCCGACGGCAGGTGCAAGTTGGTGGGGTCCGATGGCATTTGACGCAATTAACGGCACTCACACCGCAGCCACATTTGACCCACCGCGTGAGCAGTTGTGGCGTGGCGAATTCTAAATAATTCGATCTCTAAAAGTTATGGCTTTTCTTGATCACGCAAAAACTGTTCGACTTCGTCAGCCAGTGATGCCGCCGAAACTTCGGCGTTGTCTTCGTCAAAATCAAATGACATTTGTCCGTCGTCTTCGTCTTCGTCGTCTTCGTAGTCTCCTTCGCCAGAGGAGTCAAGTCGTTCGACGTAGGCGGCAAGATCTTCGTCTTCGTCAACGATTTGATTGACGCGCCGTTCGTAAGCCTCGATGGCTTGTTGCAGTAGGCCAATTGGGGCAGGAGTACCGATGATTTCTCCGGCACGAGAGATTAAGGCTGCTGCGGCCTTTGGTGACGGAATCTGCGAAGCGTATGCCGGAACTGCTGCCCACAAAGAAGCAGATGGCAATGATGCTTCATTGCATGCATCAAGCAATACGCCCAAAATGCCCGTCGGTCCTTCGTACTGAGATCGCTGTAGATCAAAGCGCTCAATCATGTTTGAGTCACTTGCAGTTCCGATTAGTTGAATTGGTTTGTTGTGTGGAACGTCAGCAAGTAACGCGCCAAGAGAGATCATCATTGATGCATCAAAATGTGATGCCACGCTAAGAATTTGTTCTGTAAAAAGTCTCCAGCGCAAACTTGGTTCTGGACCAAGCACAAGGATGACATCGCTACCCGGAGTTGATGCATGCCACATCGTGACAGTGGGCCACACAATTGTTCGTGTGACTCCGTCTTTGAGACGCACGACGGGGCGGGTGCTAGCAAAATCAGTGAAGTCCTCTGGATTAATTTCTGCCAACGGAGTTGCGCTCCATGCTTCGATCAATGTTCGTACCGCCGTACTTGCGGCATCGGCGGCATCGTTCCAGCCCGTAAAAGCAGAGATCATGACAGGGTTGCGCATTGTTGGCTTTGATAGCCAGTGGACGTGGTCAATCTCCGTCATTAAGTCTTTAAGTTATCGCCATCTCGAGGTCAACTACCTGCTGCTTTGGCTAAATCATGGGGTCCAGAAGCGGGGTATCCGTGGGCACTGCGCACCGCCACATCTAGTCGTTCCCCCAGAGTCATCGCCATGGTACGCATTTGTTCATCCGTTTGAATCTCTACGGCTTCACGCATTGTGCGTCCACGAGATGTCAATGCTCCGTCTGCAACTATTCCGCGAGAGATAAGGCGCTCGGTTGCGGCGTCAAAGTCTGCATCAGTCCACGCTCGCGTGCGACTATACGACCGCATGGGTAGACCCCAATAGAGTTCGGAGATCAGCCCGATTTCTGTCGCATCGAGTCCAGCACTGATCCATGCTGCGGTATGACTGTCGCCACGGTATTCGCGCAACATGTCTCCGAGTCTCCACACTTTGCCCACAACTGAATCAGGAGTTGCCTGAGACAACGCACCAGCGAATAACGGTCGTCCCTCGGGTCGCAATGATGCAACTGCATCTTGCAAAATATCGCAGGCCCGTTGAGCGTTGTCGGGTTGCTCACCAATGATGCGATGCAGTTGGGCAATTGCTCCGTTGTCACGTGCAGCACAAATTGTTTGCGCGTTCGTCAATGTCCAGCCGTACGCCACGGCCGGAATCACGGCCGCAGGATTAAAGACGGCAAATGCAGCAGCAATAAGTTCGCCTGGCACCTGACCCAGTAGCGAACCACGGCTACAAAAGTATGCCGCTCCATCTGGTGCGGGCACGCCGTTGAAATCTCCGATACTTGGTCCAAATCCCAAGGCCACGTAGTTGGCGTGACATTCTTTTGCGAAATACACTTGACCAATCACTGGTTCGAGGGCGGCTGCAAGCCGACGGGCAGAGAGGCTGAGTTGCTCGGAATCCATAGAACAATCCTAGAACATCCCTCAGTCGGCGCTTTCACGGGTAAGAATGGAAAAGAGATACCAAGGCGGGTTTATGAGTACGACGATCACCATCGCAACTGAAGTCACGGACGAACTCGTGCAAGCTTTTGCCCATCTGATTCCGCAATTATCTTCGTCGAACCCACCACCCTCGCGAGAGCAATTGCAAGCAATCATCTCGTCAGACGCGAGCACTGTTTTTATAGCACGCGTTGACGGACACATCGTTGGCTCACTCACGCTTGCTGTTTTCTTGATTCCGACCGCCACTCGTGCATGGATCGAAGACGTCGTAGTTGCTGAGTCTGCTCGTGGACACGGAGTCGGTGAAGCACTGAACACTGCAGCAATCGCCGAGGCTCGGCGACGAGGTGCTGTCACGGTCGAACTCACATCGCGTCCGTCCCGCGAATCAGCAAACCGCTTGTACCAGCGACTGGGCTTTGTTTCGCGTGACACCAATGTGTATCGCTACATCTTGTAGCTACGCACGTGTTGGCAAGACCCAATCTCTAACGAATACGACGAAGCACATGCTGCGGCACATCTGAAATGCCGTGCAGTATTGACGCAATTGCTTCGACCCCATCAACGAGCCGTGCACCTGGTCGGACCATCACCGCATCAGCATCAATAGCCCACACCTCACACGCGTTGGGTAAAAGATGCTCAATCGCTTGAGCCTGTGTTGCTGCTGCATCGAGTCCGTACCCGCACGGTGACACGAGCACCACATCTGGAGCAGCAGTTGCGATCTGGGCCCATGTAGTTGGAACAGATTTTTCTCCGGGTCGGGCAACAACTGGTTCGCCACCTGCTGCGACCACAATGTCTGGCACCCAATGTCCAGCACCGAATGGTGGATCGATCCACTCCAGCACGAACACACGCTTGCGTGGTTTTTGGGCGACGCACGTCGCAACATGTGTGAGTCGACGATGCAAACTCGCAACGAGATCAGCACCCCGTTGAGCCACGCCAGCGGCACACGCGATCGTGTTGATGGACTCGAGTACTTCATGCAGGCTCTGGGGATCTATTTGCAATACCACGGCTGCACACGCAAGACGCTCGACGGCAGCCTCAACGTCTCCGCTCGCGACAGCACACACTCTGCATAGATCTTGACTCAAGATGAGATCGGGACGACAACGAGCAAGCGCAGCATCGTCAAGTGTGTACAAGTCAAGACCTGCATCGACACGTTGTCGCACGATTGCATCGATATCCGCTGGACTCATGGAGGGATCAGTAAATGTGCCAACCACGATTTCGCGACCATCACGCACCCCTGCAGGCCAATTGCATTCGACGGTGACTCCGAACAACTCATGGGCGAGTCCGAGGTCGCACACGATCTCTGTAGTGGAAGGGAGCAACGACACAATGCGCATGGATAAACACTAGGTGGCATGGGCATGATGGATCTGTCCCGGGAGGGATGTTTTAGTGCCGTGCTGTCCGGGTTCTTGGACGCTGAGTTGTCGATTTGACTGACTGAGGTGAAGTTTCCAGCCTCCTTCGTGCACACAACGATGATGCAAGCCACAGAGCGGCACCAAGTTATTGAGATCGGTGTTGCCGCCCATTGCCCAGAACTGAATGTGATGCGGATGACATTGTGCGATTGGCGTGGTGCAATCTGGAATTGCACACGTTGTGTACATGGCCTCGAGTGCACGCCGTTGATGTTTGCTAGCAAGTCGGGTAGCACGACCCATGTCGAGCACCACGCCTTCGGTGCCTAATACAACAGGGATAATTTGAGCAGTGCAGGCAATGCGTCGCACAGTTTCGATCGGAATATCGATACCAGTACCGGTGTGCAAGACCGATTGGGCATGAATGCCCGACGCCAACGTGCGGTAATCAACGATGACACTCACTTCGGCACGAGCATTGGCAGATGAAATGTCTGCCAGCCCGCCTGCAGCGTGTCGTGAAATCAATGCAACGAGACCAAGTGCATTGAGATGGTCGTGTTTTATTTGTCCGTCAACGCACGTGTCGGGAGTGGGACCATGGGCGAGTTGATCTATTTGATGTTGGAGTCGGCCGACGAGATGTAATCCGGATTCTGGATCGAACTCTCCACGTAGGCACACCATGCCAGAATCGCGGTCGACCCAATGTCGCAACCAAGCAGCACGACGTTGTCGGTCAAGCAAGCCAACGCCGTCGTCAGCACGAAGCCTGCCAACAGTTTGTTTGACTGCTCGACCAAAATTGTCGGGAGTGGCGCGACATGCAACCTTTGCCAACCAATCATCACGGGTTGCTAACTGCATTTGTTCGTTGTCGCTGAGATGGACAAATGTTCGTGCAGCCGCGTCAATGTGTGCGGCGGAGATGTGCCCTGAATCGAATGCTTGCTCGAGTTGGGGGAGTAGATCGAGGACATGTGCACGACGACAATCACGCGTGGCCTCTGTGCGTGAGACTGAGCACGCGCGTGCCATGATCTGCTCTGGAACAACTGAGGCTGATGCATTTTTGAGTTGTTGTAGTCGGCGGCTAAGGGCAAGTTTGTGCGAGTCGACCCATGCTTGAACGCGAGAGATATTGATAAGAGCATCACGGACTCCGTCTGCCGTGAGAGTGGCGGTGTCGAGCATGTCACTTTTTGCAATGAGTGCGCTGAGATCAGCAGTAGGAGTCATTATTACAGCCCTTGTTTGGTAGATACCACTGGGCACAATGCCGATATTGCTCTAGCGCCACAACTCGCGCAACAACTTCCATCACCATAAAAGAAGGGTGTGCCACGGTTCAACTACGGGCAAAAAAAATCAACAAGGTAAGGTGGCGGTCTCACGAAAGAAAGAAACGCCATGGATGTCACGCTGCTCGGAACCGGAAACCCACTGCCAGACCTCAATCGTGGCGGACCAGCCACGTTGGTACGCGCTGGCGCAAGCATCATTTTGATCGACGCTGGTCGTGGTGTGATGCAAAGAGTGATGGGTGCCGGAGTATTCCCCCCACTTTTGACAACAGTTTTTATCACCCATTTACACAGCGACCATATTTCAGATCTCAACGACGTCATCACTACTCATTGGGTGATGAATCCACAGCCAGCAGAACTGACTATTTATGGACCACCACGCATGAAAGAAATCGTTAATGCAATTTTGGCAATGCTGGTGCCAGATATTGAGTACAGACTTGCTCACCACGAAGACCTCAATTGGGAGCCTCAACTTAAGGTGATCGAAGTCGAGCCCGGTGACACATTTATGGTGGGCGATACATCTGTGCGAGTGGCGGCATCAGATCACAAACCGGTGCATCCTTCTGTTGCGTTTCGTATTGATCACGATGGTACGTCGGTAGTAATTGGCGGCGACGGTATTCCGTGTGCTGGGCTTGATGAACTATGTGCAGGAGCAACTGCGTATGTGCAAACAGTGATTCGTGAAGACCTTGTCAAGCTCATTCCAAATCAGCGATTCAAAGACATCTTGGATTATCACTCAAGCGTTGAGCAAGCAGCAGAAACTGCCGCTCGTGGTGGAGTAAAAAAACTCATTCTCACGCACTATGTTCCTGCAATGCAGCCGGGCCAAGAAGACGAGTGGCGTGCACGTGCTGCTGCACATTTCTCTGGTGAGATTTTCCTTGGTGATGATCTTTTGACCGTCACGATCTAGTCACTCACCGCTGTTTAAACTCGATAGATGCCTCCAATGCCATTGAGGTGTTCTTGGTGCGGAGACGATCCGTTGTATGTGCATTACCACGACACTGAGTGGGGATTTGCAGTGCGCAATGATCAGAAATTATTTGAAAAGATCTGCCTAGAAGGTTTTCAGGCTGGATTAAGTTGGATCACTATTTTGCGAAAGCGTGAGAATTTTCGCCAGGCTTTTTGCAATTTTGATATTGAACAAGTTGCGGCATTCTCTCAAGACGATGTCGCACGCATTCTTGGCGATGCCGGTGTTGTTCGGCATCGGGGCAAGATAGAAGCAACCATTAATAATGCACAACGATGCAAAGAACTTTTTGCCACCAACGAATCACTCGCTGCATTTATTTGGTCATTTGCACCGTCAGACGCAGAACAAAAAGCAGAAACAGCAGCTGGAATACCTGCCCAAACTCAAGCATCGCAACGGCTATCAAAAGAACTACGCAAACGTGGCTGGAAATTTGTCGGTCCCACCACGATGTACGCATTTATGCAGTCAATGGGCATCGTCAACGATCATGTCGCTGGTTGTCATGTGTATGACGAGTGTGAAACATTGCGCCGACAAGCGCTACTCTAAGACCATGACTTTGCCAATCCTTGACAGTCCCACCGCATGGGTCGCTGATCACATCAAGCAGTATGTAGACACAAACGGCGCCGAGGGGCACATCTGGCGTGGAGTTCCGTGTTTGTTACTCACTGCGACGGGTCGTAAGAGCGGTGCACTGCGACGACTCGCGCTGATCTACGGCAAAGACGGCGATGATTGCATCATTGTTGCGTCACGTGGTGGCGATGCCAATCACCCGTTGTGGTATCTCAATCTCGTTGATAATCCCGCAGTCACCGTACAGGTGGCAGCCGATGTGTATGAAGCAACTGCTTCAGTTGTGCCAGAGGGTGCTGAGCGGGATCGTCTCTGGAATCTGATGGCAAAAATCTGGCCCGACTACGACAGTTATCAAGCCAAAACCCAACGACGAATTCCGATTGTTCGACTCACTCGTCGGTAACAGCACCACCGCCGTCACGAGGACTAATCATGTCCTGTGCGTTTTGACGCACTTGCCAATCTCGATCGGTCAGCGCGTTTTCTAACGCGGCGTCAACATCGGCTCCTTCAAATGGAGCAAGCGCCAAAACAGCGCGTCGACGAATTGCTGGTTTGTCGGTGCATGCACGCAGAACTGCTGGCAATCCACGGATGTCTCCGATAGCACCAAGTGAAGCGGTTGCTGCTTCGCGAACAAGCGGCTCAAGTGCATTTTCTGAGGCGTCGATTAATCCAAATAATTCCGCATCAGTTGTGTTGCCGCGTTCTCCCAAAGCCCACGCTGCCATTTCGGCAACGAATACATCAGGATCGGTGAGTAGTGGAACAACATCGACACCAACAAAGTCGGCGGCAATTTGGGCAACATTGCGGCGTACGATCTCGGAGACATCGACAACATGGGTGCTGAGTTCTGTCGCGCTTAAGACGTGCAATCGATGAAGCGAACTGAGTGCACTTGATCGCACATCACCCGACGCATGCGACAATGCCGCACGAATGATGTTTTCATCTCCCGAAAATCCGGCCTCAATTATTTCGAGTCGCTTGGCGGCGATGGTTGCAAAATCCTCAGTCATTGCGTTAATTCAACAGGCTAGTGATGACGCCAAAAAGTACGGCAAGAATAAGCGAGATACCACATGCAAGGACCGCCCCGGCAACAAGTGAGCCACCACCCAGTGCTGCGATAGCACGAAATCTGCGCCTCGGCAGTGGCTTTATATAGAGAGGTGTCGGATGATCATCGATCTGAACTTTGATTTGAGTGTCCGAAGTGGCAGGCTTTGAGCGTGAAATCCACGCCAAGGCAAGTAGCGAACATCCAACAACTAGTAGTGCCCGCACTGTGACACCAGAGACAGAGATCTCAGAGACAGAGTTAAAGGCTGACATCGCACGTCGTAGCGTACCCGACCATTTATCAGCACGCCGGCAGCGTTGGGCCTTGCCGCTACTAACGGTCTCCTGGATGCTTTTATTGGTGATCATTGTGTCGTCTTTGTGGCGAATTCAGCGCTGGGAAACCGCGCCTGGTTCAGCCCAAGAGGTGGCTTCACGCATTGCGTTTGAGCAAAAAGATCAAGCCACTGCTCCGACTCGGTATCCGGCGATAAATAAAATTCGATTTGTCACAGCGTTCACTGGACAACTATCTGCTCTCGATTCGGTCATCGGATGGCTCGACCCATACGTTGCCGTTGAAACATATGCCGAGCATTTTGGTGAGCAATCTCCAACAAGCATTCGACAGTTGGGAGTGCAATCAATGCTCGGGGCAAAACAGTTAGCCGAGTATGTTGCATTTAAGAAATTAGGTTTTGAAGCGACGTTCACTGCTGGTGCGGTAGTCGTGTCAGAACTGGTGTGCGAAACGTCTCCCGCTGCAACAAGTGCATGCAAAGTTTTAAAAGTCGGTGAAACGATTACTGCTTTTGACGGAGTGCCAGTTGCAACTGTGACCGCTCTTAAAGAAGCAATGAAAAATCGCAAAGTTGGTGAAAAAGTAGTGGTCACAGTTGAATCAGATGACTCACCAGAAGATCAATCACGAACATTGACACTGATTGAAAATCCAGATAAATCTGGCACAGCGATTATCGGGTTTGTTCCAGCCGATACCCGAACAGTGGTCTTACCTTTTGATGTGCAAATTGCTACTCCAGACATTGGGGGTCCATCCGCTGGGCTGGCTTTCACACTGGCATTGCTTGATGAACTTACCCCCGGAGAATTACTCGGATCATCACGGGTTGCGGCGACAGGCACCATGAACGAAAAAGGTGAAGTTGGCGCGATCGGAGCCCTTGAGCAAAAGGCCGTAGCAGTGCGTGACGCAGGTGCACGGGTATTCCTGGTTCCTGCTGGACAGAGCGAGTCTGAAATTCTGAGGGCTCGTCAAGCCGCGGGGTCGCGGGTAAAAATTATCCCTGTGGCCACCCTTGAGGAAGCACTCACGCAACTTTTGTCGCTTGGGGGAGCCCCATTGCCGCCAATAACACAGTGATTGACACCATTTAGTGACCTAAGAGTTCTACTCTAGAAGTCCAATGGCAATTAGTTTTTCGCGTCCAGACCCCTCCTCGCCGGCAGCAGTTGGCTCGGCAGCGTTCTCGTCGTCACGGCGTGGGTTTGACCCGAGCGAAGTTCGGGAGTTCCTGCGCATGGTGGCCGCCGAAATGGCCAGATTGCAAGAGCGAGAGCGTTTTCTCGAGGGCGAATTGCGAGCCATTCAGACAAGCGGCATGTCTGCCCCTGGTCAGTTGGACGAAGAAACAGTCATCACATTATTAGGAGAAGAAGCGGCACGGGTCTTGTCAACTGCCCGTGAAGCAAGTATTCAGATTCGAGATCGTGCAGAAGAGTCCGCAACTCGCATGGTGAAAGATGCCGCGCAGGACGCTGGACGCATCCGCGAGCAGGCCGCACTTGATGCGAAGGGCATTCGGGATGAATCACAGTCCGATGCAAACTCCGAAATTGAACTTGCAAAACAGCAAGGGCGCGACATGGTCGAAGAAGCACGGGCCTATCGCGAAAAAGTTCTGTCTGAGTTACTGCGTCGTCGCGATGCCGCACGTGAACAGATTGAACAGCTTCTTCATGGTCGAGATCGATTGATGAACGCGTTTGAACGCGCCCGTCTTGCTACAGAAGATGTTCTTGGCGGACTCGGCGATGCCCATGAAGATCCAGAATTCTTAGTGAACCTCGCCCCAACCACGGGACCTGTGCCTCCGGTGATTGCGGTTGCTCCTCATGTTTCCCAGGAGCATCCATCGCTCGGAATCTTTGATCACGACACTGCTTCTATTGTGATGCCAACCCAAGATGTTGTTGAAGAGATCGTGCAAGAAGAAGAGGTCGTGCAAGAAGAAGAGATCGCGCAAGAAGAAGAGATCGCGCAAGAAGAAGAGATCGCGCAAGAAGAGATCGTGCACGAAGAAGAAAGTTCTCCTGTCGAACCATTAGAGAAAATGGCGACAGTGGTATCGATCTTTGGTGGCTCACGGCGTTCTCATCCTGCGCCTGAGATAACTAATGATGATAAGGCAGAACGTCGCGTAGAAATCGAGAAAGAAATCTCTTCACCGGAGCCAGAAACAAAAAGTCCTGGTGCTCAAGTTGTAGATGATATTTTTGCGCGACTGCGCGCATCTTCGCCAGCAGAAGTTGCAAAAAATATTACCAAAGAAGCCAAAGATACCAAAGAGTCAAAAATTAAACTGGTGAAATCACCGCTCAAAAAGCCAATTGCAATTACACCTATTCTTGATACCCAAAAATTTTCAGATCGTGATGCTTCCATTGCTCCATTGATTGTCAATATGTCAAAAAAACTGAAGCGCGTTGGTGCGGATGAACTCAATGCAGTCCTTGAGCATCTCAATGTCAAAAAATCTTCGCTTGAGATTGCAGCGATTGTTGGCACAACTTCGGCGCATACCAAACATCATGCTGTCGCCATAAACGATGACATCATGGCGGCTGCCACTGAAGGTGCTAAGTCCATGAAGTCATCTGGGGGCTCAACGAAACGAATCACTAAAAAAGCAGTGGGAGATGCCGTAAACGCGATGTTGCTCGAAACAATTGTGCAACCACTACGAGATCGTCTTGCGAAAATTGTTCTTGACTCCAACGGAAACCGTGAAGATATTGCTAAAGCAGTACGCAGTATGTATCGAGACTGGAAACTCACTCATATCGATGCCCATACAGAAGACCTGGCATGCGTTGCCTACAGCATGGGGTCTCACTTGTCACTCGAGGTTGGTACTCCCGTGTGCTGGATGGTCGACCCTAACGGGCCAGAGTGTGCAGACGCCGAGGATAATGCGTTATCTGGCGTGACTCCCTGTGGAGAAAAGTTCCCAACCGGACACGAGCATCCACTTGCACATTCGGGTTGCCGTTGTTTGGTTGCACCGCCTACGCACTAGCGTAAGAGGTTGTGCGTAACCCTTCCGATCTTCCCCCATCCTCTGGTCCGACAGGTCCGCGAGGACCATCCTTTCCGTTCTCTCGACCCTCATTTAAAAAACCAAGTCGAGGGCGAGTGGTGGTGTCAATCGTTTTGGCAGTCATCTTCGGTCTTTTCTTAAGCGCCAAGAGTCTCTCTGCTTTCTATATCAATGTCCTCTGGTTTGACAGCCTCAACCGAACAGACCTCTATTGGGGAATCCTGCGTTCTAAAGCAGAACTTGGACTCCTCTTTTCTTTGGTTCTTGCGCTTGCTTTTTGGGTCAACATTTTTATTTCCGATCGATTGGCGCCGGCAACGTTGCCCAACACGCCTCAAGATCTCGCTATCGGGCGAGTACGCGACATCACATCAAAACGCAAGGGGCTCGTGCGTCTTGTTGTGTCAGTCGTTTTTGGCCTCATGATCGGGCTCCCGATGTCATCGCACTGGGAAGAGTGGGTGTTGTTCCGCAATCGCCAGTCTTTTTCTATTGATGACGCACAGTTCAACACCGATGTCGGGTTCTATATGTTTCGATTGCCGTTTCTTGAGTCTGTCGTGTCATGGGCATTCGGTGCTCTCATCATGGTGGTACTCATCACACTTGTCTCCCATTTTTTAAACGGCAGCATTCGTCCGCAAGACAAAATTAATAAAATGTCGGCACAATCAAAAGTGCATATTTCAGTTCTGCTTGCTGCAGCGGCGTTATTGCGAGCCGCGAACTACTGGTTGTCGCGCTACAACCTCACACGCTCATCACGAAGTGTTGTTGAAGGTGCTTTGTATACCGACATCAATGCGCAACTGCCCGCCATTAATCTCATGATTTTGGTATCAGTCGCTGTTGCGATTTTGCTGCTCTGGAACATCCGACAAAAGGGTTGGCGACTTCCGGCTCTTGCAGTTGGCCTCTGGGTCGTCGTTGCCATTGTTGCCGGGGCTGTGTATCCAGCAATCGTGCAAAGATTCGTCGTGCAACCAAGCGTCAGCACTCGCGAACTTCCGTTCATCTCACGAAACATCGAAGCAACAAAAGCGGCAATGGGACTTTCAAACGTTGAACGTGTGCCAACCACTTCGGGCACGGCAACTGCGGCAGACATTGATGCCAATGACATCGCACTTCGAGATATACGGCAACTTGATCCTGCGCAGATGCGCGACAGATTTAAACTTGACCAAGGCTTAACATCGTTCTATTCAGTAGTTGATCTCGATGTTGATCGCTATCTGGTAGATGGTCGCGTGCAACAACTGTTGGTTGCTTCGCGCGAACTTAATCCCGCTGGTATCCCCAACCGCACATGGGTTGCGCGGCATCTCATCTACACCCACGGCTGCGGAATTGTTGCTGCCCCTGCAAGCGTAATTACTGCGGACGGCCGTCCTAATTACATTGACCTTAAGGTCACTAAGCCGCAGTTGTATTTTGGTGATGGTCTTGATGGATACGCGCTTGTCGACACGGATCAAGCCGAGCAAGCGTGTCCAAATACGAAGGCCTCACAATATGATGCTGATTCCGGCATAAAAATCAGTGGTGGATTGCGCAAAGTTGCGATGGCGGTGAACTTTGGTGAGTACAACTTGTTTGGCTCTAATCTCATTACTGATAAATCTCGGATGTTATTAGTGCGCGACGTGCGCGACCGTGTTAGCAAGATTGCTCCGTTTTTGCAATACGACAGTGACCCGTATCCAGTTGTCGTCAAAGGCGAAGTGTCATGGGTCATTGATGCGTTCACAACATCTACCCGCTATCCGTATGCACAATCAGCAAATATTGATCAAATCAGTTTCGGAAGTGGGCTCAACCGTTCATTTAACTATGTCCGAAATAGTGTCAAAGCAGTCGTCAATGCGTATTCCGGTGATGTCACATTTTATATTGTCGATTCTGTCGACCCCATTGCAAAAGCATGGCAAGCAGCTTTCCCTAAACTGTTCCGTCCCATTTCTGAGGTCGACCCAGAGTTGAGTGCACACTTCCGTTACCCAGAAGATCTTTTCCGTGTGCAATCAAATATTTATGGCAAGTATCAATTTGATGATGCAACATTATTTTTCAACAGAGATGCTGCATGGAGCGTTGCTCAAGCGCCACCAAATGCACCAGAGTCATCTTCTGGGGTTGGCATAGCAGCGACTGGGATTGATGCTGTTGACTCCGCCACCGTTCTTGATGCGAATGTGTTGAGATTTAGCCCGTACTACACCATTTTTCACGCACCCGGTGCGGTAGATAAAAAAGGCACATTCGCGATGTTGCGTCCGTTTGTTCCGTTTTCATCTGACGACAGTCGCAAAGAGTTGCGCTCAATCATGGTGGTATCAAGCGATCCAGCAACGTATGGCAAGATCACGGTTTTTGACCTTGCAACACCATTGCCTCCCGGACCAGCAACAATCGCTGCTGAGTTCGAAAGTGAGCCGGCGATTTCTGCAACAATCACGCCACTCGACCAACGCGGATCTCGCGTGACATACGGAGACCTCCAGATTGTTCCTGTCGGAAAATCCTTTATGTATGTGCGACCAATGTATGTTTTGCCAGACGGCGCCGACGCTAAACAAGTTTTCGTTCGCAAAATTCTGGCCTGGTACAACAACAAGTCCGTTATCGGCAACAGCGTGACGGCTGTTGTCGCACAACTCTTTCCTGGTTACACAGGGGACTTGGGTGATCGTGTCGGAGGTTCATCAACTGTCACAACAACGACCGTTGCTCCATCAACAGGAGGCTCTAGTCCTGGCACAACAGTGCCAGCCACAAGCACATCGACTCCAAAAGAGTTGCTGGCTCAAGCAGATACATTATTTATTCAGGCTGATGCTGCCTTGGCGAGTTCACCCCCAGATTTCAGTACCTACCAAGAAAAACTTGCGCAGGCTCGTGAACTGGTTCGCCGAGCGTTGGCAACGCTCGCAAACTAGTGAGGTCGACGCAACTGTTCGGCTAGCGCAGCAAGATCCTGACGAAATGCAATCTCGTATCGGGCTTGCTCGTTGGCCAAACGAACTTGTGAGTTTCGTAGCAATGTAAGTGACTCAGCAGTGAGCGCATCTTCTGGTCGTTGCGAAAGGGATTCGATGTCATTGCCGAGTTCGTGCAGTTGACGGGATAACTCTGCTCCCATTCCGGAGACTTTCCCTTCAATCATTGTTAGTCGCTCTGCATACTCCAGAGCAGATTGGCGTTCTCGGGCTACGAGGTCGATCTGTTGCTGTATGTCAGCGCGTAACTGTTCAATTTCACGACCCAAAGCAGCCAATGCATCCCGAGTTTCTTTTTTGGAACGATTGAACATATATGTGTCGCATTCATTAGGACGAAGAGGATTACCTGCAGACCACGGTAGTTGCTGGGTCGGTACCTATGGGGGAGCGAATAGGCAATCAAGCCTCGTGGCACTATATTGTCGGAATGTCTCAAAAACCTGAAGTCACCATTCCTGATTCTGCGCCACCTTCTGAACTCGTGATCGAGGACATCACCGTTGGTGATGGTGATGAAGCGGTCAAAGGCAAGAACGTGGCTGTTCATTATGTTGGCGTTGCCTACAGCACCGGAAAGCAATTTGATGCGTCATGGGATCGAGGAGACACATTTGACTTTCGACTCGGTGGTGGGCAAGTCATCGCTGGTTGGGACCAAGGCGTAGCAGGAATGAAAATAGGGGGACGTCGCCGACTCACTATTCCCGCTCACTTGGGATATGGACAACAAGGAGCAGGCGGCGTCATCAAGGGCGGCGAGACCCTTGTCTTCGTCGTTGATCTCGTCAACGTTTTTTAAAGACGCCTTATCGTTGCGTTAAATTTTGTGGCAACATATGTCGTCGCCGCCAATAACGACGCATCGGGCCGAGACCAAATTTCTTAGTAACTGCAAAAAATAGTGTTGTTACTAACACTCGTTGCCAAATTGTCATTGTGGCAATTCGAGGCGCAAGTACAACAGCAATAATTAACGACATCGGATACACCCATGCGATGTCCGCTACGAATTTTCCATATTTTGTTCGATGGCGCTCACTATTCCCTTGTGCGATGAAGAATTCATCTGTCCCGGCAGTCACTGTGATTCTTTCGGTCAGAATCATTTCGTCCACTTGAGAGAGCAGTTCTTCGCGCCGTTGAGATCTCTCCCATCGACGCAAGTGCAGCGCATCTATAAATCGAAACACCATCTGGTACGCATCGGAGTCCACTCCAGGATGCAAAACAGCGGCACCTAGACATCCCGGCGATTGCTGCACCGCTGCGAGCATCTCGTCGCACCAAACTACGAAAGCGTCACCCTTTCCGGGCGCGATTGTGCGTGCGATCGTGACAGTCACGCTCCCTGGGGCAATGCGCGCCAACTTACCCGTATCGAACGGTCCAGTGAGATTTGACATACAGGCAACCGTACATCTGTCGTGGCACCCAATTGGTGACGAGTGTGAGGTTGCGAGAAGGCCATTGCGCTCAGTACCGTAGGGGGTCATCACGACGCGGGGTGGAGCAGTCCGGTAGCTCGTTGGGCTCATAACCCAAAGGTCGCAGGTTCAAATCCTGCCCCCGCCACCAAGGGATGCGTCTAAAAGCGCATACCACGCATTGAGGTCCCAGTTTCTCCACAGAGACTGGGACTTTTTTGCGTCAGCCGTAAATTGTCGATGACAAAAGTTCAGGGCATGGCCGCAGCAAAGTATTTAGATACAGAGATTGGTGATACTGCAAACACCTTCGATTGCTGAGATAAGTATGTCGCCAGAGGATAAAAATTGTGGGGGCGTGCGGGCAGCACCCACGCCGCTGGGTGTCCCGGTATAAATCACGTCACCCGCAGAAAGTTCCACGATGCCGGACAAGTATGAGACCAAATAATCGACAGGGAAAATGAGATCGTCGGTAGTCGAGTTCTGGACCTCTTGGCTGTTGAGTAGGCATGTCACGCGTAATGCATCGCGATTGGCAAGGTGTGCGGAGTCGGTTATCCATGGCCCGAACGGTGCGTATCCCTGTCTGCTTTTGCCGAGATTGAATTGTGGGGGCTGCGTGGCCATTTGTAATGCACGGTCAGAAATATCTTGACCGACGCATACGCCGGCAATGTGATCCCAGGCAGAGGCAACGCTGATATCTCGACCACCAGTAGAGATCACCACAACTAGTTCGACCTCCCAGTCAACTGTTGAGTGCTTGATAGGAATGTCTCCGTAGGGTGAATTTATTGCCGATGCGAACTTGGTGAATGTAAGTGGCGACGTCGGAATTGGCGCACCAGTCTCTGTGGCATGTGAGCGGTAGTTAAGACCAATTCCAAAAAGTTGGGCAGGTCGTGGTGATGGTGCGTCGAGCGTTAGTGGGTCGAAAGGTTCGCCAACGGCAGTGATGGTCTTGGCAAATTCGCGCAATTCAGCCCAACGTGCGAAAGATTGCATCGGGTCACTCGAAAAAAGACCGTTGCTCACCTGTTCTAGGTCGACGAGATGAGTGCCTTCTCCAACGACTAATTGAGCACGACCTTGATGTGTAGCAAATCTTAAAACCATTCCAGCCTCCAGTGTGATTGATGTGAGCGTACACAAGTAATATAGGACTTGGGAAATTTATGGTTTAGGGGGCAATTGTGAGGGCAGGGGTATTTTGTTTTACAGGGCGCAGAACACTGCTGGCGTGTGCCGTTGTGTTGGGTTGTGTGTTGCCCGCGGCAACAGGGGCTTATGCTGCGAGCACCACGGTCATCTCCTGGAAGGTAGCGAATCTTGCTCCCCAGAAAACTTTTGCCCTGTTAGATATTGCATCGTCGAATTCATCAGGAGTACAAACATGGTCAGTTGTTGGAAAATGTTCGCTGAAGGGTAAAAAGATTGCCACAAAAGCATCAGGAAAATGTGCTGTCACCGTCACCGTGGCCGCAAAAGGCGCGTTCACGGCAAAGACCTCGACGCGGTCTTTGCAGATTGTCGAGTTGTCAAAGCCATCAGTAACAAATGTTGGTGAGACAGTTGTTGAAGGTCCAATCAAGACAGGCAAGGGAACCCCACGAGTTGGCACTGTCGATTTTGATGGCAAGGTGTTTAACTACTCTCAAAAAGAGTTCTTCATTAGTGGCTCGGCACGTTCGTATACGTCGACCGTGCCACTGACGGATGACGGTCTGTGGACCGTCGCTCCTGCGGAGGCAGCAGACTATAAAACTCGCATCGTTGTTCGACGGCCAATAGATCCTGCGAAATTTAATGGCACTGTGATGGTGGAGTGGATGAACGTCACCGCTGGTTTTGATACGCCACCTGTATGGAGCTTTGGCGACATGGAAATGCAGCGCAGTGGAGCGATTTGGGTTGGAGTATCTGCACAACGGGTCGGAATCGAAGGCGGAGGCAACGCGCTAGGGGCAGCATTATCACTTAAGAAATTTGACCCTGAACGCTACGGCGTGTTGGTGCATCCAGGAGACAATTTTAGTTATGACATCTTTAGTCAGGTTGGCGCAACCGTCTGGCGTAACCCAACGAAACTGTTTGGTGAATTGCTGCCAATTCAGGTTCTTGCGATGGGAGAATCCCAATCGGCATTTCGCTTAGCAACGTACATAAATGCGCTTGCACCATTGCAAGACGTGTACAGCGGTTATTTCGTTCACAGCCGTGGCTCGTATGGCGCGGCACTATCTGTTGCCCCTTTGGCAGATATTGCGGGACCAAGAGCACTGCTCAGTCGTACTGATATCAAGCGACCCGTGTTGGTATTTTCATCAGAGACAGATGTTGTTGGCGCAAATCTTGGATACCGCCGTGCATACCAAAAGGACTCAGAGTGGTTCAGAAGTTGGGAAGTTCCTGGTACTGCTCATGGAGACGCATACAGCCTCGGAATAGGCGACACTGACAACGGCAAGGGTTCTGGTGATACGGCCTTGTTTGCGGCAATGATGAAGCCACCAACTGCGATCTATTTTGGTGCTGTGAAATGTGATTTACCGATTAATGCCGGCCCTCATACCTATGTCTTACGTTCTGCGTTGTCGGCGCTTGACGCATGGGTGCGCACGGGCACAGCGCCGCGGTCAATGCCTATTCTTGAGGTCAACGAAGATGTTCTGACATATCAGCGCGACACGAACGGAAATGCAAAAGGGGGTATTCGTACGCCACAAGTAGATGTGCCGATTGCAACCTTGTCTGGTCAAGGGCAATCCGGTCAATCATTTTGTGGACTCTTTGGCACCACAATTGTGTTTACGAAAAAAGAACTCAAAGCCTTGTACGCAACGAAAGCGGCATTTACTAAAAAGTGGATAGCAGCAACTAACGCAGCGGTAGCGACAGGGGCGATACTTGAGGTTGACGCAGCAGAAATACGCCGAGTGGCGCAAGCGTATCCAGGACGATGATGACAGCGAGAGAAGGAATCGAGAGACTTCTCTTTGCGTATTGTGACGGCATTGATCGAGGAGACCTGATCGCGACATCTGAGTTATTTGGCACCGATGGCCTCTACGGACAAGTTGATGGCCCTGCAGCGTGCGGCGCCTCACAGGTGCTAGCAGCAATGCAACACAGCGTTCACATGTATGACGGTGTTCCGCGAACGCGTCACATAGTCACCAACATTGTCATTGACCTCAACGACGACCAGATAACAGCACAATGTCGGTCGTATGTGCAGGTTCTGCATCAAGCGCCTGGTGGTGTGCTCGGTCCAGTGGCTGCTGGGACCTATATTGATCGAGTGTATTTGACTAACGGATCCTGGAAATTTGCAGAACGACGCATGCTGCTCGAACTTATTGGTGACATGAGCACGCACTTATTGCAGAATCCGTTTGCATAACTGATGACATCAATTTCTCACAGTCAACCACCGCGTGTCGTTGTACTCAGTGTGGTTGTTGCGGCATTCGTGACGATTGCCTCGCAAGTGCTTGTCACACGGCTTTTATCAGCCTTGATTTTTTATCATTTTAGTTTTTTGGCGATCAGTCTTGCCTTACTCGGGACCGGAGCAGGAGGTTTGTACACCGCCTTGATTGCACCTACTTCTGATGATGCAGGAACAATTTTGCAACTGCGCACGTGGACGATGCGTTTCGCCGTTTCCCTTGTCGCATTACCGCTCGTCGCTGTACGACTCAACCTTGAGTACTCCGAATTGACAGTTCGCTTCATCGTGTCACTCTTAGTTCTGTGTGGGTTTATTGCTGTTCCATCGTTTGCGGGTGGTGTCGTCATAGCAATTGCGCTACGCACATACACACAGTCGGTTGGCCGTCTATATTTCTTTGATCTCGTGGCCGCTGCGCTCGGAGCCGTTGCTGTTGTGCCAGCAATGTGGCTACTTGAACCACCAGTTTTGTTACTTCTCTTGGGTTCAATCGTTTCTGTTGTAGCAGTTTTTTTGTCCAGCAATTCTCGTGCGCGACAACAAAGCATTTTTTTGGTCCTCCTCACAGCCGTGCTTGTGATGGCGTCTTTTCCGACACGACTTGTTGAGGCACCATTGACCGGACTCAGCGACGCTGATTCACTTCGGGTAGACGATTGGACACCACTATCTCGAACTATCGGGTTGGTTCCGCGCAATGGGAAAGGTCTAGGTGTGGTGCTCTATGACAGAGTGACTGCGCCAATTATTGGATATAACCGCGCAAACCCATCACCAGGGTGGGCAGAACTTCAACTTGGACCACAGACGATTCCAACTGCGATTGTTCCAAGTGGTCCAGGTCTGATTATCGGTGGCGGCGGTGGACGTGATATCCATAATTTGAGAGCAGCAGGAGTGACTGATCTTGATGTGATTGAACTCAACGAAGGCGTGCGCAAAGTCGTTGACGAAAAACTTGCAGCATTTTCGGGTTCGCCATACTCGTTGCCAGGGGTGCATACGGTGATCGGAGACGGTCGATCAGTGTTGTCGCGTCGCCCTGCTAAGTACTCACAAATTCAGATTAGTTTCACTGACTCGCTGAGCGCGGGTGGGGCATCAGCGTACGCGTTGTCGGAGAACAACCTATACACAGTAGAAGCGTTCAAAGAATATCTCTCGAAGTTGCAACCGGGTGGCGTGCTCGCAGTCACGCGATTGCGCCGTCTTGTCGGTGATGAATCTTTGCGTACCACAATTATTGCACTCAAAGCAGTAGAAGAACTCGGAGCACAAGATCCGACATCTCAAGTAGTGGTCGTGATGGGAACCGATCTTTTTGACTCTGAATTCGGCACTGTGATGGTGAAGGCCACACCTTTTACCAATCAAGAACTGGCCACGATAACCACACTTGCCAATGAACGCGGAAACGGCGTGGCGTACGCCAAAGGAAGTCCATCACAATATGAGTGGGTCCAACTCAGCGCGGCAGAATCTCCTGCAGTCTTTTGTCGCGCCTATCGATTAAATGTTTGTCCAACGACAGATGACAAGCCGTTCTTTTTCAATATGAAAAGATTTGGTGATATTGGTCAGAGAATGACTGGGTATTCCTACTCGGTTGATCCTGTGCTGATTTTGTTTTTGACATTTGGGATTTTATTAGCGTTATCAATCTTGGGTTATTTCATTCCGATCCGACGTATTCCAAAAAAGAAAAAGCCTCCTCGACTTGTGCTCTTGTATTTTGTTGCGATTGGTCTTGGCTATCTCATCGTGGAGTCGGTCATGATTCAGCGCTTGGTCTTGCTTCTGGGTTATCCCACATACAGTTTGTCTGTCGTGCTGTCGTCATTGTTGGCGTGGACGGGCATTGGCGCGTGGTGGAGTACTCGCTTTGTTAACGAACGGCGAGCACTAGGAATTTCTCTTGGCACTGCTACGGCTCTTATCGCTTCGAGTGCATGGTGGTTGCCAGAACTTGTCAGTCATCAGATCACGGCTTCTTTTGTTGTGCGAGTGTTGATTGCTGTTGTCGTGGTCATGCCATTTGGGCTCACGATGGGAACAGCGATGCCCACAGGATTGCGACGCATGGAGCGCATCGTCGTTGAGTCGACTCCGTTTGCGTGGGCCGTCAATGGCTTTGCGTCAGTGGTGGCCGCCGCAGCGGCAACTGTTCTTGCTCTCGAGGTGGGGTTCTTTGTCGCAACTTTGGCCGGAGCCGGGGCATATTTCGTGGCATTGGTGACGTCTCAGATGGCGTCGTGGGACAAGTAGTCTGCGGAGAAAGACAAAGGAGACACACGTGGGCGTTCGCAGAGTAGTGACAGGGCATAAAAATGGCAAAGCAGTCTTTGCGTCAGACACAGAGGTCGAACCACTCGTGATGGCACTGCAACCCAGTGCCGAGTTTTACAGGCTCTGGGGAGGCGACACCACGGCGACATTTCCCGATGATGGTTCAGCACCACCTCAGATCACGTATTTCCCCCCAGTGGGTGGTTTTCGGTTTGGTCTTTTCACGGTTGCTCCAAATGATGCCCCTGGGCCAGCAGCAGATGTTGATGTTGAGGCAGGGCTCGCCGAGATGGAGGCCAAACTTCCAGGGCTGATGTCGTATCTCGAGCCAGAAAATCCGGGGATGCATACAACTGACACGATTGATTTTGAAGTTGTGTTGTCAGGAGAAGTTGTGCTTGAACTTGATGATGGAGTCGAAAAAGTCTTACGCGTGGGGGACACGGTCGTGCAAAATGGCACGCGACATCGTTGGAGTAATCGGGGTTCCGTTCCGGCAGTGCTTGCTGTCATTTTGCTGGGCGCACATCACGAAAAATTCCCGAAGTAATACCTTTACGTTTCGTAAACCGACTACTTAACTTCTCGTACAACTACTCGTTGCACGAGCGAGGGCAAAACTAGTTTTGCAGTGTGGTAGATGTTGCTGTGCAGACTGTGCCAGCAATACACCGCCTAACGGTCCGTCCCGCCGGAGACGATCCCCGTTGCACTGTTCTATTGCAAGACGCCATAGATCTAGGGATCACCACATTGCACTCAGTGCAGATTCAGGATCTCGTGTTTGTGCGCGGAGATGTCAACGAGCATGATCGCCGACAACT
>CANLAH010000004.1 GCA_947488685.1 Acidimicrobiaceae bacterium | reverse complement strand
CCCTTAACACATGATTTATTCGTCTTGGCGTTACGCAAGATTGAAGTAGTACTGAAACAGGTTGTCATCACTGAGATGGTGAGTGGTACTTATTACGCAGAGATGACCCTGACATCTCAGGGTGTAGACAATGTCATCTCATGTCGCCCCTCTGATGGCGTGGCGCTGGCGCTGCGAGCACATTGCCCGATCTACATTCAGGATTCCTTGATAGATGATGTCGGCAAAGTTTCACCCGAGGCTGATGAAGAAAACATCCTCGAGGAGTTCAAAGACTTCATTGACACGATCAAACCAGAGGATTTCCTGGCATAAGTAGACCGAAATGCGTCAAGACGTTACGAACGAATGTTCTCTTGACGAAATCAATTGTCGCCTCTAGCGTGTTACATCCGCGTAGTTACTTGCGTGTACTACGAGATTTTGGAGTCTGATAATGGAAAGCTTTACCGGAAAGCATGCTGCGAATATTGTCGGAATTACTTATCGACAATTGGACTATTGGGCTCGCACAAATTTGATCCGACCAAGTGTCATTGATGCCGCAGGCTGTGGTAGTCGACGAGTGTATAACTATCAAGACTTACTCGAACTCAAAGTCGTAAAGATGCTTCTTGATGCTGGTATTCGGCTCGCATCGGTTCGTGATGTATTCAATTACATGAGGGATCATCTTGATAGTGACATTGTGTCGGCGCATATTGTTATTAGCGGTTCGAGTGTTGTGTTGTGTAAAGGCGATGAGTTGATTGATGTCATGCGTAAAGGGCAAGGTGTCTTCAACGTGTTGCCTCTTGCGCCAATCAAAGATGAAGTCGACGCCACAATTATCTCGATACGTAAGGCTAAAGAAGAGATTCTTATTGCTGCGAATGTCGCTAACTTGTAGCAATGAGTGACAAAGTTTCTCCGCTAGATGCGGTGCACCGAGAACTGAAGGCCAAGATGGCTCCGTTCGGTGGATGGGAAATGCCAATTTCATATCCGAGCGGAACGCTGTTAGAGCACGAAGCGTGTCGTCAAGGTGCGGCGCTATTTGATGTGTCGCACTTGGGCACAGTTCGAGTGTCTGGTGACAAGGCGTTTGACCTATTGCAAAAAGCACTGACAAATGATCTAAATAAGATCTCTGTTGGTCGCGCGCAGTACACGCACTTGCTCGACGTAAACGATGCTTGCGTATTGGATGACATCATTGTGTGGTGGGTAGGTGATGACGTGTTTGATGTCATGCCTAATGCCTCTAATACAACTGGCGTGCAAGAAGCAATTGGCGGAGTTGACACCACAAATACACGGGCAATCATTGCCGTGCAAGGGCCAACGGCGCGAAAAGTTGTTGGTGCGTTCTCTCGTGATGCAGCAGATGTTGGTCGGTTTCGCGTCAAAGAGCTAGAACTCATGGGCGTGGCCTGCACCGTCGCCGGAACTGGCTACACGGGCGAAGACGGTCTTGAACTTGCAGTGCCGGTTGCGCACGCAACCTCCATCTGGAACGCACTCGTGCAGGCCGGTGGAGTGCCTGCGGGACTAGGTGCTCGCGATACTTTGCGCCTTGAGGCAGGTCTTCCGCTGCATGGGCACGAACTAGGCAAAGGGATCAACTCTCTTGAGGCGGGTCTTGAATGGGTCGTGTCATGGGATAAGGGTGCTTTTCGCGGACGTGATGCACTATTGGCCAAAAAAGAGTCAGGTTTGTCAAAGAGACTTGTAGGTATCGAAATACAAGGTCGACGTCCGGCACGCGATGGCACAGAAGTTCTCTCTGAAGGCAAGTCAATCGGATACGTATCGAGCGGTAACTTTTCTCCAACGCTTGGTCATTGCATAGCGATGGCGTTCGTGACGATTGAAGTATCAGTAGGTCAAAAAGTAGATCTAGATGTACGCGGCTCGCTGATAGAGGGCGTCATCACCGCACTGCCTTTTGTTGCCAAAAAGAAATAGGTTTAGTCGTCCCCTAGATACCGCTCTTGCATGCGATCCATAAAAACATTGAGTCGGGTAGCAGTCGCGTTGAGATTGTCCATCGTGGTTGTGAATGCTGCAATTGCGGCAAAAATTTCATCCGCTAAGCGACGAGTACCGTCGAGTGCCTGGGTTCCTAGAGTGATGGGGTCGACTTGGACGAGTAGTTTGAGAAGTTCCTCGATGCCCGAAAGTGGATGAGTTTGATCAGAACTTTTGTCGTCAGTGGTCATTACGACAGAGTAATACTCTCTAACGACATCGCGTACTCCTCGATTGGTGCGCAGTTGCAGACTAGGTTCCTGTCTCCAAATACAGCATCGATGCGTGACACGGCTGGGTAAAACGAGCGTGTTCGCAGGAGTGGTGTTGGAAACAAGGCTGTCTCGCGAGAGTAGGGCCGAGCCCAGTTGCTTGAGACAACATCTTCAACGGTGTGAGGTGCATGTCTCAATGGAGAGTCTTCAATGTCAACCTTGCCTTGGCGCACTGAATCAATCTCGACACCGATCTGAAGCATTGCTTCAATGAAACGATTGACTTCGGCCAAGGATTCACTCTCGGTTGGCTCAACCATCAGTGTTCCGGTCACAGGGAAACTCATTGTGGGTGCATGGAAACAAAAGTCCATTAATCGCTTGGCGATGTCGTCAACACTCACTCCAGTGTCTTTAGTGATCCCCCGAATATCAAGGATGCACTCATGGGCAACTGTGCCTGATGGTCCAGAGTAAAGAGTGGGGTATACGTCGCGCAGTCGACGGGCGACGTAATTGGCCGAGAGTATGGCGTCTCCAGTGGCAGCCAATAGCCCGTCCGGTCCCATCATTGAGATATACACCCATGGAATAGCCAAGATGCCCGCTGAGCCAAAGGGCGCTGCTGACACGGCCCCAACAGTGGAGTCGTCATGGTGAGCGAGTGGGTGTCCTGGCAGGAACGGTGCAAGATGAGATCTCACCGCAACAGGGCCAACTCCTGGGCCGCCACCGCCATGAGGAATGCAAAAAGTTTTATGCAAGTTGAGGTGACTGACATCCGCGCCGAATTTGCCCGGCTGAGCGACTGCGACGAGAGCATTGAGATTTGCACCGTCTACATACACCTGACCACCGCGTTGATGAATAATCTCACAGATCTCACTGATGGCAGTTTCAAAAACACCAATCGACGTGCGACATAATTGGCCGAGAGTATGGCGTCTCCAGTTGCCGCCAATAGCCCGTCCGGTCCCATCATTGAGATATACACCCATGGAATAGCCAAGATGCCCGCTGAGCCAAAGGGCGCTGCTGACACGGCCCCAACAGTGGAGTCGTCATGGTGAGCGAGTGGGTGCCCTGGCAGGAACGGTGCAAGATGAGATCTCACCGCAACAGGGCCAACTCCTGGGCCACCACCGCCATGAGGAATACAAAAAGTTTTATGCAAGTTGAGGTGACTGACATCGGCGCCGAATTTGCCCGGCTGAGCGACTGCAACGAGAGCATTGAGATTTGCACCGTCTACATACACCTGACCACCGCGTTGATGAATAATCTCACAGATCTCACTGATGGCAGTTTCAAAAACACCGTGAGTCGATGGGTATGTCACCATTAACGCCGCAAGACGTTCTCCGGCTGCGTCTGCTTTTTCACGCAGGTCTTGCACATCAACATTGCCGCTTTCGTCGCAGGCAATAACGACGACGCCCATTCCTGCCATGACTGCGCTTGCGGCATTCGTGCCGTGAGCGCTTGACGGAATAAGACAGATCGTGCGATTGATGTCGCCACGCGAACGGTGGTACGCACGGATTGCTAGAAGGCCGGCAAACTCGCCTTGACTACCCGCATTAGGTTGAAGGCTGACTGCGTCGTAGCCAGTAATGGCACACAACATTGTTTCGAGATCTGTAATCAAAGAGCGATAGCCAACGCTTTCATCTGCTGGTACATACGGGTGCAGATCGGCCAAAAGAGACCATGTGATCGGTTCCATCTCTGTGGTGGAGTTGAGTTTCATTGTGCAAGAACCAAGTGGAATCATTGTTCGATCAAGTGCCAAGTCTTTATCTGAGAGACGGCGGACATATCGAAGCATTTCGTGTTCGGTGTGGTATCTCCCAAAAACGCTCTGAGACATGAATTGATCTGTACGTACAAGAGACGCGTTCTGATCGGCCCTGGCGCTGTTGTTGACATCTTGAAGCGTGGCGTTGACGCCAATCGCAAGTAGCAGTGTGACGACATCTTGTGCGGTCATTGTTTCGTCAAAACTCGCTGAAACTGTTCGTTCGTCGATTTGTCGGATGTTGCAACCGTGCTGCCTGGCTTGTGACACCAAGCCTTGTGCATCAGGTGTTTGTAATGCAACGGTGTCAAAGAAATCAGTTGACACGAGACTCAAGTTTTTACTGGCAGCCAAAGACGCAAATGCAGACGCCAATGCATGCACGCGACGAGCAATTGCTTGTAGCCCAGTTGGACCATGCCATGCTCCGTAGAAGCCAGCGATATTGGCGAGCAGCACCTGCGCTGTGCATATGTTTGATGTGGCTTTTTCGCGTCGAATATGTTGTTCGCGTGTCTGCAGACTCAATCGCAGTGCTGGACGACCAGCAGTGTCGGTGCTGACTCCGACAAGGCGGCCTGGCAACGATCGTGCATGTTCTGTGGCGACTGCCATAAATGCGGCGTGAGGTCCACCAAAACCCATCGGAACTCCGAACCGCTGTGCCGAGCCAACTGCAACATCAAAGCCAAGTTGTCCCGGTGGAATAATCTGGGCGCACGCCAACAGGTCGGTGCTTGCAATAGTGATGACCCCACGAGAACGATGGTGAGCGACAGAGGCTGCAACACTTTGTGGTGAAGCTAAGGCTCCAGAACTTGCAGGCCAGGAGACAACTAATGCAAAGGCATCCACGTCAGTAAAGTCGTCGAGTCCACCGAGAATAATTTCAATACCCACAGGTTCGGTGCGGGTTCGTAAAACATTAAGAGTCTGGGGGTGAATATCTTTTTCGACCAGGACAATGTTCGAAGGGTTCTTGCTCACGCGACGTGCCATCGTTACGGCCTCGGCTACAGCGGTTGCTTCGTCAAGTAATGACGCATTAGCAAGTGCAAGTCCAGTGAGTTCGGCAATCATTGTTTGAAAGTTCAGAATCGCTTCAAGTCGGCCCTGGCTAATCTCTGGTTGATATGGCGTGTACGCGGTATACCAGGCCGGGTTTTCCAGAACATTTCGCTTGATCACCGGCGGTGTAATTGTTCCGTAATAGCCCTGACCGATGTAGTTACGTCGCACGACATCGTTGTTGAACTTGTCTCGCAACATGCTGAGAACTTCTGCTTCTGGCACTGCTGAGCCAAGGGCTAACGATGCACGCAGGCGAATCTGCTCGGGGATAGTTGCGCTCAGCAGATCATCGATCGAATCTCGCTCGATAACTCTGAGCATTTCGGCCCGGTCGTCTGACGACAAACCAAGGTGGCGATCAAGAAATTGTTCGCGGTCAAAAACATGTGGCATGGTGCGGCTCCTTAATAGAGAACTATGTGCACCCCCGCTGTCTTTTGTGCCTGAGAGCTTCACCCGTGAGGGCTTTCCCCGTCGGCGAGGGACGAGTCCCTTCTTTCCAGCGTTGCCAGTCCGTTCGGTCCTTGGGCCTGAGAGGTTCCGGGGTGGTTGCTCCTTCGGCGATCATTGCACTGGCTGTGTAATGATGCTCTCCCAAACGGGTTATAGCACTCCACAGAGTACATCTTGGACAACTGCTTTGAGCGCACCAAGCGGTTAGTTTTTTGTATATGACAACTCTGACCGCTCAAGAAACTGTTCGAGCACTTGCTCAACCTATTGGTGATGTCGGTGGCAAATTTATGTTGCACCCCGAAACCATCGCGGCTTGTAAGGATTTCGGATACCCCAATGGCTTTGCGTATTACGTAGTCGGTCGTGGGGGAGTACTGGGCGACGTTGACGCCGATGTCGTTTCAGCGGCATTTGGACCGTTTGCGCCTTCACTTATTCGTGTGATGTGGGAGGCAGGAATTGGTGTCGAAGGAGCAAAAGCCGGCGCCCAACGTTTTGCAGATGCATGCGCCGCATATGGACGTAAACGTCTTGCAGATACGGCAGGTCTTGAGCGTTTTATTGAACTTGGCGAAAGAGTCATTGCCGCTGTTCCAATCAGTGGTCATTCTCTTTTTGTCGGCTGGAGAGTGATGCCCCGACCAACTGACAACGCTGCGCGTGCATATTTATTGATGCATCTCTTGCGTGAGTGGAGAGGAAGTGCTCACATCATGGCCGTAGCAGCGAGTGGTTTGACCCCGGTACAGGCAATCCTGACACGGTATTTCGATTCAGGTGATGGAGTCGAGACTGCCACTAAGTTTGGTTGGCAGCCTCCGTTTGCGGATGTGAAGCATCTTGTGGTGACTCGTGCTGCAGCAGAGCAACTCACAGATGTTCTACAAGAGTCTGTGTATGAGTCGGCACTGAGTCCCGAGGAGAGGGCGGAGTTCGTTGCCGTTGTTGGCGTGATTGTCGACGTGCTATCGCATTAATTGAGTAGAATTTTGTCGTGGCTAGTTTGTTTGGTTGTCTGCAGTGCATTGATGCCGGATCAGGAAGCATGGCGGTAACGGCTGCTGCTGGTGGCATCTCGGCTCTCACCATGGGAGCCAAGCTCGGAATCCGTAAACTTCGTCACGGCATGCTTATTGGACGCAAAGAGAAGTCCCTTGATGAACCACTCGAAGAACTCGAGCGTGCTCACAAATAATTACCACTAATTGGCGATGCGTGTTAGTCGATAGTTCCGTAGGCGCCTTGAGTCGCGCCATGGGTTGTATCAGCGCCCAAAATGCTCTCAGATACGGCTTCATCGAGGTGCTGAAGGAATAACGTCATGACGTTATTGTGAATCGCGTTGACAGTGAGATGCAGCGAGGGGGGAGGGCTTTGTCGGTCGAGATACCAACCCCGTCGTCTCAAGTTGTCAGCAAGTGTAAAAATATCTAATCGTTCATCGTTGCTTGCAAACGAAAGGAGAGTCGCCTCAGGTTGCGCTAGCAAAACCAAAGACGGATGTTGATCAATGTGTTTTGCGATTGTAAGAGCCGTCGTACGCGCGGATGCAGTTACTCGTTGGTAGCCGTTATCGCCGAGGTAATGCATGACTGCCCACGCAGATGCAATAGGTCCGCCAGATTTTGTTCCAAGGATGCCGCTGGAGCCATATGCGCCGCCTAGCCAATTGTCAGTGACGAAAGTTTGATCATTGCGCAACTCTTTTGTTCGATGCACAAGAACTCCTGCACCTTTTGACGTGTAACCGTATTTATGTAGGTCGACGGAAATAGATGTCACGCCATCAACACGAAAATCCCAAGGAGAAATCTCATTCCCGAGTTGCTCAAGATAGGTGAGTGTGACTCCACCCATACACGCGTCGACGTGACAATTAATCTGCGAGTTGTGGGCGAGTTGGGCAATCTCTGCGACTGGGTCAATGACGCCCTGGGGGTATTGAGGTGCAGAGGCGACGAGCAAAATGGTGCCGTCGTCAACTGCGTTTGACATGGCATCAGAATCTGCACGCCAATCTTGTCCAACATCAACACGACGACTCGCGACATCAAAATACGAGCAGGCTTTCTCAAAGGCTGCGTGCGCAGATGTCGGCAGAACGACATTGAGATCTGACTGGCGCTTGTCTTGACGTCGACGTCGTTGGCGTGCGGCGCGAACCGCCAGGAGGAGGCTTTCGGTGCCCCCGGACGTCATGAAACCAGCACCAGTATCTGGCGCATGTGTCCAGCCCAGGACAGTATTGACGACATCATTTGCCATCGTGCGAAGGCTCGGAAAAGCGTCTGTGTTGAGGGCGTTCTCATTGGCAAATCTTTGGTACGCATCTTGGGCAACATCTAAGACATCTTGACCAGCGCTATATGCCAATGTAAATGCGCGACCATCGCGCCACGAAACGTCGTTCACGCGCATTTCTTCGAGTTGTTCTTGGATGCTGTGTTGGTCACGGCCAGGACCAAGAACCGGGAATGTCATATCAGCACTCTACGAAGGCTTAAAGCCTGATCCCGCCTTGTGATCTTAATATTACATAACGGGAATTATGGGCTGGATTGGCAAACCCAATGAAACACTCATGTAGGCCGTGGCCTGAGATCACTTGCAATGACGGGCTCTGCTGACTCGATCAGCCATCTGAGGTCGTCTTGCAACGTTTCTCTGGTCGCACGAGATGCGGAATCTATGTCGGATCGAACGTCTTCGACGGCGCAACTCAGTACATAAATCATGTCTTTTAAACCGTCGAGTTCGTCCCGTGCAATCACTAATTCGTTCTCTGTCAGGGCCAATTCTTTTGACCGTTGTTTGGCCACCCAATCCCACTGGCGGCAGACCTGACTACAGAACTCCCGGGGTCGTCCTGGACCGGATTTTGCGGTCAGTATTCGGCGGCACCATCGACACCTCTCCGATCCCTCATCAGGACGTTTATTGATTTTCGTCATGACGAAATACTAATGACGACTACAATTGACAAAGTGTCAATGCCAACTCCTCCACAACGGTTATTTGCTAGCGACAATGCAAGTGGCATTCATCCAGCGTATTTGGAGGCAATTACCCAGGCCAATGACAGCCACGAACTCGCCTACGGCGATGACCGGTTTACCCCACTTGCGGTAAGTGCTTTTGGTGAACTTGCTGATTGTGATGTTGACGTGTTGTTTACATTCGGTGGCACGGGTGCCAATATTTTGGCTCTTGCAATATTGCTTGACCGAGCGGAATCAGTGTTATGTACAGAGTGGTCTCACATAGCAGTCGACGAAACCGGTGCACCTGAGCGCATTCTTGGCGTGAAGTTACAAACGGTTGTATCCCCCGACGGCAAAATGCGACCTGAACAGATTGTGTCTGCAGCAAACGCGCTCGGCAGTATTCATCATGCTCAGCCAGGAGTGGTATCAATCTCGCAACCTACAGAGTTAGGAACGCTTTACACCGTCGCAGAAATTGAGGCTCTTTGTCAGACGGCACATCAATACGGCATGCGTGTCCATGTTGACGGAGCACGTATCGCAAATGCCGTTTCCGCAATGGGAGCGACGCGAGAAGTTTTTCGAGCACTGACGTTTGCGGCTGGTGTCGATGCGCTGAGTTTTGGCGGAACGAAAAATGCAATGCTCAACGCAGAAGCAGTTTTAATTGCTCCTCAGTATCGAGGCCGACGCGCTCAGTATCTGCACAAACAAGTAACACAGTTGCCGTCAAAAATGCGCTTCACGTCTGCTCAGTATGTGCAGGCTTTGCGCGATGATCTCTGGCTCTCAACTGCCTCTGCGGCGAACGCGGCGGCGCAGACACTGTATGAAAAGTCCAAATCTTTTGCATCCCTGCAGATAGCAAAACCAGCCGTCAACGGTCTGTTCCCCACCATGCTTGATCCAGCCAAAACTAAACTTCAGGAATGGTCATTTTTTTGGGACTGGGACATTGATCGTCACCAAGTGCGGTGGATGACATCTTGGGATACCTCCCCCGCCGACATTGATGCCTTTATTGCTGGCGTTGATCACGTTTTGGGTGGCTAGCGCAAACCGATTAGACCAGCCAATAAGTCCAACCAATCAGACCGGCGAATCAGTCCGGTGCTGTGGATAACTTGTGCCCACCCGAGAATGGCATAGCGTGCCATTGACTGCGAGAATTTCTTTGTGCTGTACAACCTTTGGGGTAAGGTTGGGACGAACTAACGGGGGGCGAGATGGCAATTGGGGATTTTTTTTCAGCACGACCATGGGAAGAAACATCGTGGGAAGTCCAAGCTGCATGTCGCGGACTCTCGAATATTTTCTTTCCCGCAGCCGCCGAAAGGCCTCAGGCGCGTGAACGACGCGAGTCTCAAGCTCGCGATGTTTGTTTTTCGTGTTCAGTGATGGACGATTGCAGGTCGTTTGCACGACGTCACCGCGAGTACGGATTCTGGGGTGGAGAATCTGAAGAAGAACGCCACAGTGCCGGATATCGATTGATTGCTCCAATCGGTGTTCGCGCTCGCAATGTTGGATGACGTTTATTTAATTAATCGCAGAGACGCGCTAAAGCGTTTTCCCTTGGAAACATACGCCATTGCTGCAAACTCAATGTCTTCTTGACGTGCTCGATCAAGCTTGATTATTGCTGGAGCACCAACGGCGAGTGCACCAGGCGGAACCACGGAGTTGTTGAGAACCACGGCATTTGCAGCAACAATCGCTCCGGATCCGACGCTCACATTGTGCAGCACAACAGCACCAGAACTTACTTGGGCCTTGTCGGAAATGCGACACCCTTCAAGATGCACGAGATGACCGATGACGCAATCATCTCCCACTGTTGTCGGGTGTTGAGGCGTTGTGTGCACCACAGTTCCGTCTTGGATACTTGTGCGTGCCCCGATAAAGATCTCGCCATCATCGCCACGCAGAACAGCATTTGGCCAGATCGTGCTCTCTGCGCCAATAGTGACCGAGCCGATGACAACGGCATCGGGATGAACATAGGCGGATTCGTGAATATTGGGAATTTGATCACCGAGTGCATAAATGGGCATGCCCTACCGTACCAATTCGCTGATCAGCAGGTACCGTGTTGCCGCTATGTCTCGCAGAATTGAAATTGAACTCACCAGTAAACGTCCAGACGGAACATGGACATGGCGTGCCGCCGGAGCCCGTGAGCCCAAGGGCGTGGTTGAGGCAGACGTCGTACCTAACGGTGCAGTCGTCAACGAGACCTTGCGTGCCGAGATAGAGACCGACCTTGACGGAAGTCGTGTGTTGACGATGACATCTCTCAAGGCCAAGGCTGCTCGTGCAGGCATGTTGGACTTGATTCCAAGTGAAAAAAAATTCGAACCAGTGACATCTGTGTTGCAAAAAAAGAGTGGACGCAGCGATGGCCCTCGTCGTGATCGTGCTGATGGTGCACCAGATCGCGATCGACCATCACGCCCACGTTCTGACAAGCCAACAAGCGATCGCACACGCTCAGATAAACCACGCTCAGATAAGCCTGTCTCGGATCGTCCGCGTCGTCCGCGTTTTGAAACTCCTGAAGAGATTCCACAGCGTCCAAAAGCTCGACGCATTCATGCTGGACGAATCAACGTCGACATAGTTCTGGGCACTTTGCCCGAAGCACATCGCGCAGTTGCGGAGCGTGTATTGCAAGGTGGCGTGCCAGCCGTTCGTGCAGCAGTGGCCCAACAAAACGCAGATGCTGTTGCAGCCGGACGCGATGTAGTTCCTGCTGATGGTCTTGTTGCTATTGCAGAACAATTGCTCCCCCGTTTGCGAGTTGCCGAATGGCTTGACCGTGCTCAAGCAGCCGAAAAGATAATGTCAGATATCGATCTTCGAGATCTTCGTGCGCTGATCGTTGCCGGCGATGACCCCGCAATTGCGCGCGATCAATCCACTCGAACACTTGCAGCCGCTATCAAGTTGTCACTTGCGCGACGTCAAGAAGAAGAGATCAAGAACTGGCTTGAAGACATTGCGATGGCACTAAAGGTCGGCAGAGTTGTACGTGCTCTTAACGCATCTTCGTTGCCACCAAAGGCTGGGCATCCGTTCCCGGCTGAACTCGGAAATCAACTCGCCGCTGCTGCTAGTTCGTCATTGACTGTTGATCTGCCAGTAGATCGTTGGATCATTGTGTTAGAGGCTGCAGCGTTCTCACCTGTACATGCTCGCATTTTGCCACCTGTGTTACCAGTGACAGTGACGGAAGAACTCACCAAAACTGTTACTCGCCTTGCACCACTAATGCCTCAGGTTGCGACCTTGTTCGGCGTGACTGTGGCGACTAAAAAGCAGATGCCTCGACCACTCAGGCCAACACGCGTCACAAGCAAGACTCCCAACAAAACAACCACGGTTCAAACCCAGGCAACACCTGTCGTCGAGGCAACACCTGTCATCGAGGCAACGCCTGTCATCGAGGCAACCTGTCATTGAGGCAACGCCTGTCATTGAGGCAACGCCTGTCATTGAGGCAACGCCTGTCATCGAATCAGCGCCCGTCATCGAGGCAACACCTGTCATCGAGGCAACACCAGAAGCAGTCGAAGTCAGTGCAGACGTGGTCGCAGAAGTCGTGGCGCCTGTGGCTGAAATCATCGAGAGCAATATCGATTCACAAGAGCCAATAGTTCCCGAACCTGAAGCCTGATTTCGTCCGAATCTTGCCACTCACCCGTGGGCAACTACCGTGTAGGGCATGTCAGAAATAGTCCAGTACGAACGTCGTGGTCAAGTAGCAATCATCACCCTGAACCGACCCGAAGCACGAAATGCCGTCAACGGTGATGTTGCCCAAGGCTTAGAAGCAGCCATTGACAAAATGGAAGCAGACCCTGATGTGTGGGTCGGTGTGTTAACTGCAAATACTGACGGTCAAAAAAATCCAGTATTTTGTGCGGGAGCAGACCTCAAAGCAATTAATTCCGGAGACGCAGGCGCACTCAACACGAAGCGCGGTGGTTTTGGTGGCTACGCATATCGGGAGCGCACAAAGCCAGTCATCGTTGCTGTCGACGGGCTTGCAACAGCAGGTGGATGCGAAATTGTTCTTGCTTCTGACATGGTGGTGGCCTCGTCTATTTCTGCTTTCGGATTGGCAGAAGTAAAACGCAATCTCATCGCGGGTGCAGGCGGTTTGTTCCGATTGCCACGCGCTATCGGACAGGCTGTTGCCATGGAAGTCATCTTGACTGGTGAGCCACTCCCTGCGCAGCGGGCCTATGAACTGGGTCTAGTTAATCGAATCACAGAGCCAGGTAAAACAGTTGAGGTAGCACTAGAACTTGCGAACAAGATTTGCCTTGCTGCTCCCCTTGCCGTTTATGCGAGTCGAAAGGTTGTCCTTGCTGCCGCATATGAAACTGACGATGTTCTCAAAAAAATGACCAACGCAGAATTTGCTGTTGTGTTGCAGTCAGAAGACACCAAAGAGGGTCTGACTGCCTTTATTGAGAAGCGTGCGCCTCAGTGGAAGGGTCGCTAAGTTCGCGTCCTACAACAATGGTGCGCGCAGTGAGTCCGTGCCGTTCAAAGAGATTCTTCATCGCTCTGTCCCCTGGCAATGCCTGAGCATAAATGCGTCCTGCAGAAGATCGCAGTGAATCAAGCGCTGCATGCATAAGCGCGTCTGCTGTGCCGATATCTCTCGCATCTGGTTCGACGTAGACATGACTGATGCACCAATGATTCAGTCGCCAACGAGAGCACACCAATGTACCCACAACAGTGTCTCCAAGTCTGGCGACAAAAAAGGCATCGTCCGTGATGTCATCCGTAACAAAGACATCAATGTCTCCGCGCATCGATGATCCCTCCGCTCGAGATCGCCCACGATGATCTAGCAGAACGTCTTGATCGGTATCTTGACCACGTTCTACCGATACGAGAGACACGCTAAATCGAGTCTTTGAGAGCTCGTCTGCAGGCTTGCGCCACAGTGACTCTGTTGCGATGAAGGATTTCGTAATCGAGAATGCTCTGCAGTTGAGCCGATGTCAGCGTGCCAAGCGTTTCGATTATCTGTCGGGCTGTCAGTGTGTCGTAATTATCGAGAGGCTCAACCTGAATTTGTGAATCGGTGACAACTGTTGTTGGCTTGACGTCAGAACGCACAGAACTCGGCGCGACCGTTTGAAGCCTTTGCATGACTGTCTCGATGCCCTTCTTGACGGCGAACTCGCCGATCATGCGTGCTGCTGGCGCTTGACGGCGCAACTCAGCGAGGTAAGCCTCGGCTTTTGTGGCCATCTCAGAAAGCGACGCAGTGGAGGTCATGATCTTTTAGCAAAAATAGGACAGTCGTCGTCACCTATGGGACATATAGGTGCGGCGCTTCGAACGAGTAAGAAACAACTTGAGCACAGTTGCTCATCTTCTCGTTTGGGCTGCAAGTGATCATCGGCTAGTCCACGCTCGTCAACTTCGACTTCATCGTCTTCGTTGATTTCGTCCTCTGTCGCAACGAGTTTCTCTTTCAGAATTTTACTGAGATCGTCTTCGACGTCATCAGGTGTAGTGAGATCGTCTTCATCGTCGTCATCACTTGCACCAGGACGAGCCACAATGGTGGCGCCCATGCTGGCATCGTCGTCTATGTCGCCTGAGTCATCGACCTCATCGCCAAACTCATCATCTTCGTCAACCTCGTCGTCGAGTGCTTCTGGATCGATTTCAAGTCCCTCGAGGTCTGTCGCCTCTATTTCGTCGTCTTCTGGATCGATTGCTTCAACCAGTTTCTTCGGCACTATTTTTTTCTTTGCAGCCATGAGGTTGCCTTTCTGATGTATTGCGTCTTGCCCACTCGGTCACAGTGTGTTCCGTAACAAAGCGTGCGGCGGGATACTAGGCACAAAATCGAGCCAATAGGCGTATTGCACCGAATAATCTGCCAAGTTTGTGTGATTTACGTTCTCTCCGGCAGAAACTTGCCCAAAGTTGCTACGAACGGCGCTGCTCTGCTCGACGCTCAGAGTCAAGACGCTCAAGTTCAGGTGCTTCAGTTGTCATGTGGATCATCGCTGCGGCAATAGCCGTGTGTCCCGCGACGCGAGCGATCTGTTGATGCATTTCGAGAGAGACTCGCCGATACGACGGGTGCCCCTGAGGAGACGACCGCAATTCGAGCATGTGCATGGCTTCCCTGGCATTGAATTGCATGACATAGCGCATCCTGTAGGCCATTGAGACCGCATAAGGCGCCTGTTGCCTAAAGTCATCCCCTAAGGCCTCGTAGAGCCCCCTAGAGCGCTCCATGACCTCATCAAACTGATCGCCACACCCTGCCTCAACGAGCAACTCAGGACGCGTGAAGCCGTGATACGGGGTGAGTGGCTGCCACTCAATTGTCAGCATTCGGTGCCGTTGCATATCTCGAAACGCCCCGTAGTCGGACAAAATATCAAATCGGTAATCGGTGCGCTCAAATGCTCGACCGGGTCGGTGCCGTCTGTTCTTGCGGTCACCCACATAAGCCAGCAAAAGCGAGGTCTTGTCTTGGGCTGACATTGCGTCAATGAGGGCAAGAATCTGTGACTCCGGAAGGTGGGATTGTGAATAGCAGATCGCGGCAATGACTTTGTTTTCGCCATCAGGATCAAAATCCACAAGTGTGACTTCGTCGGAGTCATCCGCAATTTGATCGCTAAAAAGTTCATCAACCAATACAGCAGTGTCTTCATGGGTATCTGAAATATATTGAGACCATTCTCCGCCACGCTCCGGGATGTCGACACGCTTCAAAAAACTCGGAACTACTTTGCGTAACTCCCCCAACATCAGATCGGCATAGTGGCGAGCCTCTGGCAATGGATGTGCTCGCATCCGAAGAAGCAAATGTTCATAGGCCTGTCCACTTCCGTAGATGCCGACATTCGACAATGAGGCCGCAGGCAATGCACCGCGCACTGCGTCAAGGGCTTTAGCACGAGTCGCTTGGCGAAATACAAAATCACTGACGCCATCGGCTTGGCGAACAGATTGACGAACATGTTCGGTGACAGTGTTGGCTAACGCGCTATACGAATCGAACATTCGATCCATGTCACCCACATATCGATTAGCAAGCTTGCTCGCCAAGATTTCTGGATCTCGAAAAAAACGATATCTACCACCGAGTCTTTCGTCATATGAAATGTAACGAGTACTCTGCTCGAGATAACTCATAAGACGGCCCCACTCAAGGATTTTCGTTAAAATATTTGACGCTTGTTCGCACGCCAAATGCACGCCACCTAGTTGGGCTACCGAGTCGTCTCCGTATTCAAAAAATACTTTTTCATACAATCCTTCGGCCCGTTCAAGTCCGATCGTGGCATCGACGTTTTGGTCTCCACTAATGTCCAGATCACCGACAAACTCATCCAAAAATAATCTTCGTAGACTTCGTGGACTACGGCTGTAGCGCGCGAACAACGCTCCCTTGACAACCTCTGGAAGGTTGACAAGAGCAAAAACGGGTAGGTCTAGGTTCGTGAAATAACGACACAGAATCTGTTGCTCGGACTCTGTAAATTCTTCAGGAACGTAGACGGTCACGGTTCAATAGCCTACGAGTCAACGTGTTGCTGACTGTGGATACCATTCATCAAGATTTGGTTACAAAACATCGCGAGATAAGTTCTCTTGTGAAAAAACTTGGGCAACAAGCGCCTGCCTGGAGGCGGAGGTCCAAAAGTCGATTGCCGTCATCACCATGGCTTTGGCTCCATCAAGGATTGCCTGATCAGCAGTTTTGCTGCGAGCACATTTTGCGAATTCTTCCGTGTGGATAGCGGTGCCTGCCGGCGCAATGGCAATCATCGGATGAATCGATGGCACAAGATGGCTGACGTTTCCCATATCAGTGCTTCCCACCACTGCATGACCGCTCTCGCGCGGGTCTCGCACGACTCGACCAAGTGCGGCCGAGTTTGTGACATATGACGCAACGAGCGGACCGTTGGTGAGCATGTCGGCGTATGGGCGATCATCCCACTGATGAGTCATTGTGCAACCACAAGACAACGCTCCCGCTTCAAGACACGCCAACACTCGTTGCTTGAGCGGTTGCAAACTTGCAATCGTGTCAGAGCGCACGTACCAGTCCATTGACGACTCTCGAGGAACGATATTTGGTTTGTCACCTGCTTTAAGAAATATCCCATGAACTCGTTCGGTAGGTGCGATGTGTTGGCGCAATGCCGCAACACCCATGTAACCCATGACCGCAGCGTCTAGCGCATTACGGCCGTATTGGGGCGCCGCAGCGGCGTGTGATGCGCGTCCTGTGTATTCGACCAAAAGTTGTTGTATCGCGATTGCATCAATCGTTGTCAAATCAGCATCTGCTGGATGCACCATCATCGCGACGGACAAATCCTCAAAGGCACCGTTGCGTCCCATTGAAATTTTGCCACCACCACCTTCTTCGGCGGGTGTTCCGAGTAGGCGCACAGAACCACCAGCAGAATCACACACAGCAGCCGCCGCGAGCGCTGCCCCGATTCCGGCTGCTCCAATTATGTTGTGGCCGCATCCGTGTCCGATACCAGGCAACGCGTCGTACTCACACACGATTGCAACAGTTGGACCAGTTCCGTGTTGCGCTGCAAAGCCAGTCGCAACGCCGTAAGCGCCAATTGTTGTGTCTAGACCTTTTTGTGTTGCAAAGCGTGCAAGCCGCTCTGCTGCATAGTGTTCTTCAAAATTAAGTTCTGGATGATCGTGAATATCATGACTTATCTCAACTAGTTCAGAAGCTAACGAGTCGATTACTGAGCACGCTTTTTGCTTTAGGATCTCTGCGTCAGTTGTCATAGTGAGACCTTTCGTTACTTCTTGCTTTATGCATCACAGATTAGTGCCCGACGCAATCAACACATGGGCAGCGTCAGAGGCAATAGTAAGCGTGACGCGCGAAACGTGCTTGTGGCGCCGTCCATCGATCACGAGCAACTGCTTTGGAGACACGGTCAGATCTAGATGCGTTGTCCTTGAAATTGCGATTTTTGGGTGTGGCACATGATTGCCAGTCTTGGCTTTAGACCAGCCAATAACGCGTTGGCGTATATTCATTGTCGCTACGGATACGACATCAAGATGACCGTCATTTGGATGTGCTCGTGTAGCGATCTGGCGACCACGCCGCATGCCTGTGTTTGTTACCACCAGCACAGGGCCACGCAACCAACCGCCATGGGACCAAGAATTGCGGATCGCAACGTCATTGACTGCAGTGAGTTCGGTTTGCGTGCCCCTTGCAACGATGGACACCGAAATAGCGTCACAAGGCAGGCAGCGTGCCACGCCTCCGACGACTGGTGCACTAGGTCGACCTAAAGTTTCAAAAAGAGAACCACCTGCGAGAACAAATACGTTGGCCGTTCGATTATTGAGGTGAGTGCCCATTTCATGGTCTGAACCCACGCATTGATGGGGCGGACATTGCGTTACTTCTTGTCCCCACTCGGTATTTTTCTTTATTGTCATCAGCCGCTCCTGTTATTGATCCAGTTGCACCGATTCGGAACTCATGCCAGCCGCTACGACACCACGATTCATCATGTTGACTGCTTGCGCTGCTGACTCGCGAAGCTTTTCGTCAGGAGCCGCAGATGCAATTTGATTCAAGAGGTCGATCAATTGACGCACAGATCGAACAAAGTCACCGGGCGTAAGGTCGGGATGTAAAACCGTTGAGAGATTTTTGCCGGCCACCCACTGCGAGATCTCAAACGCCAACCCCCCATCAGGCTTGCGATAGAGATTCATTGAATGTGCCCTTTGAATTTCGTGTAGACGCAGAGTGAGTCGTTCTATTCGTTTAAATCTGTTTGTCACTGTCTCATTGGGCCACCGCACTGGACCTCCGCTATCGGGACCACGAGTTTCAAATACAACCGTTGATAACACCGATGCAAGGTCAACCGGCGACAAAGAGTCGAGCATTCCGCTCGAAATCACTTCGACGATCAGGAGATCAGATTCATGAAAAACCCGCGAGAGCAGTACTCCCTTATCGGTGAGTTTCCAGTCTTGGATATAACCCAACTCTTCGAGCACTACAACAACATCATCAAAGCGAGCGCTCACTGAGCCTGCGCGAGTAGCCATTCGCTGTTCCATTTGAGCTATTTCATTCAACAGTCGTTGTTGACGTCGTTCTCTTGTGCTGCGCGGAGCCGTCTCTGCGCCCGACTCAGGGAGTATTGGTTCCACAATGACTTCTTCAAAGATCTTGGCCTTCGTCAAGCGCTTAGCGGTCTCACGCAAGAACTCTGTCTGGGTTGGCTCATACGGAACTGGCAAGTCGATTCCGCCAGACCGTCGTGGCAGGCTTTGTAAGTCACTTGCTGACAGTTGCAGCACCTTTCGCGACGCGGTGACAACAGTCAACCGTGTGCCTGATTTTCGGGTGGCAGTAGCGATGATGGCGCCGCGCCCACGCAGAATCGAAGATTCAAAAAGAACGACATCCCCTGGCCTGAGACCTCGCAACGCAATCTCTAGTTCAGTTGCAGAGATTGAAATCGGGAGAGTGTCGTCGATGTCTTGCAAAGATCCTGTCTCTGTTCTTGATAATTCAAGTGCCGCCAGTTTCTTGCTTTGCAAATTCGCTTCAGACAAAACCACGTCTTTGTCAGTTTGAAACTGCGCAAACGAAAGATTCAAGACATGGTGTGTGCCCTGCCGCGTGTGAGCCCGCACCAAATTGACGGCCATATTAAATGTTGGCCGAAATGCTGAAGACAGGCGAAAACTTCGACTCAAAGCTAACGCAACAATTTGATCGAAGGTGATGAATGGATTCCACAACGTGAGGGCATGCCCAATGTCATCAAGACCACGTCTTCCTGCGCGTCCTGTCAATTGAGCAAATTCGCTGGCCTTTAACAACATATGATTCTCGCCTGTAAATTTTGTTAATTTCTCAATCACTACTGCTCGCGCAGGCATATTGATACCAACTGCAAGGGTCTCAGTTGCAAAAACAACCTTGACAAGGCCCTCGATAAAACATTGTTCGATTGCTTCTTTAAACATTGGGATCATTCCGGCGTGATGGCACGATATTCCTGCCCCGGCTTGCTCAAGAAAGTCGTCATAACGAAGCGCAATGCGGTCATCAGAGGTCAAATCAGATGTTTTGTCATTAATGATCTGAATTATTCGGGCTTCTTCTTCTGGATCGGTCAAGACGATTCCGTCTCGAATGCATGCATTGACAGCATCTTCGCATTGAGCGCGACTAAAGATGAACACGATGGCCGGTAGAAGATCCTCGCTCGAGAGTAGATCAACTAAATCAGGTCGCGACGGAGTATAAAAACGTTGACGATGTCCTCGTCCGCGAACCTTGCCTGAGCGACCCATCGAACGCTCAGAGTCAAGCAAGCGACGAACCGAACCATTTGCCTCACCGTTGACAATCGTGTCGTACATCGAAACACGTTCGGTACTTGAGTCTCCTAGGGCAAAATGGTTCACCAGTTCGACAGGTCTCTTGCTTTCAATAATTACGTCGGTACGTCCTCGAACCGTTGTCAACCACGTCCCGACTTCGTCGGCATTGGAAACCGTTGCAGACAAACACACGAGTTGCACTTCGAGCGGAAGTTGAATGATTACCTCTTCCCATACAGGGCCGCGGTATGTATCTTGCAAAAAATGCACCTCATCAAGGACGACGACCCCTAATTGCTCGAGTCTTGGCGACGAAGAGTAGATCATGTTTCGAAGCACCTCCGTTGTCATCACGACGATCGGTGCTTCTGAGTTGATCGCGTTATCCCCTGTGACTAGACCAACCTTTTCTGATCCGTAGAGGTCACAGAGGTCACGATATTTTTGATTCGAGAGCGCCTTAATGGGAGCCGTATAAAAAGATCGTTGTTCAGAGGCCATTGCTTGGTCGATTGCGTATTCCGCAACTAGCGTTTTGCCAGAGCCAGTTGGCGCTGCCACAAGGACAGAGGCACCAGCATCGAGAGAGTTCATTGCGTCTACTTGAAAACGGTCTGGGGCATATTTCAGTCGCTTAATGAATTGACTACGCACAGCCTCCGCTGAGAGTTGCGTCATATAGATGCTGACGGACGACGGCGAACAAGAAGCCACCCAATTAAAACCGCGACCGCAAACAAAAGACTCATCGGAATAGCCAAAGCCAACATGCTGATTGGATCACCACTCGGTGTAATGACAGCCGCGGTGAGAAAAATAAACATGATTGCATTTCGCCAATTCTTTACAAGTTTACGCGGTGTCACTATTCCGACTAGTTGCAAGAACACGATCAATACTGGAGATAAGAATCCGATGCCATACGCAAGTCCCATCAGCGAAACGAGGCTGATATATTTTGTTATTTGATACGCCTGCGTGACGTCAGGTCCTGACCACGAGATAAGAAACTCAAGAGCCCTGTCAAGAGTCCAATAAGCTAGGTATCCGCCCGTACTAAATAAAACGAGCGACGACGCGATAAATGGAATCGCGTATTGTTTTTCGCGTTTGTCGAGTGCCGGAACAATGAATTTCCAGATCTGCCACAAAATAATAGGCAGCGCCAGGATTAGGCCACCATATGTTGCCACTTTCATTCGAGCGGTCAGACCGTCGAGTGGACCTAATGTAAACAGGCTGCCATCACAATTAAAATCAGGTCTATGAGCGCAGACATTGCGATATGGCTTCGTCAAAACTCTCAGCACTGGTTCGTATAACAAGAGCAGTGTTATCGCGCCAATCGCAACTGCAAGAAGCGACCGAAAAATGCGCTTACGCAGCTCACGAAGATGCTGCACCATGGTCATCTCCTGCGGAATAGTTTGTGTTTTTCTAAAGCGCATCCGGGTCCTCGTGCGCATCGATGGTGGTGGGCGAATCGTTGGGTTCGGCTGTCTCTGGCCGCATCGGAGGAGATGGCTCGGTATCCACTTCTCCAAAGCCGTGCTTCAGCGTGTTAGCAGTGCCCCGAAGTTCTTCTAACGGCTCCTTGAATGTCTCGCGCATCTCGGCTTCAAAGCCATTGGCCATTCGACGCACCTCGCTATACACGCGACCAACCTTGCGGATGACACTTGGCAAGCGGTCAGGCCCCAGCACTACGAGACCCATAATGAGTAAAAAGATCATCTCGCTACTGGAAAGATTGAACACGACTGCAAGTGTAGGACTCATCGCCTACGCTGACGCGGTGCAACAAAGACTTCCTTCCCTCATGAACCCCCCGATTGCATTTGCGCATCGCGGAGCCCGTGCGCACGCTCCCGAAAATACATTGCCATCGTTCGCCCTGGCTCTGCGCCTCGGGGCAACTGGACTCGAGAGCGATGTATGGACAACAGCCGATGGCGTTGCGGTTCTTGATCACGATGGTGTTGTTCGCAATGGTCTTCGAAAGAAGCCCATAAGTGAAATTAATGCCAAGAACCTCCCGCAACACATCCCCACATTCGACGACTTCATCGTGTCGTTAGACATCACTACTCATGTCAGTCTTGACATAAAAGATCTCAAGGCGTTTACGCCAGTATGCCGTAGCGCGAGCAATGCAGGGTTTCCATTAGATCATTTGTGGCTCTGTCATCCCGATTGGCTAGAACTGGCCACTCGACGTGCATTACACCCTGACGTGCGCCTAGTTGACTCCACGCGTCTAGCCAAAATCACTGAAGGTCCTGAGCGAAGAGCCGCTTCTTTGCGTGAAGCCGGGATCGATTGTCTCAACATGCACCACAGTGACTGGAGCGGTGGGCTCACAACTCTTGTGCATCGATTTGAGCGGCTTGCATTTGGCTGGGACATGCAATTTGATCAAGTGCTTGACAATGGTTTTCGAATGGGACTTGACGGGGTGTACAGCGACCATGTCGACCGAATGATGGACTCATTTGTGCGAGAGATCGACCCGCTTCTCTAAGAATTCTAAAGAAGTTTCCAGCTATCAAATGGCCACACAACAATAAATGCACGCCCGACGACAAGGCTTTCGCTGATTGTTCCAAAGGACCTACTGTCAAATGACTCAGGTCGATTATCCCCCATTACAAATATTTGACCGGCTGTTACTGCAACGGAAGCCATGTTTGGCTGACGACATCTGTCCTCAAGAATGACCTGCGACAGGTTTCCTTTGTCGAGATACGGTTCTTTTAAGGCAGCCCCATTGACATATACAACGCATGACTTAATTTCTACCTTGTCTCCCGAAAGACCGATAACGCGTTTGATGAGGTCATCGTGAGCGACACTCGCTCCGTTGCTGGTCACTCTGTCAAAAACTATGACGTCGCCGTGTCGAATGTCATGTAATCGGTAACTCAGTTTGTTCACAAGAACGCGATCGTTCTCAAAAAGAGTACTTTCCATCGACGGACCTGAAATGTAGTACTGCTGCAATACATACATCCGAACCAAAAGTGCCGCTGAAAGCGCAATAAAGATTACTACTAACCAATCTCTCAGAAGTTTTCCAATGGGCTGGTGAGGCGCATCGTCTTGATGCGTTTCATCTGGCTCCACGGACGACGACATAGCGCCCAATTCTAGTGTCAGAACTACGAACTTGACTATAAACCGGCGATTAGTCGCTCTACTCTCTCGTCAACTGATGCAAATGGGTCCTTGCATAGAACAGTGCGTTGCTGTTGATCGTTGAGTTTGAGATGAACCCAGTCAACGGTGTAGTCGCGTTTCTTAAGTTTTGCCGCCTTGATGAATGAGCCTCGTAAGTGTGCACGAGTACCAGTAGGGGCTTCATTCATAGCTCGCATAATGTCATCATCACTGCAGACTCGTTCGACAAGTCCATTATTTTGCATCTTGTAAAACACGCCGCGTTGAATGTCAATGTCGTGGTACTGCAGGTCTAACAGTTGCACCCTTGCATCATCGAGTGACAAGTTATGCCGCGCTCTGAAGGCTTCAATCAATTTCAACTTAATGACCCAATCAACTTCTCTGTCAAGTTTGAGAGGGTCATTTTCAATAGTGGAAATACAGTGTTCCCACATCTCAAGGGCCTTTGTTTCCATGTCAGAGAATCCAGTTGTTTCGGCGTATCGCAACGCTGCATTCAGGTATTCACGTTGAATGTCAAGGGCGCTTACTTCTCGCCCACTCTCGAGGCGGACTGTTCTGCGACATGTCGTATCAGAACTAATCTCGCGTATCGCACGGATGGGATTCTCAAGAGTCATGTCTCGCAGGCTGACTGAATCGTCTTCCATCATTCGCAATACACACGCAGCGCTTCCTAGCTTGACAAATGTTGTGTATTCACTCATGTTTGAATCGCCAACAATGACATGGAGACGTCTATATAGTTCTGCATCTGAGTGTGGTTCATCTCGAGTATTAATGATGGGCCGCGAACGTGTTGTCGCTGACGACACACTTTCCCAAATATGTTCCGCTCGTTGAGAAATCGTATAGGAAGCTCCGCGTGGAGAAATCTGCACCTTCCCAGCCCCCGTAAAAATCTGACGGCTGACTAGAAACGGAATGAAAATATCGTCGTATCTCAGACTTGCTTCTGTGCGATGAACGAGATAATTCTCATGGCATCCGTAGCTATTGCCCGCAGAGTCGGTGTTGTTTTTGAATAAATAGATCGTCCCTCGTATGCCTTCGTCTTGAAGTCGCTCTTCTGCGGTGTGCACCAGATCTTGCAACAAGCGCTCTCCGGCCTTATCGTGAACAACAACGTCGTAGATAGAGTCACATTCAGGTGTTGCGTATTCAGGATGGGATCCAACATCAAGATACAAACGAGCACCGTTCTCCAAAAAGACATTGGAGCTACGGCCCCACGACACTACTTTTCGAAATAGGTAACGTGCTACCTCATCTGGAGTTAAGCGCCGTTGACCACGCAAGGTACACGTGATGCCGTATTCGTTTTCGAGACCAAAAATCCGACGGTCCATTAAAACGTCACCCCATCAACGACGTGGCTTCGATCGCCTCGATCCGTCGAAAACAGCGACGATTGTTCCCACGCTCAATTACCGCTACTTCAAGATCAACTGCTGCCAGTGTTTTATCGGGGCCACTCAAGGACTGCGCACACGCTTTGAGGGCGGCGGACAAAGTTGCCCCGACGGTAAATGACGTATTCATGCGCTCACTAATTGGGTCTGCATCTCCCCCGAGTACAGAGAATCTGCTTTCGTCCATGACTGTTCCGTCGTACAAGATATGAAACAGTCGATCCTGAGAAGCGTCATAACCGATTTCTGCCACAAGAATCTCGACTTCAAGCGGTTTTTGGTCATGAGTAAAGATGTGTCCCATCATCTGGGCATATTGATTAGCGAGACTGCGCGCATCGACGTCGTCACGGGCGTACTGATAACCCTTTAAGTCGGCTGCGCGTACACCCGCCTGGCGTAGTTGATCGAATTCGTTGTATTTACCGACTCCTGCAAACGCTATACGGTCGTAGATTTCTGAAATCTTGCGAAGAGTATTACTTAAATTCTCTGCAACAAACAGAATGCCGTCTTGATATTGGCATGCCACCAGTGAGCGTCCGCGTGAGATTCCCTTTCGAGCAAATTCTGCTCGATCTTTCATCTGTTGTTCTGGAGGAACGTAAAACGGCATCGTCATCGTGATCTCACTTGCGCGATAATTGACTCAAACACTTGTGCGAGTTCGTCGTCTGGAACTGGCACCCAACCGTCTTGAGAGATAGCCGCCACAATCGGATAAATCCCACGCATCACATCTGGTCCTCCAGTGGCGCTATCCGCATCTGCTGCTTCCCAGAGGGCTCGACAGACGAGCGACACTGCATCGCTCTTGGTCATCTGGGCGCGCCAACCAATCTTGATGACAGTTCCGGCGTGCAAACTGCCAGAACCAATGGCGACAAACTCACGCTCCTCGTATCGTCCACCAGTCATGTCGTAGTCCCACAGACGTCCTTTTGACTGACGGGGTTCGAAGCCCCCAAAAATAGGAACTACTCCTAGGCCTTGCATCGCAGACGGCAAGTTTGCACGCACCATTGTTGAGAGTTGGTTTGCTTTACCTTCAAGGGAGAGCTGCTGGCCTTCCATTTTTTCGTAGTGTTCGAGCTGCAATTGAAACAACTTGATCATCTCCATCGCCGGACCCGCTGCACCCGCTATTCCGACGCCGCTATACGTGTCGGCCTTGACAACTTTTTCCATATCACGATGACTAATGAGGTTGCCAGCGGTTGCACGTCGATCTCCGGCCATGACGACACCGTCTTGATATGTCACTGCAACACAGGTTGTTGCATGCGGAATGTCAACAATTGAGTGACCTTGCACGTTTCGAGGGACGAGCCCAACGCGCGACAAGAGTTCTTGAAAATTTGCGCCCGGATCTTGGCTAGGCGTGAAGTAAGGCATTGACATAAAGAATTGCAGAAAAGCTACTGCCCACCCTTTTGAACGTAATTGTTGACAAAGTCTTCTGCGTTAGTTTCGAGAACCTCGTCGATCTCATCCAGCAAGTCATCAAGTTCTGCTTTGAGACGTTGACCGCTCGCAGTCGAAACATCCATGTCGGCACTTGCCGGTGCGTTTTGAGATTCTGTCTGAGGGGTGGTTTTGCGAATCCGATCTGCCATACCCTCAACCGTAGCCACCGCCAACACGTCTTGCCATCGCCAGCCCGAATTACCACCCGGGTTCAGGCGTCATGAGCGGATCCCAGCCTGGTGTATCAGCCGAGCCCAAACTCAAGAGAAGATCTTCCACGGAGTTGACAGCAGTCAAGAGTTCACCCACAATCGCACGAGTCCCCTTCAGCGGCTCCATCATCGGAATCCGCCTCAGAATCTCATCTCCAGTATCAATAACAATGCTGTCCCAATTTGCGGCGACAATATTTTGAGGCCAACGGGCTAAGCACGTTCCCCGAAAATACGCCCGTGTGTCCGGTGGCGGATTCGTCACCGCACGGTGAACGTCTTCGATGCTGACGAGAGTTCGCAGACCCACTCGAAGAGCGAGACATTTATCCAGTCGCATGTCGTGGTACTGCAAATCAATCGCACGTAATTGGGCACTCAGTGGCGAGACTCCGTGACGAAGAGCAAATCCTTCGAGGACTCGCCGTTTAGCGATCCAGTCGACGCGATCAGCAGCGTCCTCCGGATTGTTTTTGAGACAATCAAGAACTGACTCCCATTCACGCAAAATTTCGTCTGCATCACCAGACGTGGGGTCGCCATACCTGTGTACATAGCGTTGGCACAGACCCAGCAATTGTTCCTGGATCTCGAGAGCAGACATCGTGCGACCGTCTTGAAGTTCACAGGTTGACGTCAGGGAAATATCGTGACTCACAGACCGAATATGTGCCACAGGGTGACGAAGAGTGAGCCAGTCCGGAAACTGATCATCTTCAATCATGGCGAGAATCAGTGCAGTTGTGCCGACTTTCAAAAATGTAGCGACTTCGCTCATATTCGCATCGCCAACAATGACATGAAGCCGTCGATACTTCAAAGGATCACAATGGGGTTCATCCCTTGTATTTACGATCGGACGTTTAACAGTGGTTTCGAGTCCAACTTCTTCCTCGAAGAAATCAGCACGTTGAGATATTTGAAAGGGCACATCTGGTGCGCCATTTTCGCTTCCTACTTTTCCTGCTCCGCAATAGATTTGGCGTGTCACGAAATGAGTGGTGATGTGAGAAGCCAGACGTCCAAAGGCAAGTTCTCTGGAAACTAAATAGTTCTCATGACATCCGTAACTATTGCCTTTTCCATCCGAGTTGTTTTTAAAGGTTCCGATCTCTTGTCCATCCGGAAGAAGCGCATTAACCGAAGCAATGCTGCGAAGTATGATTTCCTCAGCGGCGCGGTCGTACAGAACAACATCGCGTGGCGTCAGGCACTCGGGCGTTGACACTTCGGGATGAGCATGATCGACGTAGTACCGAGCACCGTTTGTGAGAACGGCATTTACGAGGTGCGTCTCAATCTCTGGGGGGAAGGACGTTTCCGTCACGGTTCCGCGCGCGTCAACGGATGGATGTTCGTCCAAAAAGTCCCAACCGATTTTTTGTCTCATCGAACCTGCGTAGGCATTAATCAACATCGATGACGATGTAACCGGAGACACATCAAAACCCCTGGTGACGATCCCGTATTCTGTCTCGATCCCACAAACTTTTAAGATCGCCATGTCGTTACAGGTATTGACCCGTAGCGGCAGGCTCAATTGCGCGCACACCTTCTGTGGTGTCAGAGTCACTTGCAGGAGTCACAAGTGTTCGAATAAAGACAATGCGCTCCCCTTTCTTCCCAGAAATCCGAGCCCAGTCATCAGGGTTGGTCGTGTTGGGCAGATCATGATGTTCGACAAACTCCTGTCGAACGCTGAGGACAAGATCTTGAGTGGTGATTCCTTTTGCACCACCAGCGATCACGCGCTTGATTGCAAGTTTCTTTGACCGACGAACGATGTTCTCGATCATTGCGCCACTGGAAAAATCTTTGAAGTACAGAACTTCTTTATCGCCATTTTGATACGTGACCTCAAGAAACTTATTATCTGCGTCCTGTCTGTACATCTCAGCAACACTGCTCTCGATCATTCGCGTCACCGCGACTTCTCTGTCCCCGCCTCCGATGCTAAGAACTTCTTCTTCATTGAGGGGTAGATCAGTGGTCAGATAGCGTGCAAAAATCTGATGTGCTGCAACAGCAGTTGGCCTCTCGATCTTGATTTTGACGTCAAGTCTTCCCGGCCGCAATATTGCAGGGTCAATGAGGTCTTCTCGATTAGTTGCTCCAATGACGATGACGTTGCGAAGGCCCTCAACTCCGTCAATCTCTGCGAGCAATTGTGGAACTATCGTCGACTCCATATCGGATGAGATGCCGCTACCGCGTGTGCGAAACATCGAGTCCATCTCATCAAAGAATATTATGACTGGCCAGCCTTCTTCGCTTTTCTCGCGCGCCCTCTGAAAAACCAATCGGATCTGTCGTTCAGTTTCGCCGACATATTTATTTAAAAGCTCTGGCCCTTTGATATTTATAAAGTACGAGCGGCCTTTTTCATCTCCGTTGTTTGCCGCTACTTTTTTTGCCAAGCTATTAGCAACAGCCTTAGCGATCAGTGTCTTGCCACATCCGGGTGGTCCATAAAGAAGTATTCCTTTTGGTGCTGGCAGCAGGTGCTCAGCAAATAAATCACGATGAAGAAACGGTAGTTCCACTGCGTCAGCGATTTGCTCGATTTGCTCATCTAGACCACCGATATCCGCATAAGTAATATCGGGAACTTCTTCTAACAATAAATTGTCAACTTCTGGCTGTGGAAGGCGCTCTAAAAGAAGATTTGTTCGCGAATCAAGTCGCAATTGGTCTCCGACTCTTAAATACACGCCACGTAGCGAATCGGCAAGCTCACAGACTCGTTCTTCATCGGCGCGACCGCTGATAATGGCGCGTACTCCGTCTTGGAGAATCTCTTTAAGAGTCACTACCTCTCCAGTGCTTTCGGGGCGCCGAGCAACGACGATATTAAGACTCTCATTGAGCACAACTTCTGCGCCGCGCACCAATTCTTCTCTATCTATTTCCGGTGTGCAATTCACTCTCATCTTGCGACCGCTCGTAAGAACGTCAATGGTGTTGTCGTCATTGAGTCCGAGTACAACGCCATAGGCCGAGGGAGGCTGTGACAATTTGTCGACCTCTTCTCGAAGGGATGCAACTTGACTGCGAGTCTCTTTCAACGAAAGCGTCAATTTTTCATTATGAGCTTCGGTCTGACTGAGTCGTCCTTTGGTTTCTAGCAAGCGTGTTTCGATTGTTTGTGTGCGCTTGGGCAGTTCGGCCAACCTATTTCGAAGTTCAACTATTTCAAGTTGTAATTGCGTTATCTCGAGGGCGTCTTGTGGAGCCGGACTCTGAGCGCCGCTATCTGATGTCCCGTCCGTCATAACCCAACCCTATTCCTTTGACGGGAACGAGACCACATGGTCCTCAAGGTGAATAATCCTCTCAGCAACCTAGGTTTTGGCGCTTCGTTGTGTAAAGTAAATCGACCGCAATATTGGGATCACGTTGAAAGACTGCCAATTCCCCCACGACAGCCACATAAGGAGTACCAAGAACATGAAGGTATGGATTGACCAAGACCTCTGTACCGGAGACGGTCTCTGCGAAGAGATTGCCCCTGACGTCTTTACCCTTCTCGACGATGGGTTGGCATATGTCAAAGAAGGCTCAACCGTGTACGCCACCGCCAAGGGTCAAGCCCAAGGTGCTGAGGGTGTAGCCAATTTTGCCGACAGTCAACTTGATGCCGTGGTCGAATCCGCCGAGGAGTGCCCCGGCGAATGCATCTTTATTGAACCGTAGATTCAATAATTCTTTTAGCACCTACAAACCGCGCGGTGGTTAAAAACGCCGTGTGAGCAACCATTCGATGATCTGGCCTCACTGCCATTCCTTCGATATGCCACGTTCGATGCAAAACTTCAAGGGTTCTTTGATCTACCCAAAATTTGCTGAGAGCTTCGCGTACCTGCACGGCTTGAGTTATCGACGGCGTGTAGGCGACCAAAATGCCACCACCAACCATGACGCTCTCGGCGTGCGGCACGACCTGCCAGGGCTCTGGTAAATCCAGTACGACTCTGTCAAAGCGACCTGGAGGCGGTGCAAGATAACTGTCTCCCAACGACACGTCATAACGACTCAGTGCCTCTTCACCTAAGAATGACCGAACGTTGATGCGTGCTCGATTTAAAAAATCTTCACGCAATTCAGTGCCAACGATGTTGGCCCCCCAGCGCAGCATTGTCATCGACAGTGCTCCTGATCCGACACCTGTCTCCCAGACGCGAACGCCTGGATGAATGTCGCCAAGCATGCAAATCGGAGCCAGATCTTTTGGATAAATAACTTGAGCACCTCGTGGCATCTCAACTACAAAGTCCTCAAGAGTTGGACGCAAAACCAAATAGCGAGCGCCCTTGGTGGACTCCACAATGATGCCAGTCTCTTGACCAATCACGGTTGCATGCGGAACGAAGCCCGAGTGACTGTGAAACTCACCCTCATCATCAAGAGTCAGCAGATAACGCCGTTGCTTGCTATCAATGAAGAGTGCTTTCTCCCCTGACGCGAAAGTTGATGCTTTGTAATCAGACATGTTGCTGCTTTCTGCTGACGACAAGGGTTTCTCCGGCAGCGAGATCAGCGGTGATTGACGATGTCTTGCGTTTCTTGGCCATTGCACGAAGAGCCCAAATGGTCATGAATGGAAAAGAAAACCTTTTATATCGACGCACCATACGAAAGAGCACGCGATTGAAGATCAACCGTCTGAGAAGATGAAACATGATGCTTTAGAAGCGACGAATTTCGACGCGGCCACCTTTACGTTTGCCGCGCCGTTTTCCGAACAAGTAAGACACAACAACAACCACCACGCCAATCGCCGACCCTATGGCGAGTAGAGAATCCTTTTTGGCGCCAAGTTTTCCCTGTAGATCTGACTGTAGGGCATGAAATTTCTCTTCGAGATCGTCTCGACTAATGCGACTATCGGACTGAGTCATTTACTTCTCCTTCGCTAAAGACGTCTGGCTGACGCGAGTCAATGCAATGTAAACAAGCACAAGATTAAAAACACCGGCAATGAGGTAATGCACAAATGACCACGATCCATCAAGAGCTGCTCCGCCGAGATCCTGTGACAGTCGCAGAACGCCAAGCACAGCCATCAGCATCGCCATTGCAAGCAAAAGTGCAGCCACTGTGCCAAATGCCAACCAACGTCCAGCACCTCTGAGCGGACCAAGGGTTTCTTGTTTGGCGTACTGCTTGACGGACTCAACAAGGTCTGCGACGCGGTCAACGGAGCCCATGTGTCGAGATGATTCTGATGTAGTCACGCCTATATGGATACCGTCACAAATGCGCATTCACACGCAAGGCTTGATCAGCGAGGGCCTACAAGGCGCTAGTCGGTCTCAAGTTGTAAAAAAGTAAGCATTTCCTGAGTGTGGGTGATGCCAGAGTCAAGTGCAGCCATCAGGTCGTTTGACGTCATGCAGGACAAAAAGTCGTAGCGAATGTCTGGTCCAGCAGGCAAATGCCGAGCCACAAACCACAGCGCATCGTTAAGCGACTCACTATTGGCAATCATGCGCTCTAATTCGACAGTATCAAGATAATTGCTTCCCAAAATCTCAGATTGCGTATTTGGACCGTACATCTCTTGCAACATCTGATCAATCGCGTCCGCAGCAACTTTTATTCGTCGTTCCAAGTCAATGGCGCTTCCTTCAGCGCTAGTCAGGTCTGGGCGAATCGTGATCTTCGCTTGCGGGTACGGCACATCGGTTAACCACTCTTCAATCTCAACGACATCGCTAGCCAATCCGACGATTCCGTATCCGCCCTCAGGTGTGGCAACGCATTGTTCAACATGCACTACGACTCCAAGTTGTCGTCTCTGGTCTTCACCACCAACCTCAGACCCACGCGCGATCAGAACAGAGGCAAACGACATATCGAGTTCTGTTTGTCCGGCCAACATCTGCTGCATCATTTCTACATATCGAGGCTCAAAAATACGAAGAGGAACTATGTCGCCCGGTAAAAATACTGAACCGAGGGGAAACATCGGGACAATCATGATGATTATCCAATCACACTTTTGGCTACGGCGCGAGATCCTCCGGACGCGGATCACTCGAGGCGCGACTCAATGCGTCGCCAAGCTCGTACCAGAGTGGTCGGTATTGACTTTGATTATCAATTCCGGTTTTGTTGAGAATCATAGAAAAAATCACTGGATCAGCACCTTTTAGCGGAATATATCCAGCGATACTTTTCACATTTCGTAATGTTCCGGTTTTAGCAACAAGGCGCCCTTTGATCGATTGATCTTTGAATACTGCTCCCAAGGTCCCGGTTTCACCAGCGACTGCAAGCAACGCAGGAAAAGTTGCGCTTTGGGCTGTGAGAACACTCATCAACGCCGAACATGTTGTTGTGTTTTGGGGCGTGAGCCCTGAGCCGTCCAACATGCTGACGCCAGTGACTGGAACATTTGCTTTTTGTAACTCATCAGCAATAACACCTAGGCCGTCAACGCTTGTACCTGATTTCTTCACAACGTAACCCATCTCTTTGACAAGTAGTTCAGCAGTGTTGTTGTCGCTATTTACGAGCATCTCGCGTACTATGTCTATGAGTGGTGCCGATGTGAGTTCGGTAATAGTAGGTACAGAATCAGGAACTGTTCCGCGTTGCGATTGCCCGGTCATGATGACGCCTCGTAAACCTAAAAGTGCGTGCAGATCATCGGCAGCGCCAATTGCTGGATCATCTGGCTTGAGAGACTGCCCAAGGGCTGCGCCATCACTTGACATCAATGCACCAAGTGGTCCGCCTTCGGAACCATAGAACGATTCCGGCCATGTGGCTAGGTAGCGAATATCGTCGTAACGTTCGTTAACGCCCACAATTGTGCCGGCGATCGATCGAACGCCAGCAGCAACTATCGCATCTGCCAAAATCTCCAAGTAACTCGGCGTCAGGGTTGGATATTTCTCATTGGCAACATAATCGCGCCGCGCCAACAGGGGGTCTCCACCGCCTACAAGGTATAAATCGCCAGTTACAACACCGTCTTTGATTACTCCTTTGACAGTTGTCGTATAGGTATGCGTAGGACCTAAGGATTGCAACGCTGCAAGCGCTGTGAATAATTTCATGACGCTTGCAGGCGTGTACGACACGTCAGGTTTGTGCGCCATCAGTGTTCGACCCATCCAAGAGACTGTTAGACATGATTTAGTAGGTAATTTTTTTTCTAATGCAGTAATAGATGATGTTATTTTGCCGATACGTGTAGTCGCCGAGAGCACGGTTGGTGTGCGCCTCGCTGACAACAACGGCACCGCCATCACAACTTCGGTAACAGCAGTGTCGTTGGCATTGACTCGCGTGGCAAGCTGTGAACTGATGCTGAGGGCTCCAAGCAGAACAATCAGCACGAACAGACCAACGACACCAACTACTCGAACGGGACGTGCGGCTCGCTGCACCGATCTACTGCGCCTTCCCGATAAAGGTTGCGTATCGGTAGAGGTGCCCCAGCGCGGTGACGGCACGATTGCCGCTTGCGTAACACATATGACCAGTATTCATAACGGTCACGACACCACTGTTGAGCGGATCTGCGACTGCCAATTCTGTAGCGACAAGGATCGGCTTATTCACCGAAACAATCAGCTCGTGCGCCGCTTGAGCAAAGCGCGCATCTTGTCGTTCGTGATACGTCACGATTCTCTCAAGCCCATGATCGGGGTAATACGAACCCTCGCGCATGAGCCGGGCCTGATTGGCTTGAATTCCGAGTCCTAGATAGATGATCGCGTCGACACTGTCGTGCTCTGCGATTAACGCCATCACCTCCGGGATCGTGTCGCGAACTTCCCCACCTGCGCAGTCGACGGGATTGTTTTTACTCCAACGTGGTGGCAACTTTTGATCAATCGCTGCCTTTAAGTCATCAGGTAATTCCGTCAGCACCAGTAAACCGTCACGTGCAATCGCATCGGCCGTGACAACACCCCATCCGCCTGCAGTTGTCAACACCACAACGCGTGGACCGCGTGGCAATGGTTGCGTTGCAAACGTTGCCGCTGCTTCAAACGCCTCTTCCACGGTTGCGGCGCGCGAGATTCCCCACTGTCGACAAGCCCCGTCAAAGACCGCATCGTCAGCAGCCAATGCGCCAGTGTGGCTTGCAGCAGCCAATGCGCCGATCTGAGTTGCACCACCTTTGACCAACACGACAGGCTTGTTGCGAACTGTAGAGCCAATGCGTTGCATCAATTCACGCCCATCCGTGATGCCCTCAACATAGGCAAGTGAAACTTTTGTCTCGGCGTCACTCGCGTAGAACTCCAATAGGTCTGCGACCCCCAGAGACGCCGCATTTCCGGCCGACACGGCGCGGCAAATACCAACTCCGGTTTGTCGGGCATAGTTCAAAAAACTTGAGACGAAGTTTCCGCTCTGACTTGCGACCGAGATCGCACCACGAGGTGGATACGGGGCCACGATCTGGGCACACAAATTAACTGGAGTTGACACCACTCCCTGGCCATTGGGTCCGGCCATCAAGATTCCGAGTTCATCGGCCACACGCACCAGCTCTGCTTCGGCGAGTCGGCCCTCAGGACCAGCCTCTCCGTACCCAGCCGATGTTAAGAATGCTGCCTTGATTCCTTTGCTCGCGCACGCACGCAGGAGTTCAATGTTGGCCGCCGCTGGTGTACAGACAAAGACAAGATCAATGCAATTGTCAGGTAGATCAGCGATGTCTGCAACCGTAGAAATCCCGAGCACTTCTTCGCCATGAAGGTTTGTTCCAAAGACGGCACCTGCATAACCACTTGCCAAAATATTATGCAGTGATACAAATCCGAACTTGCCAGGATGACTTGAGGCTCCTGCAACTAAGACACCTTTTGGCTCAAATAGTGCATGAAACTGTTGAGATGTAAACGGTGTGCGACTTGTCGAGGGGGGCAGCTGTCGCTCGCCTAGTTCGACGAGGCCATCGACAGCCAGGACAGAACCATCTGCCTGCACGATGAGCGGATTGATGTCGACAGACAAAATGTCGTCACGCTCGCAAGCAAGAGCAGACAGGCCCATCAAGATTCTGATCAGTTCGTCATTGTTTACTGCAGCCTCACCGCGAAAATCTCCGAGAAGCTTTTGTGATCTCATTTGGCGAATCATCGCCATCGCATCACCTTCTTGCAAAGGTGCCGGTCTAAAAACAACATCGGCGATTGCCTCGGCCAAGACTCCACCCACGCCCAGCATGACAGTTGGTCCAAATTGTGGGTCCACAAGTACACC
>CANLAH010000003.1 GCA_947488685.1 Acidimicrobiaceae bacterium | reverse complement strand
GGGTGCTCACGATTGCATTTGAAAAACAAAGTGATGGCAACGCCATGTGGGCTCTGTCTGTTCCACTGCCATTCAGCATGCCTGTTCACGCCGGTGCTGGCGGATATTTTTCGCCGATTGTTCGTAGTTATATTCGGCGATCCGGAGCACCCAGTCATATCGGAGCAATGGTCGCAGTAAAAGATCGCACGAATGCTCTGAAAAACCCATATGCACATCTTCATGAAGACCACTGGACGCTAGAAAAAGCCATGGAGTCACCAATGTTGTGGGACCCCATCCGATTTGTTGAGACCTGTCCATCAAGTGATGGCGCAATCGCGTTGGTGTTAGCCAGTGAAGACGTCGCAGACAAGATGCCGGGCAAGAAAGCATGGGTGCACAGCACGGCAATGCGCAGTGAACCAACAATGTTTGCTGGACGCAATCAAGTAAGTCCCCGTGCCGGAGAAATGTGCGCAGAAGATGTTTTCCGCAAGGCCGGCATCACCGACCCGCTCAAGCAAATAGATGCGGTTGAGATGTATGTGCCATTTAGTTGGTTTGAGCCGATGTGGCTCGAAAACTTAGGCTTTGCGCCTAAAGATCAAGGATGGCGTTTTGTCGAAGACGGAGTGACCGAGATGACTGGTGCCTTGCCAGTCAACGCTTCAGGGGGCGTGTTGTCATCCAACCCGATTGGCGCATCGGGAATGTTGCGATTCGGTGAAGCAGCACTACAGGTAATGGGTAAAGCGGGCGAGCATCAGATCGATGGTGCACGTACTGCGCTCGGTCATGCCTATGGCGGCGGTTCGCAGTTTTTTGCTATGTGGGTTGTTGGCTCAGAGAAAAACTAACTCGCCAAAAAACTCAGCAACAAGTCGGCTAACTCCAGCGGAGTATCTCCTTGCACACTGTGTCCTGCTTCTTGCACATGCTCAACTCGAGTACGTGGTGCTCGTCGCAATAACTCGGCTTCGTCTTCGTCGCTTACCACGCTCTGCGAGCGCATTCCTCGCACAAACATCAACGGCTTGTTGTATGCGTCAAAGACATCCCACAATGTTGCAGTATCTGGCCTTTTTAGTTCTCCTTCAACCTGGGGCAATGGGGGAGCATCATCTCGTCGGTATCGCCAGACCCACGAGCCGTCGGCAGTTTGGAGCGCATTATGCAAGATGCCGCGTCGCATCGAACTCATTGTTCGGGTCGGGTTGAACTGCATCGTTCGCTCCAGCAATTCTTCAAATGACGGAAATGTGGCTGGACCATTAACAAAGTCGGTGATCGCTTTTGTTTTTTCTTGATTGATTCCCGGCGTGACATCTACTAACACCATCTTTGGCACTAATTCAGAATTATCTCTCGCCAATGCCATCGTGGTCATCCCACCTAACGACATTCCAACAATCATTTGAGCGTGCGGAGCAAGTGCACGAATGACGGTTGCAATGTCGTTGGCATTTTGAGCCAACGGCATCGCAGAAGCATCGTAAGCGCCGGCGCTATCGCTGTGTCCATGACCGGGCAGATCGATGCACAGCACGGCGATGCCCATCGCCAAAGCAACGGTGTCCCACGTATGCGCATTTTGAGCACCTCCATGTAAAAACACAATGGTTGGTGATTCATCTCCCCAGACCAGCGCTGACAATCGGCGATCCGCGGAACACTGCACAAATTCACGCCGCACCAAAGGTGGAGCAGCGTATGGAAGACCATATTCCGAGGCATTCTCATGAAACATCGAAAATTCGTCGTATTGCACGCGTTCTGTCATGGAATGAGCGTAGTTTCCCCGATAGACAAGAACACATGGCAAGTGACCATATATATATCCGCGGATTGCGAGTGATGGCCCTGATAGGGGTTCTCCCAGCAGAGCGTCTTGCTCCACAACCCCTACAAATAGATGTAGAGATGGACGTCAACCTCGCCGTCGCTGGTCAGACCGACGATCTAGGAGACACCGCCAATTATGGGGCCATTTCCGATGCAATCGCCGCATTAGTGCGAGCGTCAAGCGACATCTTGCTAGAGCGTCTCATTGCTCGCATTGCAGATTGTGTTTTATCGTTCGATCATGTCGCAGCCGCCACTGTCACGCTCACCAAATTGCAACCTCCAATTGATGAAGACATTGATTCCACTGCTGTCTCCATTACTCGCACTCGACAATCCGTAAATCCAGCGGTTCGACACCGCGCAATTGTGGCTCTGGGCACCAACATCGGAGACCGCGTGGCCCACTTACGGTTTGCACTCGATCACCTTCCACGAGTTGTAACAGAGTCTCAGGTTTTTGAGACAGATCCAGTGGGTGGTCCAGAAAATCAAGATGCGTATCTCAACATGGTGGTTGCACTAGACACTCATCTTGATCCGTATGCATTGTTGCGGTTGCTCAATTCTGTTGAGGCCCAAGCACATCGTGAGCGCACTATTCATTGGGGTCCACGAACACTTGATCTTGATATTTTGTTCTACGACAACATCACAATCAACGATGACCTGCTCACTATCCCACATCCGCGTCTTCATGAAAGACGTTTTGTTCTACAACCATTAAGTGAAATCGCACCTGAACTTTGTCCACCGAAATGGGACACAACTGTAGAAGCAGGTGGAGTGCACGCACGTGGCTCATTGAGCAATCTGATCTCGACAACAGAGCACTAACTCAGCCGATGAATATCGCACTGCTTGTCCCTGCCCTCAATGAGGAAGGTGCTATCGCGCGAACCGCAGAAGTGATGTGTCAAGCACGTGGCGCAGGCATTGTGCAACAAGCAGTTGTCCTTGACTCTGGCAGCACTGACAACACTTCCCAAATTGCACTACAGCACGGCGTTGATGTACTTGACGTCTCTCGTCAGTGCACAGAAGCAGGCACTGTTTTGGGCAAAGGTGATTCGCTCTGGCGTGGGGTTGCCACAATTTCTGCCGATGCTTATGTTTTTCTTGACGCGGATCTAGGCAATATTTCCGTGCATCATGTTGAGCAACTCGTCTCTGCGTTAGCCAAGGCATCAACAATGTTTGTTAAATCATCTTTTCATCGTGTTGACTCCGAAGGAAGGTCGCGCGCTATTCCAGCAGGGCGCGTCAGCGAAGAAGTTGGACGGCCGCTTCTGAAGTTGGTTGATCCATGGCTGGCTGCTTTGCCTCAACCACTGAGTGGGCAAATCGCCATTCGCGCGGAACTTCTTCGATCGTTACAGCTCGTCACCGGCTACGGAATAGAAATCGCCATGCTGATTGATATCTGGAACGCTGTCGGACAACAAGCCATCGCCACCGTCGACCTAGGTGACATCAATAATCGCTGGAAGCCGAGTAACGCACTAGATGACGTGCGAGATCATGTGCTCTCTGGAGCAACATTATGTGGCGTGACGTTGCCCGAGAGGGGAAGTGTCAGTCATCCAGAGGTTGTGAGAAGACCCGCTTTAGACACACTCCATACTCGCCAGCCCTGAACAGAATCCCTGCTCGACGTGCCCTATTCTGTAGGTGTCCCCGATATGAGGAGTTCTCATGAATCAGTTCTTGTCCAACAAAATCATCGCCGGCATTGTTGCTCTTGCTCTACTTGTAGGAGTCGGTGTACTTGTTTCAACTGGAGACACGTCGTCAACAACACGCAATGCTGCTCTCGTTGTGGCAACACCTTGCACGAAGCCTGGTCAAGTCACCAAGGTCTCCAAGCAATCAGTTGTCTGTGCCACCACTAATTCTGGATCACTCTGGTACGCCACCATGAAAGCCAAAGGAAAAGCTCAGGCATGTAAATCCCCTGGAGCGATTCGTAAGAAGTCAAAGATTGTCTGGGTCTGTGGTGTTGTTAAAAAGAAAAAACTCTGGCAAGCAACTCAACCATTACCTCCTGCAGTTGTTGCATCCACAACTGTCGCCGAGCCCGGTGCAACTCAACCGACACCTGCGCTTGACTCCACTCAAGTCGCAGCACCAGAGGCACCTGTTGTCGCTGACAACACAGTCTTAGCTGATATCAAGATTCCAGATGACAAGATCGTCACTCAAGTGATTGATGATGTAGCACCAGCACCAAGCACAACAAGCACAACAAGCACACCAAGCACAACAAGCACACCAAGCACAACAAGCACAACAAGCACAACAAGCACAACCACGACCACAATCCCCAAGACCTGCGCAACAGGCGGAACCTGCAACCTACGAGACATTGGTCCTGGTGGTGGCATCGTGTTCTATGTGGCACCCACGTCATTTACATGTGGGGTAGATCTGAAAGCAACATGCACATATCTCGAGGCAGCAATAACAACAACTTCTACATGGACACCAGATACCACGGCACAATGGGGCTGCTACGGCACTTCTGTCCCTGGAACAAGCTTTGAGATTGGAACAGGACGAGCCAATACCAAGATAATTATCGAGGCGAAAAATAGTAATGGGCAAATTTGTAGCACCTCAACGACAGCTGCGAGTATCGCCAAGGCCTATAACGGCGGCGGCAAGGATGACTGGTTCTTGCCATCACGCAAAGAACTCGACGCTTTATGTTTTGCGTTCTTTACGGGGCGCTCTGGAACTAAGAACTCCGTCGACAAGTGCCAGGGTTCAGGAAATACCAATTCCGTGACAAGCGCAACCAATGCGACGCCAGTCTGGAGTTTTGCCGCTGACGTCTATTGGAGTTCTTCTGAGGGCAACGCGAACCTCGCGTGGAATCAGAGTTTCATCAACGGGTCTCAGGGCAGCGGCAACAAGAACTTCACCCTCTACGTGCGTCCAGTGCGGGCTTTTTGATCTATTTCTCTATTTCTCTATTTTTCTATTTAAATTTTTCTGCCGTTAGGCAGAAAATTTTTATGAGATCTAGCCCTGCTCCATAAAACCGTAGCGCATCGGAGTGTTCACGCAGATCGAAGATCTGCCAATACTTTACTCCAGCGTTCTGGGTCGGTTTTGTACGGTGCGTAAAAACTGATTCGCTGAATTACGTCTCCGTAGCGTCGATGGAGTTCGGGAGCAATGTGTTCTGGTTCTCCGACAACTGCAAAAGTGTTGAGGATTTCGTCTGTGATGCAGTTACCCATCTCTACCCACTTGCCTTGTTTGGATAAGCCATTGAGTTCGTCTTGCATTTCGCCCCATCCGTGTAGTTCGAGAACTCCGCGATATGCCGGCGTCGATCCGTAGAACGCAATTTGTTGGCGCGTGCCAGCCGATGCTGCCTCAAGTTCTGCTTCTGAATTACCAGAGACAACAAAACTCGGCCCCATAACTTCGAAACCTTCCATTGTTTTGCCGGCTTTGGCGCGACCGCGTTCAAGAGCGGGGATCGTGACTTCGCGTAAGTATCGCTCGGTGGTGAAACCATGACAGATGAATCCATCGCATACTTCGCCTGCAACTTCTGTCATCAGTTCGCCAACACCCGCAAGAAAGATTTTCGGTGTTCCATGCCCTGCGAGCTCGGCGCGTTCTGGCGCAAAGAATGGTGTCATCAATGTGTGGGTATAAAAATCCCCTTTAAAATTAAGTGGCGTACCATTTTCCCAGGTGTCCCAAATAGCTCGTATTGCCAAGATCATCTCGCGCATGCGAGGCGCAGGGTGGCTCCATTCCATGCTGAATCGCTTTGTGATGTGTGGCTTGATTTGACTACCGAGTCCCAAAATAAAGCGACCACCTGAATAGGCCTGGAGGTCCCAGCCGATGTTGGCCAGAATCATCGGATTGCGCGCGAACGCGACAGCAATTGAAGTTCCGAGTTCAAGAGTCGTTGTGTGTTCGGCCGCTAACAACAGCGGGAAGAACGGATCATGCGAGGTCTCAGCGGTCCATGCTCCCGTGTAACCCGCTGCTTCTACTTCTTGTGCACTTTGGGCAACCTTATGTAGGTCTGTTCCGATTCCGCCATCTACTTTCATATGTCCCCTTGATTGGATGTACTGCCGATGAGCAGTATTTTAATGTTGTTCTTTTAGAAATTGTTCGACTTCAGCGGCAAGTTCATCCATTGTGGGTAATTCACCCGTGAACAAAACTTGCGCACCGTTGTCGTTTACTGCATCAGAGTTTGCTCCACGAGCGGCGTCGTAGGCGAGTTCAAGCTGGCGCAACATGTCGGCGTGATCGGGATTGCCCAATACAAGTTGATCGAGGCGTTCGCGCTGGATGGCTGCCTCTCGGCGCAGAGGATTGGCATCCACTGAGATTCCTGCAATATGAGCGACTGCTTCGACGAGAGTGGCGCCAGCGGCAGGGTAGGCCATTGCAGCAATGTAATGGGGCACTTGTGCCCATAAGCCAACGACGTCAGTGATTCCGCGATTGTAGAATTCGTGTTCAAGAATTGCTTCGAGACCGGCCGGTACATCAACTGAGTTTTTTGCATAAGGCAAACTTGCGACGAGATCTGCATTAGGCGATGTGCAGGAGAGTCCAACGGGTCGTGTGTGTGGTGCGCCAAAAGGATACGCGCCGAGTCCGATCGCCCGACGAACACCCAACTGAACTGCGAGTTCGCTCACGGTGGCGGCAAAGTAGTTCCAGGCAGAATCTGGTTCTGGTCCCGTCAACAAAAGTACGTCGTGACCCTCGGAGTCGCGCCCTCTTCGAATTTCAGGAGTGGTCCAGATAATTTTTGTATTGACGCCGTCGCGCAGTTCCATGGTGGGTCTGCGAGCTCGAAAATCAATAAATGTGTCAGCATCAAAAGTGATGAGCGGCTCCGCGCTCAGTTCGGACACAAGAGTTTCCATCGCAGCAGCCGCGGCGCCACTGGCGTCGATCCAGCCGGACAACATTGTGATGAGGGTTGGTTCGTGCAGGTCGGGCAATTGTCCATGAACCCTGAAAGGAGGATTGGATCCGATTGCCATACATACATAACCTACCGCTATCGTGCCTTTATGGCTGTTGATGTCACTGACGCAACTTTTGAGACCGAAGTTATGGTGCGTTCGCACCAAGTGCCGGTCATTGTCGACCTGTGGGCACCCTGGTGTGGTCCGTGCAAAACCCTCGGGCCGATACTCGAAAAGGCGACCGATGCGACCATGGGTCAAGTAGTGCTTGCCAAGGTAAATGTGGACGAAAATCCACAGATCTCTCAGGCGTTTCAGGTGCAATCAATCCCCGCTGTTTTCATCATGAAAGATGGCAAGGTCCTGGACAGTTTTGTCGGCGCACAACCAGAGCATGTCGTGCTGCAAATCGTGCAATCCCTGTTGCCAGATCCGACGGCGCAAAAAATTCAAGAACTTCTTGCCGCTGGCGACGAAAACAGTCTTCGGGATGCGCTGGTGCTTGCACCACATCAAGAAGACGTTGTTTGTGCGTTGGCTGAGTATTTAGTTCGTCACGGCGGCGCTCAAGAAGCGCTGCAGTTGTTGCCGCGGTTGCCAGAAACCGAGCGAGTTCGAGGAGTGGCGGCCGCAGCCCGTTTGGCTCTTAATCCAGTCGATGATTTTGACGCGACACTTGCGCGATTACTTGATCAGGTAAAAGTTGATGAAGTTGCCAGACAAGAGTTCTTGGATATTTTGCAGACAATGGGCCCGCATGATCCTCGAACGGGGAAATATCGCAAGTTATTGACCGCACGCTTGTACTAGCGAGTCTTTGCCAATATCGGGGTGAGTCGCCCACATCACAGTGATGAAAAATGGCTCGATTCTGCACGTCGGACGAGACCTCTTTGACAAATGTGTGGCGTGGTGTCATTGGCGTGGGCCTACTCGAATTGGAGTCTCAATTGCATCAGCAGTAGCAGTGTGTGTTGGCGGGTGGTGGTTAGTGCAATCACCAGGTCCGCCAGTTGAGACAACTTTTGCACGAGCAAGAACGTCAACAACACTCGTTGGTGCCGTTTCGACTTTTGTAGTTGCAACAACAAATGGAGTTGTAGTGGTGCATGTTGCAGGGGCTGTTCGGTTTCCTGGAGTCGTGACAGTGCGCGCACCTGCGCGCGCAAACGATGCACTCCTCGCCGCTGGCGGAGCATTGCGCACTGCTGACTTGAATGCGGTGAACTTGGCACTTGTTGTTGTCGACGGAGAACAACTATTTATTCCCACACGCGGAGTAAGACAAAGTGCAACTTCTGTTCCGATCGGGCGCGTCACCAAAGGACCACCTGCACAATCATCTCAATCTGCAGCATCAACCATCGACAGCATTGTTGATCTCAATTCGGCAACTGCACTGCAACTCGAAGCACTTCCGGGAGTTGGTCCGTCGACTGCAAAAGCAATCGTGTCATATCGCGCTGCACATGGGCCGTTTTCAACTGTCAACGGTTTGCTTGATGTTCGCGGCATTGGTCCAGCCAAGCTTGACGCGATGCGTGCTCAATTACGAGTATGACTACAGTGCGCCCAGCAGCACGGCGCCAAGCAGTAGAGCCCCGATTGCACCAACGCAGATGCCAACAGAAAGAATGGCAAATTCTTTTGACCATTCGCGCCAACCCACAAGTGCCTTGCCGGACACGCGCAATGCCGCAAGTTGACCAACGATCCACCACAGTCCAGCACTCACAACGAGAGAGATCACAAACACCTTGCTGCTATCAGTGGCCGGAACACCAAATATCGGAAGCGTCGGAAGTGCTGTCACTGTCAGGATGAAACCAATAAGACCTCCAGTTGTGCCACCCACAATCACGCGCACAATCCAACCTGTAAAAAGTATTGATGCTGCAACACCTACACCTACTAATCCGCCGCGACGACGAACTGCGCGGCGTGTTGCGACAACACCACCCGGCACAATGCGACGTGCCTTTGGAGTTGCTGACGAAACCGATTCATTAGGCACACTCCGATGGTACGAGGCGGGGAAGGGGCAACGGCGTCATTTAGGGAATAGTCAAATCAATTGGGGTCTCACGGTGTTAGCCGTGCTCTTTTGGGCATCTATTTATTGGGCTCAGAGTTTGCCAAACAGTCTTGAGTGGGTGATGCTTGCTGGCAGCCCGGCTATTCGAACATGCCTGATGTTTGCCGTGGTTTACGCATGCTGGCGGCAACGTTGGATCGCCATGATTGTGCTGATCGGAGTATGCGGCGCGGGGTCAGGTCTGGCGGCGTGGTCAACACCGAACATTGCGACAGGTTCATGTTCTGGTAGCGCAACATTGGTCACTGACCCCATCTATCAACGAGGCGGGGCCGACGTGGTGTTGCGACTCGATGGCGTTCGCTATCGCGCAACTGCAACTGGTCTTGCCGGCAGACGACTCATGGCGCGCTTAAGTGGGCAGCGTGTGCAAGTGGTGGCGGTCTGTCAAAATATTTCTGAACAATCTCGTGCATATGAGAGACCCCGTCATGTGGTGGGGGCAATGACTGTGGTGTCTACATCTGAAAACTTTGATCAAGGTTCTGTCTTGGTACGTTCTGCCAACAGACTCCGCGATACCTTGTCGCGCGGGTCACGCACTCTCAATGAGTCTGATCGACAATTATTCTTAGGATTAATCATTGGCGATGACCGTGCTCAACCACGATCGATGGTGACAGATTTTCGAGCCAGTGGACTATCACATCTCACTGCCGTGAGTGGACAAAATGTTTCGTATCTATTGGCGGTTGCTGGAGTTTTTCTGACTCGCCGCAAACCAACGATGCGTCTTGCGTTGACGCTGGCGTTGTTGGGCTGGTTTGTCGTACTCACTCGAGCAGAGCCGTCGGTCTTGCGTGCAGTCATGATGGCGGCTGTATACAGCATTACTTTTATGCGGGGCATTACTGCGGCACCACGCCGCGTATTGCCGTGCGCTGTCATGGTGTTGTTGTTAATCGATCCAATGCTGGCGCGCAGTGTCGGATTTGCCCTCTCAGTTGGGGCAACCGCGGGTTTGACATGGTGGGCAGCACCGCTCACTACGTTGATTGGATCATCGGTTGTAGCACGAACATTGTCGACAACGATGGCTGCTCAACTAGGCACAGCACCGATTGCCCTCACGGTGTTTCATCGGTTTCCGGTGGTCTCAATGATTGCCAACCCTCTCGCGGTGCCGATTGCAGGGATGGTCATGCTGGCAGGTATTCCGTGTGCATTGCTGAGCGCCTTCGTGCCGGATGCACTTGCGAGATTGATCATGATGCCATTGGCAATAGCAGTTCGTGGCGTGTGGTGGGTCGCGCATTTATCGTCACTTCATGGGCCAACGGGCACAGCAAACTTCGTTGGATGGCTTGTCGTTGGGCTTATTGTTGCCGTGCGGATGTTCTATGTAGCGAAGCGACGCAGCGATATGGCAGGGTAGACACATGGCAGTTTTTCTGATCTCGGGTGAAGAGTCGTTGATCAGTCAAGAATTGTCCACGCTCGTCGCGCAACTTGTCGGAGAAGACGATCGTATGTTGATTGTCGAAGAGTTTGATGCTTCTGATTCAGCGTTCTATATTGCTGCAGTTGCCGATGCACTCGGTACATTGTCGATGTTTTCTGATCGGCGCATCGTGGTCGTGCGCAATGTGCAACATCTCGATACTGCTGCGCTCGCAGTTTTTGTCGAGGGTCTGCTCGTCAAGGTTGATTCTTCAGAAGTTGTCATCACTTCTACGGGCAAAGTACCCAAAGCCCTAAGTACTGTTCTCAAAGAATTAGGAGTCAATGAGATTGGCGCATCGTCAGGTGTGGGCGCTAAAGATCGCCAGAACTGGGTCGAGTCACATCTTGTAGAGGCTGGTGTGAACTGTGCACCCGATGCAGTACGACTCATCTTGCAGTGGTTTGGCAATGACACAAATCGTTTGGCTGGGCTCATCGGCACACTCAACTCTGCATATGGAGTCGGCACAAAGTTGTCGCGCGATGATGTCGAAGTTTTTCTTGGTCAAGCCGGAGCAGTGCCTCCATGGGATCTCACCGATGCAATTGACGCCGGCAATACTTCATTGGCCTTGACAACGCTCCATCGTTTTCTGGGTTCGGACAACCATCCACTTACTGCGTTGACAATGTTGGCCAATCGTTATTCCCAGATGATGCGTCTAGACGGACATGAAATTCGCAGTAACTCTGATGCTGCACAGTTGCTCGGCGTCAAGGATTATCCAGCACAAAAGTTACTGGAGCAATATCGTGTGCTTGGTGGAGACGGAGTTGCACAAGCATTGTCGTTGCTTGCAACCGCAGACACTGATCTACGGGGAGCAAAAGATTGGGAGCCAGAACTTGTGATGGAAGTACTGATTGCGCGGTTATCGCGGTTAGGCGGGTCTCGATCTCGAGAGAAAAAAACGGTCAGCCGGCGGCGTTAATGCGACGCGTGAGGCGGCTCTTGCGACGTGCTGCTTGATTCTTGTGAATGATTCCCTTGGCAGCAGCCATGTCAAGTCTCTTGAGTGCAAGTCGAAGGTCTTCATCGTTGGTCTCAGTGCCAGCGGTGGCGAGAGCGTTCTTGACTCGTGTACGCAATTCGCTCTTGACCGCCTTGTTGCGGTCGGCGCTTTTCGCGTTTGTCAGGATTCGCTTTTTTTGACTTTTAATATTTGCCACGGGTGAAAAGGCTAGCGCTGAACACCCCCTTCTCCCAACTAGGCGGCAGTAGCATTATGAGAGCCCATGGAACTCTCTAAAATTCGGAATTTCTCGATTATTGCCCACATCGACCACGGCAAATCGACCCTCTCCGACCGAATCCTTGAACTCACCGGAGCGGTGGATGCTCGTGAAATGCGCGAGCAATACCTTGACTCGATGGACCTTGAGCGCGAACGCGGCATCACCATTAAGGCCCAGAATGTTCGCGTTGACTGGAATGGACATGTCTTGCACCTCATCGACACACCAGGGCATGTGGACTTTGGCTACGAGGTGAGCCGTTCGCTCGCGGCATGCGAAGGCGTCGTCCTTGTTGTTGATGCAGCCCAGGGCATTGAAGCACAAACGCTCGCCAACTGTTATTTGGCTCTTGAAAACAATCTTGAGATTGTCGCTGTGCTCAACAAGATCGATCTTCCGGCGGCTGACCCTGATCGATATGCAATGGAGATCGAAACTGTTCTCGGAATTCCGGCTGAAGAAATATTGCGTATTTCTGCCAAGACCGGCGATGGTGTACCCGAACTTCTTGACGCCATTATCGCGCGTATTCCAGCACCAGTGGGCGATCCTAACGCTCCGTTACAAGCGCTTATTTTTGATTCGCAATACGATCAGTACAGAGGAGTGGTGTCGAGTGTTCGGATCATGCATGGCCGCATGAACGCAGGTACGCGCGTGCAATTTATGCAGGCTCGCAATATTCATGAGGCACTCGAGATCGGCGTGCGCCGTCCAGTACCAACTCCCGTGGCAGAACTTGGTCCAGGTGAAGTGGGCTATCTCATCGCGGGCATCAAAGACGTCGCGCAAGCTCGAAGTGGTGAAACAGTCACAACTGCTTTGGCGCCAGCGCTTGAGGCTCTCTCGGGTTACCGCGATCCAAAGCCGATGGTGTTTTGCGGTTTGTACCCAATTGATGGTGACGATTTTGAAAACCTGCGCGAGAGTCTCGAAAAACTTCGACTCAATGACGCAAGTGTTAGTTACGAGCCCGAGTCCTCTGGGGCGCTGGGGTTTGGGTTTCGTTGTGGGTTTCTTGGGCTGTTGCACATGGAGATCGTCAAAGAACGCCTCGAGCGAGAGTTTGACCTGTCGCTGATTGCAACAGCACCATCGGTGGCCTACAAAATATTGCGAACCGATGGTGGTGTAGAGATCGTGGACAACCCTGCTGATTTACCGCCACCACAAAATATTGCCAGCATCGAAGAACCGTATTTCAAGGTGAACATCATTACTCCAAAGGACTTCACCGGAACATTGATGGACCTATGTCAATCAAAACGTGGTGAGATGCTCAAACTCGAATATCTTTCGCCAGAACGTGTCGAACTGCATTACGCAATCCCGCTCGGCGAAGTAGTCATTGATTTCTTTGATCAAATGAAAAGTCGCACGCAAGGCTATGCCAGTCTTGACTACGAACTAGAGGGCTACCGTCCCTCAGACCTAGTGCGAGTCGATCTCTTGCTCAACGGCTTGCCGGCTGATGCATTCAGCACGATTGTTCACCGTGACAAGGCTTTTGATTACGGACGAAGAATGTGCGCGAAATTGAAACTGCTGATTCCGCGACAGATGTTTGATGTGCCAATTCAGGCAGCAATCGGAGGCAAGGTATTGGCTCGCGAAACTGTCAAGGCCAAGCGCAAAGATGTCCTTGCAAAGTGTTACGGCGGTGACATCACCCGAAAGCGTAAGTTGCTTGAGAAACAAAAAGAAGGCAAAAAGAAGATGAAGGCAATCGGTCGAGTAGAAGTACCTGGCGATGTTTTTATTAGCGCACTGAAGCTTGACGACTGAAAAATGAGAGAGATATGACATCTATTTGGTGGATCAAGCGGGACTTGCGTCTAGACGACAATGCGGCGCTCGGCGCAGCATCTGCAGATGGACCAGTTGTTCCCGTATTTGTTGTTGACCCAATTTTCCTGAAGCATTCGGGTATTCCGCGATTGCAGTTTTTATTTGGCACGTTGCGCGAACTCGATGCTCGCATGGGCGGAGCATTAGTTATTCGCGTCGGAGATCCGGCAACTGAGATTGCAGCGGTTGCTCAAGCAGTTGGCGCCAAGACTGTCTTTGCGCATCGAGACTTTGTGCCATACGGACAGAGCCGCGACATCAAGGTCGCTGCGTCGCTGCAATCAATAGGTGTGCATTTCGTAGGGGCTGATTCACCCTATGTAGTTGATCCCGGCACGATCCGCAAAGATGACGGCACGCCGGTGCGTGTGTTCACCCCATTTTTTAAGCGTTGGCAACAAGTGAGTTGGAATTCGTCTCCTTCTTATGCGCCGCAGTGGAGCAACACCACGTCACTTGGCGTTGCACTTCCTGAGATTGCAACAACTCACGCCGTTCTTCCTGGTGTTGGACAGGGCGCTGCTCGTGAGCGCTGGAACGAGTGGTCAAGTCATGGTTTAGAGGAATATAAAGAAGCGCGCAACATGCCAGGAGTAGATGGCACATCGATGATGTCTCCGTACTTACGTTTTGGCGTGGTGCATCCTCGACAACTCATTACTGATCTGCCAGGACATTCTGGTGCGGATGTATTTCGTAGTGAAATTGCGTGGCGAGAGTTCTATGCCGATGTTTTGTTTCATCGTCCGGACTCGATGTGGAAAAATCTTCAGACAAAAATGGATATCTTGCCTGTCGATACAGATGCGGCAGCGCAACAACGATTTGCAGCATGGTGTGAGGCTCGCACCGGATACCCCATTGTCGATGCGGGGATGAGACAAATGTTGGCGATCGGCTGGATGCATAATCGCGTGCGCATGATCGTGGCAAGTTTTTTGGTAAAAGACCTGCACGTCCCGTGGCAATGGGGTGCTCGGTTTTTCATGAAACAGCTTGTCGACGGCGACATTGCGTCGAATAATCACGGCTGGCAGTGGACTGCCGGAACCGGAACAGATGCGTCACCATATTTTCGTGTCTTTAATCCGTTTGGCCAAAGCGCCAAGTTCGATCCGACGGGTGATTACTTGCGGTACTGGATCCCCGAGATCTCCGATCTCGATAACGAGCACATTCATGCGCCATGGACGCTCGGGTTGTTGGCCCCCACGAATTATCCGGCGCCTCTGGTAGACCATGCTGTTGAGCGAGAAGAAGCATTAGCAAGGTATAAGGCCGTGTCGGGCAAGTAGCCTATTTGCGATGCTCGACGAACGTAAATCCAATATTTTGCGCGCGGTCGTGCAGGAATACATCTCGACTGGTCAACCCGTCGGATCGTCCCATGTGGCTGAACTGGCCGGCGTTCGAGTGTCGTCGGCCACTATTCGCAACGAGATGGTCTTGCTCGAGCAAGAAGGCTATTTGGCTCAGCCCCATACGTCTGCTGGTCGTGTTCCCACCGACAAGGGATACCGCTTGTTCGTTGATTCGCTCACCACCAAAGAGACTCTCGACCACGCCAGTGTTCAACAAGTTGGCGAATTCTTTAGCACGGCACACGGGCGTCTTGAAGAACTACTTCGTCACACCAGCACATTGTTAGCCGACATCACACACCAGACGTCTCTTGTTGTTGGCTCCAAAATCGAATCAAAGATTATTCGTCACGTACAAGTTGTTCGGTTATCTGCTCGCAATGCAACTGTCGTTGTTGTGATGTCAAATGGCTCAGTCGAAAGTGAAACGATTCTTCTTGCAGACGAAATCCAAGACTCACATCTGGCAACCGCGAGCGCGCACTTGCAATCACGACTTGTCAACACGCCAATAAGTGGGATCTCAGCCATTGCGCTCACCAACGATTCATTTACCGACATCGTGTGTTCTTCTGCTGTCAACGCACTCACTCGACACCGCGAAGACGAGTCTGTCTTTATTGGTGGTGCTGCATCACTGGCACAGTCATTTGATGCCACAGAAGTATTGCGCACAGTTCTGTACACGCTTGAGCAACAGTACGTTGTGGTGTCGCTCGTACAAGACGTCATTAATCGGGGCTTAACAGTTGCAATCGGAGCAGAACACGGCGTTCAGCAACTCATGGCATGCTCAGTTGTGGTGGCGCCAGTCATTGCAGACGGAGAAGTTCTCGGAAGTATCGGCGTGCTGGGGCCAACGCGCATGAACTACCCGCAAGCACTAGCAACGGTAGAAGTCGTCAGTGACCAACTTGGTCGTCGACTCGCCAGAGGATAAAAAATGTCAACAGATTTTTATGAATTACTCCGAGTAGACCGTGGAGTCGATCAAGATGCTCTCAAAAAGGCATACCGCAAACGTGCCCGCGAGTTGCATCCAGATGCCAACCCCAACGACCCCGCTGCAGAAGAACAATTCAAAGAGGTGAGCCGTGCCTACGAAGTATTAAGCGACCCCGAAACGCGCGCACGGTATGACAGATTCGGCGAGCAAGGAATCAGCGGAGCCGCATCAAGCGGAGATCAATTCGGCGGAGGACTCGGAGATATTTTTGAGGCGTTTTTTAGTGGCTCACCATTTGGCGCACAAAGTCGTGGACGCTCAGGTCCGCCGCGCGGGCAGGATCTTGAGATCACCGTTGATGTGCAACTAGAACAAGTTGTGTCAGGTGCAACAATCCCCGTTGACGTGCGAACAGCAGTTGCATGCGAGGAGTGTGCAGGCTCTGGCGCAGGATCTGGCACGCAGCCAGTGACATGTTCTGATTGTGGCGGCGCTGGACAAGTGCGGCAGCGGCGCAACAGTTTGCTTGGTCAGATGATTACTACCGCGGCGTGTGGTCGTTGCTCTGGCTTTGGTCAAGTGGTCATGACACCATGTGCAGCATGCAAGGGAGACGGTCGAGTCATCACCACTGCCACATACACCATTGATGTTCCAGAAGGTGTCGACACCGGAACAACTTTGCGCTTGACAGGACGTGGAGCAGTTGGTCCGCGCGGCGGCAGCGCCGGAGATCTGTATGTGCACATGCGTGTTGCAACGCACGCTGAATTTGATCGCGAAGGAGACGATCTCGTCACCGCCGTTGATCTCAGTGTTGCGCAGGCCACGCTTGGAACACACAAGGTGTTACACACATTTGACGGAGACATCGATCTTGTTGTTCCGCCGGGCACGCAACACGGACACGAGTTTGTTTCGCGCGGTAAAGGTGTTCCGCATCTACAAGGTCGTGGTCGCGGAAACCTTGTTGTTCGAATTTTTATCAATGTTCCGGTAGATCTCAGCGACAAAGAGGAAGAACTATTTCGCGAACTAGCAAAGCTTCGTGGCGAAGACGTTGCCTCTCAAGATAAGAGTCTGTTTTCTAAAATCAAGTCGGCATTTTCGTGACATCGTCGCTGCGCGCATCCGCAGCGCATGTTTTTGTGTCAGATGTCAATCATCCATTGCTTGATGATGCCGACAAACATCACCTGAGCCGCGTTCTGCGTCTGCGTGACAAAGAAATTGTGTCGGTGTGCGATGGGTTCGGGCAATGGCGAACGTGTTTGTTTACAAAAGAAGAACTCGTTCCGGACTCTGACATCTTCAGTGCGCCTGAGCCGGCATGTCAATTGACGGTGGCGATTGTTCCTGTGAAAGGCGATCGCACCGAGTCTGCAGTAGAAAAACTCGTTGAGGCCGGAATCCATCACATTATTATTTTGTCGGCCACAGATCATGGCGTTGTTCGATGGGATACACGTCGAGCATCACATCACATTGAGCGACTCGAGCGCATTACTCGTAGTTCAGCCATGCAAAGTAGGCGACTGTGGCTTCCGACTCTGACAGGACCGGCCGCATTCGCTGATGTTGTGGCGCGACCAGGCGCTGTAGTGGCCGAGCCAGGTGGTCGGGCAGTGCACAACGATGATCGCATCATGATTATTGGACCAGAAGGCGGATTTTCTGCCGCTGAGGTGGCCATGGCATCAGCCACGGTGTCATTGGGCGACAACATCTTGCGCGCCGATACCGCCGCAATCGTGGGGGCTACCCTGATGGTCGCACACGGGGCGCGCTAAACCGACCACACTGTGTAGTGACATGACTGCACTATCTGACGACGAACTGCTCAAGGATTCCCCCTACACCCTGATGGTGGGCGACCGCCTGCGCCGTATCAGGCAACAAAAGCAATGGTCACTCAGTGACGTTGAGTCCCACAGCGACAGCGAATTCAAAGCCTCGGTTCTTGGCGCCTACGAACGCGGAGAGCGAGCAATATCAGTGCCGCGACTCGAACGCTTGGCGCGGTTCTATGGCGTTTCCGTTGATCAACTTTTGCCTCGCGACCCACAAGAGCGAGATGGCTCGCGATCAACATCTGCAGCGCCATCTAAATTGCGTCTTGATGTTGCCAAGTTGTCCACCATGTCCGGCGCGCAGTTCGAAATGTTAGAGCGTTTCTTACGCATGATTCAGGTGCAGCGTCAAGACTTCAATGGCAAAGTCATTACGGTGCGAGCCCATGACACACGAGCGATTGCAGTGATGCTTGATGTGCCAGTTGATCAAGTTGCACAAAAACTTTCGGATCTCGGTTTAGTCTTTATTCCCCCTGCATCGTCATAGATATGTCGCAACATCACGCCCCTGACAGATTTGGTGTCTACATACACATCCCGTTTTGTCAGCATCGATGTGACTATTGCTCATTTGCAACATGGACAGATCGCCACCACGTCATTGACCAATACATGAATGCACTCGTCACTGACATTCGGCGCAATGTTGCTGCAGGCATGCCATCGGTAGACACAGTATTTGTTGGTGGTGGAACCCCCACACTTGTGCCGCCCGTGGCGCTGATGGCTTGTCTGAGTGAGTTGCCACTTGTGCCTGGCGCAGAAGTCACAATTGAGTGCAATCCTGACGATGTCACCGACGCAATGATGGCGACGTATTTTGACGGCGGAGTAAATCGCATCAGCATGGGCGTGCAGTCAATGACGACGCATGTACTTGCATCGTTAGGACGCACACATAATCCGGCCAATGTTCAGCGTGCTGTTGAATCGGTGCGGAGCAGCGGCATTCCAGCGCTCAATCTCGACTTAATTTATGGAGCAGTCGGCGAAACTCTCGACGACTGGCGTTACACCGTGCAACAAGCAGTAGAACTCTCACCCACGCATGTGTCGGCGTATGGTCTCACCGTTGAACCTGGCACACCATTGGCACTCGAGCCGCATCGACACCCTGATGACGACGATCAAGCCGACAAGTACATCATTGTTGATGACATCTTGAGAAGTGCCGGCCTTGCCAACTACGAGATTTCCAATTGGGCAATACCTGGCTTTGAATGTCGTCACAACTTGCTGTACTGGCGACAAGGTGACTACACGGGATTTGGATGTGCGGCACATTCACATGCTGATGGCAGACGGTGGTGGAACGTGCGCACACCAGAGCGATATATCGAAGCAGTTGACACCAACTCCCCAACAGAGGCATCTGGCGAAACCCTTGATGCGGGCACGCGCAAACGCGAAGCACTTGAGTTGTCGTTGCGTACTTCGGATGGCGTGCCAGTCGGTGCGTTGGACCCCAAAACCCTTGAAGGTCTTGTCGAGGTCGTGGGCGAGCGGATTGTGCTCACACAACGCGGTCGTTTATTGGGAAACGAAGTGAGCCTGCGGCTCCTGCCCTGATAAACTAGGTATTCCTGAAAAGGGCGTGTAGCTCAGTTGGTAGAGCGCCACTATGACATGGTGGAGGTCCCGGGTTCAAGCCCCGTCGCGCCCACTCTGTGGAAATAGTTATCGCGTTCGCTGCTGCCGTGGTGTACGGAGTCGCAGATTATTGCGGGGGTCGCGCATCGCGCACGGTGTCGGCAATCTTGGTCACAGCGCTGGGTCAAGCAGCGGCTTTTGTTGCGCTGATCATCATGGTGTTGATCAGCGGAGTTCCTGTCGCGCCACTGAATGACTGGATCTGGGGCGCAATGGCAGGAGTTGCCGGTGCAACCGGACTGCTGGCGTTTTATCGTGCGATGGGAAGCGGTTTCATGACCGTTGTTGCGCCAATTTCGGCAGTGATGATGGCGAGTGTGCCGGTTGTTATCGGGCTATTACAGGGTGAACGCCCGGGCGTGATTGGACTTGTGGCGATTCCGTTGGGTTTGTTTTCGGTGGCGATGATTAGCGATCTTTTTGGACCGCATCATCGGCGAGCACCTCGGAGAGTGATTGTGTTGGCGCTTGTATCGGGGACAACATTCGGGTCGTTGTTTGTGATGCTCGAACACACGTCTTCTGGAAGTGGTTTATGGCCTGTTGTCGCCATGCGGGCGGCGAGTGTTCCGTATATGGCATTCGTTGTTCTGGCGACGCGACAACCAATTCGATCGGCGCGCAAACATCTGGGCATCATCGTTGCCTCTGGTGTTCTAGACAGTGTGGCAAACGTGTTGTATTTGGTCGCGGTTCGTCGCGGTTTGATGACGATTGTCGCGGTGATCATTGCCATGTATCCAGCCAGCACACTGGCACTAGCAACTGGACTCGATAAGGAACGCGTGCATCGGCCACAATTAGCCGGAATAGCCCTCGCTGTTGTGTCGCTCGTGATGCTGACAGTCGCCTAGGCGTCGTTATTGCCTTGTTGGTTACTTCGCCAGACCTAAGACACGCTCGCCGAGGATGTTGCGCATCACGTTTGATGTGCCGCCCATGATTGTGTAGCCGGGTGCGTATAACAGGCTAGGCGTGAAATCATTCCAGAGCATTGCATTTGCGCCCATGATGCGAGCGACAAAGTCCGAGACACGCTGCTCATGTTCGGTACAAAAACACTTTGTCGCAGCCGAAAAACCAGCGGGTGCCTGTTTAAGGACTTCACGAAGAACCAAAATTCGCCCGATGCGGTATGTCGATTCAAGTGCTGCGATTTCTTGTCGAATTTTTGGGTTTGATGTATCTGCAATTGAAAGCGCGTAGAGAAACAGCGCATAGTTCGAGACCAAGCGATCGATTCCGCCTCGTTCATGTTCTAGTTGGCGCATTGTTTGTTTGAATGCACCACCGAGAGATCCGACCAGATTGTCTTTTGGCACGCGTGCATCTGTGTAAAAGACTTCGCAGAAGTGACGATTCGTTGTCATGTCAGTTATCTGTCGAGCCTCAACACCCGGAGTGCTCATAGGTACGATAATTTCACTGATGCCAGCATGTGGTGGTCCGTCAGAACTCGTGCGACAGATGAGATAGCAGTAGTCGGCATGTGCGCCAAAACTTGTCCAAATTTTTTGACCGTTGATGACCCACTCGTCGCCATCAAGCACTGCCGATGTTGCGAGTGATGCCAGATCAGATCCAGCATTTGGTTCACTCATTCCGATGCACCAAGTGGTGTCACCAGAAAGAATCCCTGGCAAAAAATCGCGCTGTTGCTGCACTGTGCCGTATTGAATCAACGCAGGTCCCATTTGTCGATCGCCAAACCAACTCGCAGCAATTGGTGCGCCAGCAGAAATCAGTTCTTCGCCGACGATGAGTCTGTCAATGGGTTCGCGCCCGCCACCTCCGAATTCTGTTGGCCACGTCATGCCGATCCAGCCCCGTGCGCCGAGTTCGCGCGAGAACTCACGCGAGTATCCGTTCATCCATGAATCGTTATGGCGCCCATAGGTGGCAACGGCTTGCTTGGCCACTTCTTTGGCCTCATCGCGCAAACTGAGTTGCTCTGGGGTCCATTCAAAGTCCATTGGAACAGATGGTAGGGCAGGCTGACACAGTCTGCGCTATCGTGTACAAGTACCATACAAGTGCTCGAAAGGCGACATCATGTCCAAGATCAAAGTTGCTCACCCCGTTGTCGAACTCGACGGTGACGAAATGACCCGAATCATCTGGCAGTTCATTAAAGAGCGGCTGATTTTGCCATACCTTGACATCACGCTTGATTACTACGACCTTGGCATGGAATACCGCGACGAGACAAATGACCAGGTCACAATTGATTCGGCACATGCAATTCTTAAGCATGGCGTGGGCGTGAAGTGCGCCACGATCACTCCAGATGAAGCACGCGTCGAAGAGTTCAAACTCAAAAAAATGTGGAAATCACCAAACGGAACAGTTCGAAACATTCTTGGTGGTGTTGTGTTTCGCGAGCCGATCATTTGTAAAAATATTCCGCGTCTTGTGCCAGGTTGGACAAAGCCAATCGTGATTGGTCGTCATGCTCACGGCGATCAGTACAAGGCAACAGATTTTCGTGTGCCAGGTGCTGGCACCGTCACTATGTCATGGATCCCCGATGGCGAAGGCGAGCCGATCCAACTTGAAGTTGCTAAGTTCACCGGATCTGGCGTGGCGATGGGAATGTATAACTTCGATGATTCAATTCGAGATTTTGCTCGTGCGTCATTGCGTTACGGATTACAACGCAATTATCCGGTCTACATGAGCACAAAAAATACAATTCTCAAGGCATACGACGGTCGATTCAAAGACCTTTTTGAAGAAGTTTTCGAAGCAGAGTTCAAGGCTGATTTTGATAAGGCCGGACTCACATACGAGCACCGCCTCATTGACGACATGGTGGCATGTGCAATGAAATGGGAGGGTGGTTATTTGTGGGCATGCAAGAACTATGACGGTGATGTGCAGTCAGACACGGTTGCTCAAGGGTTTGGTTCGCTTGGCCTCATGACATCAGTCTTGCTCACACCAGATGGCAAAACTGTCGAAGCAGAAGCAGCACACGGAACCGTCACGCGTCATTATCGCGAGCACCAAAAGGGCAATAAGACCTCTACAAATCCTGTCGCATCAATTTATGCATGGACACGTGGTCTGATGCATCGCGGCAAGCTTGACGACAATGCGGCACTGATTGATTTTGCAGAAAAACTCGAAGCAGTGTGCGTTGAGGCAATCGAAGAAGGAGAGATGACAAAAGACTTGGCTATCTTGATTTCTAAAGATCAGCCATGGCTCACCACGGAAGACTTCTTGGCGGCACTCGATCGTCGCTTGCAAGCAAAGATGGCATAAACCCATGCGCGCAGTTGTGTTGCGCTCCCACGGCGGTCCTGAAGTTTTGGAGATCCAAGACGTTGAGGCGCCGGTGCCAGGCAACGACGATATCTCTGTTGACGTTGTCGCAACTGCACTTAACCGAGCAGATTTATTGCAACGAATGGGTCTGTATCCCAATCCTTTTCCTGATGGCGTAGAGATTCCTGGTCTTGAATTTTCTGGCACCGTACGTTCAGTTGGTGCTCATGTTCGTCGCTGGAAAGTCGGAGACCCTGTGATGGGAATCGTGTCTGGTGGTGGGTATGCACAACAACTCGTGTTGCCAGAGCGTCAAGCAATGCGAATCCCGACTGGCATATCGGTTGCAGACGCAGCGGCAATCCCTGAAGTGTTCATTACGGCGTGGGATGCGCTCGTGGTGCAAGGCGTCCTGACCTCGGGTCGCTGGGCTCTGGTGCACGCTGGCGGCTCTGGTGTTGGTACAGCGGCGATTCAAATCTGCAAAGCAATCGGAGCTCGAATTGTGGTGACATGTTCGGCTGGCAAAGTTGCTGCGTGTCGCGCACTTGGAGCCGATGTTGTGGTTGATTACGGTTCACAAGATTTTGTCGCCGAGGTTGCATCTGCCACAGCAGGCGTTGGCGTTGATGTTGTGCTTGATGTAATTGGCGGCGATTATCTAGAGCGCAATATTGCTGCACTGGCAACGAAGGGTCGCATTATTCAAGTTGGAGTGATGGCGGGCAAGCCCGTGCTGTTCAATGTTGGTGCTCTGTTGGGTAAGCGAGCTTCGATTATTGGCACGGTTCTGCGAGCACGACCCGTAGAAGAAAAAATCTCTATCTCGCAACGCTTTGCATCTGAAGTACTGCCGCTATTTGATGCTGGAGTTTTGCAGCCAGTTATAGATCGCAGATATCAACTAGATGACATTGCGGCAGCGCATGAATATATGGCATCGAACGGCAATACCGGAAAAATTGTGATTGATATCGCGGGCTAGCGCTTGGCGATTGGGGTGTAAGCACGCTCGTCGACACCGGTATACCACTGGCGTGGGCGACTGATTTTTTGTTCCTTGTCCGCCAAGAGTTCTTGCATGTGGGTGAGCCAGCCAACGGTGCGCGGAATCGCGAACAGCACGGTGAACATGTCCACCGGAAATCCGAGTGCCTGATAGATCAATCCTGAGTAGAAGTCCACATTTGGATACAACTTGCGTGACACAAAATAGTCGTCGCTCAGCGCAGCCTTTTCGAGCGCAACGGCCACCTCAAGGAGGGGGTTCATGCCGGTGACTTCGAACACTTCGTAGGCTGTCTTTTTAATGATGGTGGCGCGAGGGTCGAAGTTTTTGTAGACACGATGTCCGAATCCCATTAAACGACCGTGTCCATCTTTGACACTTTCAATAAAGGCAGGTACACGACTGACATCGCCGATCTCGGTCAGCATGCGCACAACAGCCTCGTTGGCTCCGCCATGAAGCGGACCGTATAACGCAGCCGCCGCCGCTGCAGTGGCGGTATACGGATCGGAGTTTGCAGAACTCACGACGCGCATCGCAGTTGTTCCGCAATTTTGTTCGTGGTCTGCGTGCAAAATAAACAACACGTCCATAGCACGGGCAAGTACTGGGTCGACCTTGTAGTCGTCACCAATTCGGAACATCATGTTTAAGAAGTTTTCGCCGTATGACAATGCGTTGTTGGGAGAGACAAAAGGAAGACCCTGGCTAAATCGGTAACACATTGCAGCAATGGTGGGAACTTTGGCGACAAGACGAAGAATTTGTTTGTCAAATGACTCTTTTTCAAAGATGTCTTTGGCGTCATCATAAAAAGTTCCCAATGCGGCAATTGCTGAGATAAACATTCCCATTGGATGAGCGTCATAGTGGAATCCGTCGACAAAGCGCTTGCGCATGTTTTCGTGGATCATGGTGTGGTGTGTGACATTGAGCTGCCATGTGCTCAGTTCTGTTGCCGTGGGCAATTGCCCGTTAATCAAAAGGTACGCGACTTCGAGAAAGGTGGATTTCTCAGCGAGTTGTTCGATGGGGTAGCCGCGATACCGCAAGATTCCGGCGTCACCGTCAAGATAAGTGATTGACGAGGCACACGATGCGGTGGATAAATATGCAGGGTCATACATGAACAGATTCGGGTCAAGATCACGGAGTGCGGACGAACTAAAGACTCCGTCAGTGATGGGGACCGTTACTTTTTTTCCGGTGCGATCGTCGATAATTGTGATGGTGTCAGCCATTGGGATCTCCTCTACTGACGTAAGTGAATGGGGCTTCCTCCCCATGAGACAGTTTAGAACATGGCGCCTGTACGACAAGAGTTGTCGGGTTACAGGGGGCTGTTGTCGTGCTTACGTTTGATTAAATTCTCGCGCTTATCGCGCAACATATGCAGGGCGGCGCAGATCTCGGTGCGAGTATCGGCCGGGTCGATGACGGCGTCGACGTATCCGCGTTCGGCGGCAATGTATGGGTTCAGAAGTCGGGCCGAGTAGTCCTCTTCAAAGAGTGCCTTTTCTTCAGGTGTTGCCCGACGCTGCAAGATGGCGGCGGCTTGACCTGCCCCCATGACGGCGAGTTCTGCCCATGGCCACGCCAGGCAAAGATCATTTCCCATTTCTTTAGAGTCCATCACGATGTACGCGCCTCCATAGGACTTGCGCAGGATGACGCAAATGCGTGGCACCGTGGCGCGACCATATGCAAAGACAAGTTGTGCGCCGTGACGAATCATTCCGCGCCATTCCAGGTCTTTGCCGGGATAGAAGCCAGGCGTGTCGACCAAGGTAATGATCGGGATATTAAACGCGTCGCACATCGACACGAAGCGAGCTGCTTTTTGTGAAGCCTGAATATCAAGAGTGCCTGCCAACGACATTGGTTGATTAGCAACAACTCCGACCGGATAGCCAGCCATTGTTGTCAGTCCGGTCACGACATTGGTTGCCCACAGCGGGCGCAGTTCAAAGAAATCAGCGTCGTCGCTCAGTGCTGTAATCACGTTGCGCACGTCGTAACTGCCTGTTGATGTGGGTGGAATCACCGCACCAGCTTCGGGGGTGCGGCGAGTATCGGGATCTTGTGTATACAAAACGTCGGGGATCTTGTGCACGCTGTCTGGCAAGTACGTCAGTAATGATTCAACCCACGACACGGCCTCGGCGATGTCGTGCACAACTGCTGTTGCTGCACCACTATGCCGAGCGTGCGCATCTGGACCACCCAGTTCTTCGTTTGAGATTGCAATGCCAGTAAAGTCTGCAACCATTGCCGGGCCAGACACAAATGCATAAGAGTCTTTGGTCATGACAACAAAATCTGCGAGGCCGATCAGTAACGCTGGTCCCGAAACTGCAGGACCAGACACAATGCACACTGTTGGCACAATGCCCGAACAATCAGCTAACGCTTTGGCGGCAAGACCCCATCCATGTAACGCAGCAATTCCTTCGACGATGTCTGCACCCGAAGACTCCATGACCGCGATAAACGGAAGGCCCTTTGACAGTGCTGTTTGTGCTGCTAGCGCAATCACGCTTGATGCCGCTGCTGACAATGCCCCGCGATGAACCGATCCTTCGATGTCTAGCCACACCACTTGACGACCAGTGCTTAATAGTCGAACCGATGCGTGCGCTGCACCAGGGACCATGTGTTGCAGTGAGAGATCAGAACCAGATGAGTCTGTCGTCAGTGCCACAACAACACACTAAACGGTGTGAACGCTACCCCGATAGCCCACGGTGGCTCTAGAGATAGACGCCTGGCTGGCGGTTTGCTCGTTGCTTGACAACGGCTAGTGCCACCTGTGCGACGGCCAAGGTGGGGGCACTCGGACGGGGCCGAACACGCTGCACCCATCCAACAGTTCGTCGAGGGAGTTCGGGCACCGAGATGCGTACAAAATCTCCTTGGATCCATCCTGGAATCGCAGTGGCGGGAACAATTGCTGGACCAAAGTTTTCAAATGCGAGCGACGTCATTAAACGAACTCCATCGATCTCTGCAAGAGGCGAGAGCTCGACACGTTTGTTGGCCGCTGCTCGATCAATAATTTTTCGCAGTACTGACCCACGTGGCGGAAGCAAAATGCTGTGTCGACTGAGTTCTTCGATAGAGATAGTGGTGTGATCGGCGAGTTCATGTGAAGAGTGCGCCAGGAGCACAAGATCTTCAGCAAAGAGTTGCACCGTTTCTACTTCTGATGATTCAACCGGAAGGTGAACAATTGCAGCATCGAGATGACCTTCGAGAAGTCGCGGAATAAGAGTGCTCGTTCCGCCTTCATAAATTGTGATTGCAACATTGGGGTGTGAGCGACTCAGCGCTGTTAGCATTTTTGGCATAAGCCAGCGAGCCGTTGTTCCGATGCTGCCAAGACGACACGCACCGGCAACATTGTCTCCAAGTGACGACATATCTGATCCAATGTCGTCGATCTCGTGCAAGATGCGTCGGGCTCGCTCGGCAACGATTTCACCTTCGTCGGTCAGGCCTCCGCGGTGGCGGTCTACCAGAACAACATCCAGCTCCGCTTCAAGGCGGGCAATATGAGCTGAGACATTGGACTGCACCGTCATCAAGGAACGGGCTGCAGCCGAGAAGGTTTTGTGCTCATCAATTGCCAGAAGAGTCTGGAGTTGCTTGATTTCCATTGTGGGTATAGCCCTTCTGGTTGCAGTGAGATGTGTACCTATCTCTAAAAACGATAGCAACTATCGCCTCCTCCAACTTGAGTGTTGCCAAGATTTAGTGGATAATAGATACATAAAGCCAGTGGGTTACCCCCATTACCCGCTGGTAAGAACCCCAAATGGACCCCCCTCCATTGGGTTTAGGTTGAGAAGCCCCGCGCCCCCATGCGGGGTTTCTCCCGTTATGGGCACAGATTTATTTTTGACTGGCCACTTTGGCGCGCACGATGTTGAGTGCAGAGCCGGCTTTAAACCATTCGACTTGTTCGTCGCTAAACGTGTGCTTGGCGTCAAATGCAACTTTCGTTCCGTCGGATTTATTAACGACACACTTAATTGGCTTGTCCGGAACTGGTGGCAGATTCAGCACGCTAATTGTGTCGGACTCTTCGAGCACATCATAAATAGCGGGATCCGCAAATGTCAACGGAATCAAACCTTGCTTTTTGAGATTCGTGTCATGAATGCGCGCGAATGATCGCGCAAAAATAACTACTCCGCCACGAAGCCGCGGCTCCATCGCAGCATGCTCACGCGATGAGCCTTCGCCGTAGTTTTGATCTCCGACTGCGCACCATCTCACACCTGCCTGGCTGTAGCGTTTTGCAATGTCAGGAAAACTTCGGGTTGCTCCGTCTGTGATGTCAAGTCCTTCTCCGACGGCCGAAGTAAATGCATTGACAACTCCAATGAATAAGTTGCCAGAAATGTTTTCAAGATGACCGCGGTAGGTGAGCCACTTGCCAGCGGCAGAAATATGATCTGTAGTGCATTTGCCTTGCGCTTTCATCAAGATTGGCAACTCAAGATAGTCCTTGCCATCCCATGCCAAAAATGGTTGCAATAGCTGTAGTCGCTCGCTCGTAGGGCTGACCTCAATGACGATTGCGCTTCCGTCTGCGGGTGGCGCGATGAATGTGTCGGCTCCTGCGTCGTAGCCACGTGCTGGCAAAACCTCACCGACAGGAGGATCGAGTTTTACTTGTGATCCATCTGGCGCGGTCAATGTGTCGGTCATTGGATTGAAGTCAAGGCGGCCAGCAAGAGCGAGTGCCACCACGGTGTCTGGACTTGTGACAAAAGATAATGTGTTTGCGGAGCCATCATTTCGTTTTGGAAAATTGCGATTAAATGAATTGACGATGGTGTTGGGAACTGAATTGACATCTGCAGAGCGCTCCCACTGGCCGATACATGGTCCGCACGCATTGGCCAACACCGTTGCGCCGATGGATTCAAGATCAGCCAACAAGCCATCTCGCTCAATGGTGGCGCGAATCTGTTCACTTCCGGGAGTAATAAGTAACTCAGTCTTGGCGCGCAAACCTTTAGCAGACGCTTGTCGAGCAATTGACGCCGCACGAGTGATGTCTTCGTATGACGAGTTAGTGCACGAACCAACTAGTGCAGAAGAAATGTTGAGAGGCCAGTTGTTGTCGCGAGCGGCAGCGCCGACTCCTGCACCAACAGCATGAGCGCGGTCAGGGGAGTGCGGTCCGTTGATGAGAGGTGTCAAGACCGAGAGATTGATCTCAATCATGCTGTCGTATGTTGCGTCGTCATCTGCGCGCAGATCACTAGCGACGAGATCTGCAGCCGCTGCAATGGATGCTCGCCCTGTTGCGCTCAGATATGCCGACATGTTGGAGTCATATCCAAACACTGAGCACGTTGCGCCAATTTCTGCACCCATATTGCAGATTGTTGCTTTGCCGGTTGCTGAAATTGAGTCAGCGCCTGGTCCGTAATACTCAACAATTGCGCCAGTGCCACCTTCGACGGTGAGTTGGCGAGCAACTTCTAAGATGACATCTTTTGGACTTGACCAACCAGACAGCGCACCAGTGAGATGCACGCCAATGACTTTTGGCCAACGAACGTTAAATGCAAAGCCCGTCATCACGTCGACGGCGTCAGCGCCGCCAACTCCAATTGCAACCATTCCGAGTCCGCCCGCATTTGGCGTGTGGCTATCGGTTCCGATCATCATCCCGCCAGGAAATGCATAGTGTTCAAGAACTACTTGGTGGATGATTCCGCTTCCGGGTCCCCAGAATCCGACACCAAACTTGGCACTCACTGAGCGCAAGAAGTCATACACCTCACGGTTGGAGTCGTTGGCAACTTGCAGGTCGAGTTTGGCGCCCGTCTTTGCCAAAATCAAATGATCACAATGAACCGTGCTTGGTACAGATGTTGTTGCCAAACCTGCAGTCATGAATTGCAATAACGCCATCTGTGCCGTTGCGTCTTGCATTGCCACACGGTCAGGCGCAAAGTCTGCATAACTGCGGCCACGCTCCATCTCTTGTGTTGTTGGCTCGACAAGGTGGTTGATTAAAATCTTTTCCGTCAGAGTGAGCGGACGCCCGAGTCTCGTGCGGCCAAGCGCAGAGTTGCTCGGAAGTGACGCGTAGACACGATCGACAAGTTCTTGGGGGGTACCAGCTGTTACGGCCATAATGTCTCGATTCTGTGGGTGTGTCCTATGTATACAACTCTAATACAAGTGTGGGTAGAATACAAGCGTGAGGACAATTCGCTATCACGGAATCGCGGACGAACTTCGCATGCGCGTGTCATCTGGGGCATATGCGGCTGGTCGAGTTTTACCGAGCGAATCAGAAATGTCAGCGGAGTTTGGTGTGAGTCGGGTCACGATTCGTAAGGCTCTTGAAATCTTGCGCGACGAAGGTCTTGTTGATGCTCGCCAAGGATTTGGATGGTTTGTCGCAGGCAAGCAGGTGCGCCAGCCACTTGGTCGCTTGGCCACCATCGAAGATCAAATGCGCGACAGTGGCATGCAGCCTGAGCGGCGAATTCTGGAATTCGTTTTTGAAAAAGCGCCACGTGACATTGCTCTTGTGCTGGCAACACCCCACGTCTTGCGAGTGAGTCGACTCAATACCGCCGACGGAGAACCATTTGCATTGGTCACTGTTTGGTGTCCTGCAGATCTCGCTCAGCATTTGTCACGCGCCGATGTTGAGCGATCTCCGTTTTATGAATTACTTGAAGTTCCATTGAGCGGTGCATCACAAACAATTGGCGCTGACGCGGCCAACACCGCAGAGGCGGAGTTACTTCATATTCCGCTAGGTTCACCTGTCTTACGATGCGAACGCATTACGTCTACGACCAGTGGCCAAGTTGTGCTGGTCTCGCGGCACGTGTTTCCGGGGCACCGAACAGAGTTTGTTGTTGATCTTCCGTATGCGCAACCGTCGATTGCTCCATCGGGTTTGCGGCTTGTCGACTAGTCCTGTTTAACGGCGAATTGTTTGCGCCAACCGGCGTAGTCGAGAGCAAGCCCTGCAGTGATGTCATTGATGGCATTTGCTCGCATGCGCTTCTTGCTTGCCGAGTGGGCTGCGGCGTTCAGTCCTGATGTGGATGCCGCAAAGGTCATTGCCGCACTCATCAGGTCAGCCTCGTCAACAACAAGGTCAAGAAAACCTGTCTCAATGGCATTGTTTGGGGTAAAAACTTCGGCAAGCAATACCGCGCGATTCATTGCCGACGGCGTCAATCGTTGACGCATGATTTCAATCGCCGAGAAAGGCATGGTCATTCCGATTGCAACTTCGTTTGCCGTGTACTTGTAGTTACCTGCGATTCCGATGCGGTAGTCACCCGATAAGAGCAAGAACACTCCCATTGCGATGGCGTGTCCGCTACACGCGATAACTATTGGGGTAGGAAAATTCAGCATCCGAAGTGACAACTCAAGGCCACCGTTGAGCATTGCGGTTGCATCGTCACCGCCGCGTGCGAGAGTTTTTAAGTCAAAGCCTGCAGACAAGATTCCGGATCTGCCCGTTAATACAACAGTTGCGTTGTCGCTTTGGGCTTGATCGAGCGCTGAGTTAATTGCATTTTGCATGTCGAGCGACAGCGCATTTGCTTTGCCGTCGTCCATCGTGATGACAGCGACGCCGTCTGTCAACGCATATGTTACGAAACCGTTTGTCACCACTTATCCCAGTGCAAAACGGACGAAACAGGCAAGCGCTTTGCTGGCTTGAAGTCGGTGCCGACGGTGTAGGCAATCGGGAATAGTCCGCCCTGACTAATGTTTGCGTGTGGGATTCCGAGGAGGTTCGCAGCCTGTTCTTCGCCACCATTCATCATGTGGATTGTTGTCCATGCTGATCCCATTCCGCGCTCGCGCAATGCCAACATGAAGCTCCATACTGCTGGCAGAAGTGAACCCCATGCAGATGCAGTCGCAAACGACGGCAAGTTATCAAGACGACCCTCGATGCAAGGGATCAGCATCAATGGTGATTTGTGAAAGTTGTCTGACAAATACATCGCTGAGTTGCGAACGGCGCCGATTTGTGCGGCACGCATGTCACCCTCTTCGAACACACGCCCTGGCATGTTGATGTACATCTCAAAGTTCTTCTTGTAGATATCTGCAAGAGCCTTCTTTTTGGCTGCATCTTCAATGACGATCCAGTGCCATCCTTGGCTGTTCGAACCTGTTGGCGCTTGCAGTGCCAACTCAAGGCATTCTTCTACGATTTCTCGTTCGACGGGACGGTCAAAATCCAGGCGCTTACGCACACTGCGGATTGTTTTTAGGACTTCATCAGCGGAAAGGTTTAAATGCATGTGTGCATTCTGCCATGCTGGGCACGTTGTGTGCTCAGTGGACAACATGGCCCTGCGGCAGGAAACTATGACTGAAGGGCTGTCATACTGGCAAGATGAGCAACAGAGTCACTATCTCTATTTCCGACGGCATTGCCGATGTGCGGTTTAACCGCCCCGATAAGCGCAATGCGTTAGACGGCGAACAGTTTCAGGCAATTGTTGACGCAGGCGAGTCGCTCAAGACCAACAAACAGATTCGTGTCGTTGTGTTGTCAGGCGAAGGCGCATCATTTTGTGCGGGGCTTGATCTTGCGTCAATGGGTGCGATGGCGGGTGGTAGCGAGCAGGACACCAATAACAAGCAACCAGCAGCCAGCGACATGCAAGAAGGGCGCATCACTCATCTTGGTCAGCAAGCGGCGTGGGTGTGGCAAGAAGTTCCAGTGCCAGTGGTTGCAGCAGTGCACGGACACGCACTCGGCGCGGGTTGCCAGATTGCTCTTGGAGCAGATCTTCGTTTTGCGCATCCCGACACAAAGTTCAGCGTGCGCGAAACATATTGGGGATTAGTGCCTGACTGTGCAGGAACTGTTTTGCTTCAGGGGCTTGTGCGTCCTGATGTCATGAAAGACATTGTGCTGTCCGCCCGCATTTTTGACGGCCGTGAAGCACATGCAATTGGTGTTGTGACTCGTTTGTCTGAGAATCCCCGCGACGATGCATTTGCCTATGCCGCCGAGATTTGCAAGCGCAGCCCTGATGCGGTGCGTGGAGCCAAAGAACTTCTGAATCGCATGACGGTGGAGTATGCGGCGGCTCAGTTTGAGGCCGAAAGGCGCACGATTGGTCGGATGATTGGCGGCCACAACCAACGTGAAGCAGTCATGAGCGACTTTGAAAAACGCGCACCGGCCTACATCGACCCAAAGTAAGAACCCCTATATCGATCCACAGCAAGGACTGCAGCACGAAATTGTGCAAATAAGTTTGGCACGCATGGCGAGGTGTCTGTAGTCTGAAGGTTGCTCGGGCCAGCGTTGTCTCGGGGGTACATACTCAGTCTTTGGCTGAGACTCTCCGGTTAATAAGGACAACGCATGAATCACGATCTTCCACCTGCATCTGGGCTCTACGACCCACGATTTGAGCACGACTCTTGTGGCGTGTCGTTCGTCGTCAATATTGCGGGCACACAAAGTCGTGAGTTGGTGTCGTTGGGCCTTGGCGCGTTGTGCAACATGGAGCATCGTGGCGCAACTGGAGCAGAGGCGGCAACGGGTGATGGCGCCGGAGTTCTGTTTCAGATTCCGGACAAGTTCTTTCGTGGAGTCGTTGATTTTGCATTACCCAAGTTGGGAGCGTATGCCGCGGGGTTAGCGTTTTTGCCAGCAGGTGCAGCAGACGCGAACAAAGCGATTGACACAGTTGAGCGCATCAGTCGCGAAGAAGGTCTGCGGCCATTGGGATGGCGTCAGGTTCCTGTTGAACCAAAGTGTTTGGGTGCGAGTGCTTTGGCTGTGATGCCGTCGTTCTATCAATATTTTATTGACGACCCAGATGGCGCAACAGGAATTGATCTTGATCGCAAATTGTTTATTGTGCGCAAACGTATTGAGCATGAACTGACTGGTGCGATGCGCACGTATTTTGCATCGTTGTCAGCACGAACATTCATTTATAAAGGCATGCTCACTACGCCAGAGTTGCAAGAGTTCTTTCCCGATCTTTCTGACGAACGCATTGAGTCAGCCTTGGTGTTAGTGCATAGCAGATTCAGCACAAACACGTTTCCGTCGTGGCCGCTCGCGCATCCGTATCGGTACATCGCCCACAACGGCGAAATCAATACCGTTCAAGGAAACCGTAACTGGATGGCGACGCGCGAAGCATTGCTTGAAAGCGAATTGATACCAGGTCTTGATCGGGCGTTTCCGATCTGCACGCCGAGCATGAGCGACAGCGCAAGTTTTGATGAGGTGCTCGAACTATTGCATCTTGCGGGTCGTTCATTACCGCATGCGTTGCTGATGATGATTCCCGAAGCATGGGAACACAATGATCGGATGGATCCGAGCAAGCGCGCTTTTTATAAGTTCCACTCATCATTGATGGAACCGTGGGATGGACCAGCAGACATCGCCTTTACCGACGGAACCCTCATTGGCGCGGTATTAGATCGCAACGGCTTGCGACCTGGACGGTATTGGGTGACGTCAGATGGCCTCGTGGTACTTGCAAGCGAGACCGGAGTACTAGACATTGAGCCAAGTCGCGTCATCAAAAAAGGCCGTCTACAGCCAGGGCGAATGTTGCTGATTGACACTGCGCAGGGTCGCATTATCGATGACGATGAAATCAAAATGGAGTTGGCGGCACAACATCCGTACGAGAAGTGGCTACAGGATGGCCTAACAGAACTAGATGACTTGCCAGCGCGAGAGCATGTAGTGCACAGTCGCGACAGCGTGACTCGACGTCAACAGATGTTTGGGTACACACACGAAGAACTGAAAATCATCATTGCTCCGACTGCACGCACCGGAACCGAACCGATTGGCTCAATGGGTACAGATACTCCGATTGCAGTGCTGTCGGAGAGACCTCGATTGCTCTTTGATTATTTTTCGCAGTTGTTTGCCCAAGTGACGAACCCACCGCTTGATGCTATTCGTGAAGCAGTTGTGACTGCTATCGGTACAAGTGTGGGACCAGAAGGCAATCTGCTGGCGCCAGGTCCTGACAGTTGTCGTCAGTTATCGCTGCCATTTCCGATTTTAGATAACGATGATCTAGCAAAGATTATTCACATCAACGACGATAAGACGCATCCTCATTTGCGATCAATTGTGGTGAGTGGTTTGTATCGCGTCGCAGACGGCGGAGAAGGCTTGCGCGAGGCATTGAATCGTGTGCGAGATGAAGTTTCTGCTGCCATCACTGATGGCATACGTATTGTTGTGCTTTCAGATCGCAACAGCGACGAAGTGTTTGCGCCGATTCCGTCGTTACTGTTGACGAGTGCAGTACACCACCATTTGATTCGTGAGAAAACTCGCACGCAAGTTGGTCTCGTAGTAGAAGCAGGCGATGCGCGAGAAGTGCATCACATGGCTCTTTTGGTCGGATACGGGGCTGGTGCAATCAACCCGTATCTTGCGTTCGAATCGATTGAAGCGATGGTTGCGGCTGACGATGGTCGGGGATTGCACTCACTCGGCGAGATGGATCCACACAAGGCTGTTTCGAATTACATCAAAGCATCTGGCAAAGGCATCTTAAAAGTGATGTCGAAAATGGGTGTATCGACAGTCGCTTCATACACGGGTGCACAAATCTTTGAAGCAATTGGCCTTTCGACAGAACTTGTCGATGAGTTTTTCGTTGGAACAGTCTCACGTTTGGGCGGGATTGGGCTGAACGAAATCGCCAGCGAAGTCGCTTCACGGCATGCGATGGCGCATCCAAATCGACCAGAGTTGCGTGCTCATCGTGAGTTGGATCTGGGCGGCGAGTATCAGTGGCGGCGCGAGGGCGAACACCATTTGTTCAACCCTGACACGGTTTATCGATTGCAACACTCGACTCGCGCGAAGCGGTACGACATTTTTAAGGAATACACCGCTCTTGTAGACGACCAGGCCCGCACCTTGTCGACATTGCGCGGACTCTTTGAGTTCCGTTCCGATATTCGACCAGTCATATCTATAGACGAAGTAGAACCAGTTTCAGAAATAGTCAAGCGCTTCTCAACAGGTGCGATGAGTTATGGATCGATCTCAGCAGAAGCACACGAGACGCTTGCTATTGCCATGAACCGTATTGGTGCAAAGAGCAATACAGGCGAGGGTGGCGAAGATGCAGAGAGATTTGTTCCGATGCCAAACGGAGACTCTAAGCGCAGTGCAATCAAGCAAGTCGCTTCTGGTCGCTTTGGTGTGACGAGTGAGTACTTGGTGAATGCTGATGACTTGCAGATCAAAATGGCACAAGGCGCAAAACCTGGTGAAGGCGGTCAATTACCTGGATTCAAGGTGTATCCATGGATCGCAAAGACGCGTCACAGCACGCCAGGAGTCGGACTCATTAGTCCGCCACCGCATCACGACATTTATTCCATTGAAGACCTGAAGCAACTCATTCATGACTTGAAAAACTCAAACCCTGCAGCACGTATTCACGTGAAACTAGTTGCCGAGGTTGGGGTCGGCACAGTTGCCGCTGGAGTCAGCAAAGCCAAAGCAGACGTGGTGTTGATCTCGGGTCATGACGGCGGTACAGGTGCATCGCCATTGACGTCGCTCAAGCACGCAGGGGCACCATGGGAACTCGGTCTTGCTGAGAC
>CANLAH010000002.1 GCA_947488685.1 Acidimicrobiaceae bacterium | reverse complement strand
ATCCACGCAGGTCTGGCACAACCACATCAAATCCAGCGGCAGCAAAAGGCTCAATCACTTTCCAAAAAATGCGCTTGGTTTCTGGCCACCCATGCACACACACCAGTGCTGTTGCGTTTTGAGCAGAAGATTTCTGATGCACGAAAGCCTGATTGAATCCCCGCGGGGCTGCCGTCAAAATATCAAAACCCATCTCGTCACGCTACGCCAACTACCGTTCAGTGCGATGGGTGCGCTCTATATTTTGATCAGCGGCGCTGCATTTGGGCTTCTTCCATGGTTTGCCCATGTCTCCTATGACCACGGTGCAGAGCCACTTGGCATGTTGACTGCTCGTTTTAGTATTGCGGCTCTCATAATGACGGGCAGACATGTACTGCGTCGGCCGTCTCGACCATGGCCAGAGCGCAAGTTGTTCGTACAACTATTTCTTCTCGGAGCACTTGGATACTCAGTGCAGTCGGCGTTTTATCTTTATGGAATGAAGCGCATTGACATTTCGCTTGCGACCGTCATCTTTTATATGTTCCCAGTATTTGTCGTGTTGGCGAGTTGGATATTTTTTCGACACTCTCCAACGCGCGCAATGCTGTTGTGCTTACCCGTGACAGTCATTGGAGCAGTGCTGACGGCCGGACAAGTGAAGTCTGGTTCTTGGACAGGAATCCTGCTCATGCTCAGTGCTGCAATCTGGTACACGGGATATATTTTGGTCTCAAGTCGAATTGTGCACATTATGGGTGCACCGACGTCACTGATGATTGTCATGATCGGAGCAGCAGTCGCAAATCTTGCTCTCTGGAGTATTCAGCGATTTGATATGCCCAACGACGCAACAGGTTGGGCTGCAATTACTGGTGCTGCAGTGGTGTCAACAATTTTGGCAATGGGTTTATTTTTTGCAGGAGTTTCTCGTATTGGTCCTGGCGAGGCCGCAGTTCTGAGCACAATCGAACCAGTAGTTTCGATCGGTGTGGGAGTCATTGCACTTGATGAAAATCTCACACCAATTCGGGTTATCGGCGCCGTACTAGTGCTCTTTGGAGTAACCGCGCTCGCTCAATTCTCTCGAACGACGCAAAACTAGCGCTCCAAGTTGCCTCTAGAGAACCTTGCGCCATAGCCTGAAGAGACATAAATACACCCCTTGCAGGGTTTGGGTGCAAGTCCCGACCGGCGGTATAGCCCGCGAACCCTCGTACTTCGGTACGAGGGCCGACTCAGTGAAATTCTGTAGGCCGACGGTGAGAGTCCGGATGGGAGCAAGGAGCTATATGAACACACATCAGACGCATATGCGCCATGCCGTGGGCGTGGCAGAGTCTGCACGCCATCGTGCACGACCTAACCCATGGGTGGGTGCTGTCGTGGTGTGCCAAGACGGATCAATTTATTCTGGCGCGACATCTGCTCCTGGTGGTGCTCACGCAGAAATAGTGGCGTTAAACGCAGCGCTCGCAGCGCTCGCATCAACGAACGGCGCAACGCTTTATTCAACACTTGAGCCGTGCTCACATATTGGCCGAACCGGTGCGTGCACAACAGCAATCATTGATGCAGGGATCAGCACGGTTGTCTCAGGGATCCAAGATCCAGACCCACGAGTTGCTGGTCGTGGATTTGCACAACTTGAATCTGCTGGCATTGCGGTTGTGCGCGACGTGTGTGCAGACGAGATCACAACGCAATTGCGACCATACATACATCACCGCACAACTGGTCGGCCATTTGTCCGACTCAAAATGGCGTGCACAATGGATGCTCGCACCACACTTCCCGACGGGCAAAAACGAATTACTGGTGATGAGGCTCGAGTTCGTGTGCATGAATTGCGCGCAGACAGCGATGTCATCATCACTGGCATGGGCACAGTGCGCACAGATGACCCACTGCTTACGGTGCGCGACTGTGATGGTGAGTCACCTCGCCGCATTGTGTTGGTCACCGATGTAGGTTCAGTGCCAGAGCACGCGCAGGTGCAGCCGTGCGACGAATGGGCCGGCTCACTAACTGATCTACTTGACGAACTCGGTTCTCAAGGGGTGATCGTGGCAATGGTCGAAGCAGGACCACGTGTGGCACGCTCATTTTTTGAACACAATCTTGTCGACGAATACATCTTTCACATTGCCCCGATTGTGTGTGGTGATAGCAACACACTTCCTGTATTTGATGGTCTCCCAGCAACAACGGCCTCTCAGATGTGGCGTGGCACGTTGTCATCAGTTGGCGTCTTTGGAAGCGATCTAGAAATTATTCTCTCCCCACAACAACAGAAAGTTGGAGCGTCATGACTGACACCCCATTGTCCCCTATCGAAGATGTCATTGCGGCAATTGCTCGCGGAGAAATCGTTGTCATGGTTGACGACGAAGACCGTGAGAATGAGGGCGACTTCATCATGGCGGCGGAGTTCGCTACGCCCGAAAAGTTGGCATTTATTGTTCGCTACTCCACTGGAGTGGTGTGTGTTCCGCTCACAGAAGAGCGTTGCAATGATTTGCGCTTGCCGTTGATGGTTGATCAAAATACAGAGAGCCAACGCACAGCGTTCACCGACACAGTTGACGTTATTCATGGCACGACAACCGGAATCAGTGCTGCAGATCGCGCAGCCACGGCGCGCGGCTTGGCAAATCAGCTCGTCGGGTTCGCTGAGTTCGCGCGACCAGGGCACATCTTTCCGTTGCGTGCGCGCCAAGGTGGAGTTCTGAAGCGTGCTGGTCATACCGAAGCAGCAGTCGACCTAGCGCGCTTGGCTGGCTGCGAACCTGCCGGCGTGATCTGTGAAATACAAAACGATGATGGCACGATGATGCGCTTGCCAGACTTACGAAAGTTTTGTGCAGAGCATGGTTTATTATTGTCATCAATTGCCCAGTTGATTGAATACCGCCGCCATCATGAACGCCTTGTTGAGCGTATGGGTGAGGCTTCAGTACCAACAGTCTTTGGAACATTCAACTGCGTCGCATACCGCAGCACTATTGACCAAGTCGAACATTTGGCATTTGTCAAAGGCACTGTTTCTAGTGACACGCCAGTTTTGGTGCGCGTTCACAGCGAGTGTCTCACGGGCGACGTCTTTGCTTCTCGTCGTTGCGACTGTGGTCCACAACTTGCCGCCGCCATGCAACTTATCGGAGACACCGGTCATGGAGTTGTGGTGTACTTGCGCGGACACGAAGGTCGCGGCATCGGAATCGGACACAAGATTCGGGCGTATTCATTGCAGGACCAAGGGTTTGACACTGTGGATGCCAATCTGGAGTTGGGCTTGCCGATTGACAGCCGTGAATACGGAATAGGTGCTCAGATTTTGGCTGATCTTGGCGTGCACAAGATTCGACTAATGACAAATAACCCAGCCAAATACGGCGGTCTAGGTGGCTATGGTTTGTCCGTCGTCGAACGCGTACCACTGCACACAGAACCAACGCCCGAGAACGAGGCATACTTGCGTACAAAGCGTGAGCGAATGGGACACACGATCGATCTCAAAGACGGAGAGGGAGAAAAATGACTCGTACTGGAGCAAGCGCATCCCCACCAGACGTCAACGGTGCCGGCATCCGCGTTGGCATTATTGCTGCGCGCTTCAATGATCACATTGTGGTTGCCTTGCGAGATGGTGCCTTGCGCGCACTTGCACGCGTAGGTGTTGCTGACTCTGACATCATCGAGATTTGGGTTCCGGGTGCTTTTGAAGTACCGCTCGCCGCGCTCACATTGGCCGAGAGCGCAAAAGTTGATGCGGTCATTTGCTTAGGAGCAGTCATCCGCGGAGACACTGCACACTTTGATTTTGTTGCAGGTCAAGCCGCCCGTGGCATCCAAGATGCTCAACTGACTACAGGAATCCCCATCATGTTTGGAGTGCTCACTGTGGAGAACGAACAACAAGCGATCGATCGCAGCGGACCAGGTCTTGATAATAAAGGGGACGAAGCAGCCCTCGGAGCCATTGAAATGGTTCACATCTTGCGTCGCCTCCTGGACTGACCTCTTGCACACATACCCCTGACAAAAGGGGGTCGCATGTTCAATGTATTGCGTGCACTCGTCGTGACCACGGGCGTACTGGTCTCTCCGTTGATTCCATTTACTCCATCTCCGCCATTGGCATCGCCCAAAGCAATCGTTGACACGCTGGTCTTTGCCACGCCGCTGAAACGCTTTATTGATATCGCATCATCACCTGCTCGCAATCGAACACTCGACTGGAAATCAGATGGTTGTTCTGCGCCAGTGATTCGGTCCACGGGCCGCACATTTGATTTTACGTCGTCATGTCGTCGCCATGATTTTGCATATCGCAACTACAAGCGCATCGATAGTGGCATCTACTGGACCGAACCATTGCGGCGACGCATAGACGACAGGTTCAGTGTTGACATGCACGATGCATGTCGAACGCGACCGCGATTAGATCATCTGACATGCACAGCATGGGCCAATATTTTCTACAGAACGGTGCGCACTTACGCGGGAATCTGATCATTCCCCACGCGTAATAATGTCGAGCAGTTGCGTCAGCATCCGACCAGTTGCACCCCACACTGTTTCGTCGTCAAGTTCAAAGAAATGGATATTGATTTCTCCGCGTGGTGTGAGCCACCACTCGTTGCGGTATGTATCAGGGCGCACAAGATCTTGCAGCGACACGGTGAAGATGCGTGCAACTTCACCTGAGTCAGGTGCAAGCGTCAGAGATGGAGGAATGAACCCAACGATCGGAGAAATAATACTTTTGCTGACAAATGTCGAGATGGTGTCAAGAGATCCCACAACAGTGACAGCGCTTGGCGCAAGCGATACTTCTTCGTAGGCTTCGCGCAAGGCAGCCTGTTGGGGTGTCTCTCCGCGCTCAAGACGTCCCCCCGGAAAAGAGACTTCCCCTTTGTGATTATTTAAATGCTGAGCACGGCGCGTGAGCAACACATGCACATCTGATTCGTGGGGCAAAAGTGCCACTAAGACTGCGGATGGTTTGGCATCTGCCGCATTTATATATTCGTCATATATTGCGGGCTCGTAAGCCTCAAGCACACGAGTCAGACGCGCAGTTACTTCATCAAAATCTGAGAGCACACCAAGATCGCGATTTTCCCACGGTGTCGAAGTACCCAGACGCCATGTCTCTGGTCGGGGAATAATTTGGTTGCCGCCAGCGCGACGACTCATGCAGTGGGGACTGTTGGAACCCAACCGGTTGCAACGAGTTCTTTGAATACTTCTGCAAGACCAGCAGTTTTCATATTTGTGAGCACGCGACCAGGCGTTTCTTCACCTTTTTCCCAGGCCTCCCATGCGGCAATTACTTTGGCAAGGTCAGGAGCAGGTCGATCAAAAGGCATAGCTTGAGCGTACCGACGATCAACGACTGATACCCGTTGTTGGTGTCAACACTTGAGCCAAGATATACCGATGGCTCGAACCTTGCGGTCCGAGCCATCGTCGAGGGGTACATCAGAGTGGGAAACGATGTATTACATCATCCCCATGCCGGGCATTCCGCCACCGCCACCACCCATTGGTGCTGCATTCTTTTCTGGCTTGTCAGCCACGAGACACTCAGTAGTGAGCACCAAAGCCGCAATCGACGCAGCGTTTTGCAACGCTGCACGAGTGACTTTGGCTGGGTCGATGATTCCGGCCTTGACCAGATCGACATATTCACCAGTGGCTGCATTGAGGCCCATTGAACCTTTTTCGTTTTCGACGTGCTGCACAACGACAGCACCTTCGAGACCGGCATTGTCGGCAATTGCTTTGGCTGGCGCTGTGAGTGCGTCATACACGGTGCGAGCACCAGTTGCTTCGTCGCCAGAAAGGCTCTCAACAACTTTTGCAACGGCTGGACGGGCACGCAACAATGCGGTTCCGCCACCAGCAACAACACCTTCTTCGATGGCTGCACGAGTCGCTGAAACAGCGTCTTCAATACGGTGCTTCTTTTCTTTGAGTTCTACCTCAGTTGCTGCGCCGACCTTGATAACTGCAACACCGCCAGCCAATTTGGCAAGACGCTCTTGTAGTTTTTCACGGTCCCAGTCACTGTCGGTATTGTCGATTTCGGTCTTGATCTGATTGATGCGACCTTCGACTTCGGACTTGTCACCAGCGCCATCAACGATGGTGGTGTTGTCCTTAGTGATGATGATGCGCTTTGCACGTCCCAAAAGATCGAGTGTTGCGTTTTCGAGCTTCAGACCAACTTCTTCGCTGATGACTTGGCCACCAGTGAGAACTGCCATGTCTTGCATCATCGCTTTGCGGCGATCGCCAAACCCTGGTGCCTTCACTGCTGCTGCATTGAAGGTTCCGCGGATTTTATTGACAACCAAAGTAGCAAGTGCTTCACCTTCGACGTCTTCGGCGATGATCAACAGCGAGCGACCAGTCTTCATGACTGCTTCGAGCACTGGCAACATCTGCTGAACAGAAGAGATTTTTCCGGCGTTGTACAAGATGTATGGATCTTCAAGAACTGCTTCTTGACGCTCTGGATCTGTAACGAAGTATGGAGACGAGTAGCCCTTATCGAACTGCATTCCCTCGGTGAACTCAAGTTCGATACCAAAGGTGTTGCTCTCTTCGACAGTGACAACGCCATCTTTGCCCACCTTGTCGATGGCATCAGCAATGACTCCACCGATTGAAGCATCAGCAGCAGAAATAGTTGCAACGTTGGCGATATCGCTCTTGTCGTCTACTTCTTTGGCTTGTCCCTTGATTGACTCGACGGCTGCAGCAACGGCTTTTTCGATTCCGCGCTTGAGGCCCATTGGGTTTGCACCAGCGGCCACATTGCGCATGCCTTGCAGCACGATTGCTTGGGCCAACACAGTTGCAGTCGTTGTTCCGTCACCGGCGACATCGTTTGTCTTGGTAGCAACTTCTTTGACCAACTGCGCACCCATGTTTTCGAATGGATCGTCAAGTTCTACTTCTTTAGCGATTGACACACCGTCGTTTGTAATGGTTGGTGCACCAAACTTTTTGTCGAGCACAACATTTCGACCCTTAGGTCCGAGTGTGACTTTGACTGTGTCGGCGAGTTTGTTGACGCCTGCTTCGAGTGCGCGACGTGCTTCGTCGCCAAATTTCAGTTGCTTTGCCATGTGTGTTCTTTCTTGGTACTAAATGGACTACTTGCCAACAATGGCAAGAACGTCGCGGCTTGTGAGAATAAGAAGGTCATCGCCACCATCGGTGACTTCGGTGCCGCCGTACTTGCTGTACAGGACAACGTCACCAACTTTGATTGACAATGCGAAATGCTTGCCCTCTGAGTCGCTCCAGCGACCAGGACCAACTGCGAGCACTGTGCCCTGCTGTGGCTTTTCTTTTGCAGTGTCGGGAATAACAAGACCCGAAGCAGTGGTCTGCTCGGCCTCATTTGGCTTCACGACAATACGGTCATCAAGTGGCTTCCAATTCATGGTGTTCCTCCGAAAAGAGCGGTTTTCCCCTGATCGGGATTCGACCCGGGGATTAGCACTCGGCGAGTGCGATTGCTAATGATACCGACCCACGGCGCGTTAGCAACCGCCCCGAGGGCTTCTCACGGGCGATATTTATGCCCCGGACCCTTGAGACGAAGCACATCTGCGACTTCACGAAGCGGCAGGCCCACCACGTTGCTGAGTGAGCCTTGAACATGTTTCACCAGAACTCCCCCGGATCCCTGAACTGCATAGGCACCTGCCTTGCCCCAAGGTTCGCCGGTGGCTACATACCATTCGATGAGGTGTGAGTTGAGGGTCACAAACGTGATGTGTGAGGTCACCACCACCGTGCGCATGGCCGCCCCTGGTCGCAGCACACTGACGGCAGTATGCACACGATGTGTCTTGGCACTTAACGCACGCAGCATGCGTCGGGCATCGTTGTCGTCGACAGGTTGACCAAAGATCACGCCGTCGAGTTCGACTGTGGTGTCTGCTGCCAAAACAATCTCGTTGACAAATTGACGCGCAACTGTTTCTGCTTTGCTCTTGGAAACACGACTGACATATGCAATCGGAACTTCGTTGAAAAATGGTGACTCATCAATATCAGCAGGACACACGATGGGCTCGATGCCAATACGGCGCAATAACTCAAGGCGGCGCGGCGACCGCGATGCCAACACCAATGCCTGTGCTGAAGAAGTCATCCTCCGCTCAATGTGGTGACATGAGCATCAGCAGGCGGAACTAGGTCGTCTGCAGTATCAAGAAATCCTTCAGGTAACACAACTCGGATCGGACCATTGGTGTGTCCACGGGCAATGCGTTCGCCGCCTGTAACAATCTCGAGTGTCGGATCAAGCTCAGCACTCAGTGTTGTTAGCTCTGCAACTGACGACACCATTGACATACGCCGACGAATATCTGAACCAACCGGATACCCCGTGAGATACCAACCCGTGTGCTTTCGAAAACTGCGAATACCAGATTCGACTCCTTGATGAATGCATAATGCGTCTGCGTGCTGCAGCATCACATCAGTAACAAAACCTAAGTGTGGAGTTGGCTGAATCTCACGTCCAGCAAAAACATCGACAAGGTCTCTGAACAACCACGGTTTTCCCAAACAACCCCGCCCGATGACCACGCCATCACATTGTGTTTGACGCATCATTTCAATGGCATCAGTTGCTTCCCAGATGTCTCCGTTTCCCAGAACAGGGATGCGAGTGACCTCACGTTTGAGGTTGGCGATTGCGCCCCATCGTGCGTGACCTGCATAATGCTGTTCGGCAGTGCGTGCATGCAGTGCGATGGCGGCAATGCCTTCGTCTTGGGCAATCAAACCTGTATCAATGTATGTCGTGATCTCATCGTTGATTCCGATCCGAAATTTACAGGTGACCGGAATATTAAATCGCGATGCTTCATGCACGGCTGCAGCCATGATGGCTCGCAGCAGATTTTTCTTCACTGGAACTGCCGCACCACCACCTTTGCGAGTGACTTTTTGAGCAGGACAACCAAAGTTCATGTCAATATGATCAACTTCGTCGTTTTCACAGAGCCGACGCACAGCCTTGGCGACAAAATCTGGATCGCTGCCGTAAATCTGCAAACTGCGAAAATCTTCATCGGCTGAAAATGTGACCATGCGTTTTGTTTTGGCATTGCCATGGATCAGCGCAGCCGCCATCACCATTTCATTGACATAAACAAGACCAGGCCCAAACGAGCGACACAAACTACGAAAAGGTGCGTTAGTGACTCCGGCCATGGGAGCAAGCACGATTGGTGGAGACACCACGCGCGTGCCAAGGACAAGTGGTATTTGTAGCGGAACTGAAACTGTCATGCCACCACCGGAAGTGCAAGATTGGGATTCGCCCCAACAGACATATCTGTTGGACCGTCTGAACCGAGGCGATGCCATGCGGCTGCCGCAATCATGGCCGCGTTGTCGGTGCACATTGCTCGACTTGGAACTGCCACCCGAAAACCATTGAGTTGTCCCTGGCTTTGCAACTGTGCACGCAAACGAGAATTGGCGGCAACACCGCCACCGAGAACAACACCCACTGCACCTACTTGTTGAGCAGCCATGATTGTCTTAGCGACCAATACATCAACAACAGCGGCTTGAAATGATGCAGCAACATCGATATTAGAGACATCAGGATTCTTGCGCACGTAGTTGATGACCGAAGTTTTGAGTCCACTGAAAGAAAAGTTGAGACCGTCATGCATCATTGCCCGCGGAAAGTTTATTGCTTCTGGGTTTCCGAGCTCTGCTGCTGCATCGATTGCTGGTCCACCCGGGTATCCAAGATCTAAGTACCGAGCCACCTTGTCATACGCTTCACCCGCTGCATCATCGATTGTTCGTCCTAATAGGCGATACGTTCCGTGACCAATCATTTCGACCAACATTGTGTGACCACCCGATACCAACAACACAACGAGAGGAAACTCCAGCGTTGGGTCGTCAAGAAGTCCGGCGTATAAATGCGCCTCCATGTGATTGACTCCAACGAACGGCTTGTCCCATACCAAAGCAAGTGCCTTAGCAGCGGACACGCCGACGAGTAATGCGCCAATTAATCCGGGCCCCACCGTGGCTGCGACGGCATCGATTCGGGATGGATCAATACCTGCTGAGTGCACTGCTTCTTGTATGACAGGAATAATTGATTCGAGATGAGCGCGACTTGCGACCTCTGGCACCACGCCACCAAAACGAGCATGGATGTCGATTTGACTACTTACTACTGATGACAAGATGTCGTTGCCGCCCAACACAACAGCGGCTGCCGTCTCATCACAACTTGTCTCGATTCCGAGAATGACTGTGTCTGGAGTAGCGAGCGTGGTCATGATCGACCTGCTTGAATAAACCGCAATCGCTGTTCGAATTCTTCTGTTTGAACACCGTGTCGCCACATAATCAAAGCATCATCACGATTTTCATAATATTTTTTACGAACACCTGCTGGCACAAATCCGAAACGCCGATACAGCTCTTGTGCCGCCGTGTTGGTGTGGCGCACCTCAAGTGTGAGCGCGTCGCATTGACGATCACGGGCGATAAAACCAACATCGAGCATGAGTTCTGTAGCAACACCGCGCTGTTGCCACTCTGGATCAACAGCGATATTAGTGACATGTGCATCTTGGTCGCTAAATAACATGCCGGCGTATCCGACCAGGGTGTCACCAACATAGGCAGTCATGTAATACCGAGCACCACTGCGCATTTGCGCGATCTCGGTTACAAATGTGTTGTGTGACCAGGGGCGCGGATAGACCTGCTCTTCTATTTGCATGACTCGCCGCAAGTGGCGCCGACGCATTTGTTCAATCGTTAGTTCATTAATTGCGGAATTGCGCATCACTCTCATGTCAGTGATCCTGTGCTGACTGTCTAGTCGCCCAATTAATTTCAGCGTCTGGCACTCGCAGATACATTGCTTCAATCTCGCTCGCTGACACCCATTCTTCTCGAATTGCTCGTTGGGTTGCTATCGCTAATAATTCTTGTGCACGTGGTTGGGCATAGGCGGGGCCGGCACATTGAGCAGACGAAACACTCTCGATCATTTCTTTGTATCGCTCAATACCTGAACCTACACACACCACCATTTGGGCACGCTCGTGCAACAGCGCGACAAGGTCGTCGGGCGTAGTGACAACAGGTTCGGTGAGTGGTTGCACGATAGGTGACGTATCACTAGTGGGGCGATACAACGCCCAATACACCTCGCCGCGGCGCGCATCAAGTGCCACGGCGATCATGTCGTCACAGCGCGTCACTCGTTGCGCCACAACATCAAGACTGCACACAGGGATAATCGGAATATCTAAAGCCCATGCCATTGCTTGAGCTGTGGCAATACCTACGCGCATTCCTGTGAATAACCCTGGTCCAGTATCGACGGCAATTGCATCAAGTTCTGCTGTGTTGATGCCGGCTTGCGCGCACACAAACTGAATCATTGGAACGAGTGATTCGGCATGGCGCCGATCACTTGCCAACGAACTTGTCGCAAGTATCCCACGGTGATCAGCAAGTGCCACGCTGACATGCTCTACTGCTGTTTCGATTCCCAAAATCAACATGCAAGTTCATCCCATGCAGTGAGTTCGCGCTCGAGTTGTTTCCAGCGCGTGGCCCAGGCTTGCCCCGTAGAGGTGATTAAGACATTGCGCCCATTTTCATCATCGTCAAGAGGCATCAGTTCTACAGTCAACACATCTCCGAGTACATCAGCAACAACGTTTCCCCATTCGACAAGCACTACTCGACCCATGTCTGCTTGTTCGAGTAATCCAAGATCTGATACTTCTCCAACATGATTCAGGCGATACACATCGGCATGCAATAAGGGCAGACGTCCAGAGTCATGCGTATGTACGAGCGTAAATGTTGGTGACGCCACCATCTCGTCGTCACTCACACCCAGATGTTGAGCAAAGCCGACTGCAAAAGCAGTTTTGCCTGCTCCCATATCGCCAGCCAAAATAATGACATCAGATGGTCGAGCTAGACCCGCCAGAACGCCCGCAATTGCATGGGTGTCGTGCACAGAACGTGAACACAAAGCAATCACACATACCGCCGATGTATGCGGGCACTTATTCCGCATACGATTTCGTATCCGATGGTGCCACAACGAGCAGCCCAGTCGTCTGCAGTGACTGTGTGTTCACCTTGCGTGCCAAACAACACAACTTCGTCACCGATTGCGACAGAACTATCACTGCCACAGTTCACCATCAGTTGATCCATTGACACCGTTCCACATATTTCACGTGGCATCCCATTAATCAGCACGGACGTCTGTGACTCCCATAATCGACGGGGTACTCCGTCGGCATATCCGACTGGAATTGTGGCAATCAAACTTTTGGAAAGGACTGGTCGACGTAATCCGTACGACACTGCATCGCCAGCCTCAATCCAGCGCAGAGCAGATACGCGCGAACGCAAAGACATCACCGGAATCAGTCCAGAACACGCATCACGAACATCAGGACCTGGCAATAATCCGTACAAAGCAATGCCGATGCGGGCCATCGAGAAGCGTGAGTCTGGAACAGTGAGCGCTGCAGCGCTGTTCGCAGCATGAATACATGGTGCAGTGATGCCGTGTGATGCCAGCATGTCAAGGGTGTCAGTAAATAATTTCAATTGTGCAGCGTTGGCTACGTGTGCTGGTGTGTCGGCAACCGCAAAATGTGTCCAGATGCCATCTAGGCGCAACGACTCAGTTGATCCGATGTACTGCGCGAGTGCAAGTGCTTCAGATGGAGCAACCCCAACGCGATGCATTCCGGTATCAATCTTCATGTGCACACTTGCGACCTGACCAACTTGTGCCGCTGCAGTGGCAATAGCATTCGCACCAATCACAGTTGAGACAGTGGCGACAAGATCGTGCGACACAATGTCATGTGCTTGCGATGCGGGTTGTTCGCTTAATAATAAAATAGGTGCAGAGATTCCGCCCGCACGCAGAGCAATGGCTTCTTCTACGAGCGCTACGCACAGACCGGTTGCGCCTGCTGAGAGCGCTGCCCGAGACACCTGCACTGCACCATGTCCGTATGCGCCAGCCTTGACCACCGCCCATAGTTCTGTTGGGGCAATTCTTTGTGCGATGACTGCCGTGTTGTGTTGAATCAACCCGAGGTTGATGTCGGCCCACGCCCACCGTTGCGAAAAATCAGTCATCGTGGGCTCACAAGTTCAGATAACACATCAGAAATACTGCCAGCAATATCACGAGCAAGTGTGCCTTCAATCGGAGACATCTGACCAGCCAATGCATGAATCAGTGCACCGCCTGCGGCAGCCGCGAGTGGCTCGAGTCCACGCGCCAAGAGAGCACCGATTACTCCCGATAACACGTCACCGCTTCCGGCAGTGGCGAGGCGGTTATCACCAGCCACTACTAAAAATGTTGGGCCGCTCGCTGATGTGATGATCGTGGTGGGTCCTTTGCGCAAGACAGTGCAGTCCATCTTGACAGCCAGATCCCGCGTTGCGCCGATGCGATCAGCAGACTCCGTGTCTCCGCCGAGTGCTGCAAATTCTCCGTCGTGCGGGGTCAGAATTGTTGGTGCCTGGCGCTTGGCGATCACTGTGGATGAATTGTGTGCATCGATTGCTGCTATCAAACCATCCCCATCAATCACCGTCGCAATATCAGCAACTGCCAACACTGCTCGCACCTCACCAGACACATCATCACCACGTCCGAGTCCTGGTCCGATGACCAACGACTTAAAACGCCCAAGATCGCTTGCAATAAAATCGGCCCATCCCGAGTCAGGAAGACGTCGTTGCACAACCTCTGTGGGCAACGCAGCATCAAGTGCTGCATCATCACGCAACGACGCGTGCACAATGCCGGCACCTGCGCGCATGGCAGCCGCACACACTAATGACGCAGCCCCTGTCATTCCTTTGCTCCCAGCAAGGACGCGAACACCGTTGTTCCACTTATGTGCATCATGCTCTCGCGGAGTGAGCCACGATGCAACATCGCTTGGCTCGACAACATAAATATCAACATCCGCACAGTGGTCTAAAATGTCAACACCGATATCTGCTAGTTCGATCACTCCACATATTGTTGGACCATCGCCTAATACATGACATGGTTTGAGAGCAGCAAATGTCACCGTCGTGTGAGCAACGAGCACTGCTCCCTGAGTTTTTCCGGTCATCGGATTGAGTCCACTTGGTAGATCGACTGCCAAGACGGGAACATCAAACACGATGGGCGGTTGCCAAGTTCCGTGAAAACCAATTCCGTATGCCGCGTCGATCACTAAATCAGCCGTTCGTGAATCAATAAAAACTTCAGCAGCAGCAGTGGCATCCAGTTCGCGAACTTGGGCTCCGCGTTGACGCAAGCGTTGTGCAGCCACTCGCCCATCATTGCCGTTGTCACCTTTGCCACAAATCACGACGACACGCTTGCCATAGCCGCCACCCATCATTTTGATAGCAACATGAGCAACGGCAGCACCAGCCCTATCGATGAGCACATCCGAGCGACCACCAAGCGCAACAATCGTTGCTGCGTCTGCCAGTCTCATTTGTTCGGGCGTGACAACTGCAATCACAACGCAGCCACGACAGCCATCGCCAATGTCTCGGTGTGACTTATTGATACGCGCCAGTCAGTGACGCCCATGCGCTTTGCAATTTCTGCTGCACGCCCCACGACGAGCAGTCTTGGTGCGCCACCGTCCAGGTTGTGAACGCTGACGTCATGAAAATCAAACGCACCTAGTCCGACTCCGAGAGATTTCATTGTTGCTTCGCGGACTGCAAATCTGGCCGCCAGCGATGCTGTCGCATCAGAGCGTTGCGCAAGATCAGCGCACTCCGCTGGAGTAAAAAGACGCTGCTGTAGTTCTGGGCGGCGCTGCAACATCAGACGAAATCTCGCAATATCGACAGCGTCGATTCCGATGCCCAACATTGTCAACTACTTTGTTCGCCAGTAATTGGCTGTTTCTGAAACTGGGAGAATCAACAAATCAGCGACATCAATCTCAGCCAAACGATCTTGACGGAACGAACCTTCCGTTTCTGTCACCCAGTCCACGAGTCGGTCGTATCGGTGGTCGTATCCCTGCAATACATGCCGCACTGTTGTTGCCGGCAAATTTTTGTGAAAAACGACGTGAAGCAATGTAAGGCCCGTTGTTTGAGAACCTTTGATCTCGGGCACCAAGATCACGGTGCGGCCATCGCTGCGACCACGAGCCACAAGAACTTCTTGCTCACTTGACACACGCCGTTTAGTACCAACGAGAGCGTTGTTGCGATCAACACGAGAAGCAAGATCACGTGCAAGTCCGCCACGATCGATAATTGAAATCGTTGCAACCCCATCGGCGATGTCACCTTCAATGCGATAACGGGTGAACCCCACCACAGAGGCAACAGCGGCATCAAGATCTGCCAACACTTTGAGCGTCTTGTAAGACAAACGATCGCGCGCTGCACCAGCAGCAAGTGTCTGCTTGACGAGTTCGCGATCAAGGAGTCCTTCTTCACTGCGCGAAATACCCACGGTCACTGTCTTGGCCTGATGTTTGATGGCATCAATCGGCCGAGTGAGTTCGTCGATTCCGCGCGTCAGGGCGGCGATGAGATCGTCTAGCAACACTTCTGGTGATGCAAGGCGTCCGGTGTCGCGCTGGTATTGCTCGAGCGGATCAGATGCAATTACTGTGCGTAAAAGATTAACAATTCGCACTGCCGTCGAGGCTTCGAGATTGCCATCATATTGACCTGTTTGCAACGCAGCAAAGAAATGTTGCGCCGGAAGCACCATGCCATCCCTCACGCGACGAAGAGCTACGTCACCGGTAGCACCGCGCTCAACAACATGCTCAATAACTTCGCGGGCCTCACGCAATGGCAAACCAAGTTTGTCAATCGCTAGTGCTGCTTCGTATCCAAAGATGTGACCAACCATGGCAGACAAAATAAACGCCAGGGCGGGGTCAACGGCCGGAACTGTTAGCAGTGCGGCGGCTGCGTCAAAACGGGTTTCTCCTTCTGTGGCAACCACAATCGGAATCGCTTTGTGTGCCTTATAGATTGCGACTTCTTTGGCAACATCGCTTGCGGTGCCGTCTCCGAGTCCTGCCGCACACACCAAAATCAGTGGCTCGCAACTCAGGTCGATGTGTTTTTTATCTTCTGTAACATCACATGAAATTGACTTGTAGCACAACTCTGAGAGTTTGATTCTGACTTCGTGCGCGGCGACTGTATTGGGTCCGTTGCCCACCACTGCCCAGTAACGTCGAGATGGAGCGAACTGATGTGCTGCAGCAGCAATCGCGGGTCGAGAAGTGATGACTTTTTGCATTGCATCTGGCATCAAACGCAGCGACTCAATGATTTGATGTCGCTTCTCGGCAGTGCCCAAATTGGCGGCCTCTGCAATGGCACACGACAACAACGAGCCTGCAGCAACTTGAGCGTAAAACGCCTTCGTGCTCGCCACACTCATTTCTACGTCGCGGCCATCAGACGTATACAACACGCCGTGTGATTTGTTGGCTAGTTCGCTGCCGCGCCTATTGACGATGCTGATGATTGATGCGCCACGTGTTGCCAAGAGGTCGACTGTTCGGTTTGTATCTGTTGTCGTGCCGCTCTGGCTCACGGCAACAACCAACATGTCACTCATATCTGCCTGCATAGAAAATCCAGAAAGTTCTGTAGCGGTCATCGCGGCAACTTGGATTGCACCACCGCAGAGAGTATTCAATACACCCACCATGGACTGACCTGCTACTGCCGCTGTTCCTTGACCAATGATGCGAATTCGACCCAACGAGCCACTCGCTAGTCGCGCCGCAATGTCAGCGGGGAACGACGACTCCCCAAGGTCTGCTCGCAGTAAAGAATCAACTTCATCAATTCTTCCGCGAAGAGTCTTATGAAAACTTTGAGGCGCTTCCATTATTTCTTTGAGCAAGAAGTGGGGTGCGTCGCCACGATCAATGTCGCGAGTGGTGACCTCTGCAGTCATTACTACGGCATCGGTGATTGGAAGTTCTGTGCCGTCATAGGCAATCATGGACGCGCCTGCAACTGTGCCAGCACTATTGGCATCTAAGACCATGATCTGCCCGCGACTAGAAGGTTGATCGCTGTGTGCTAGCGCCTCACCATCCATGCGGATATATGACAAGGTTTCTTCAACGATTCCGTATGGCTCACTCGCCACGATAAATCGATCCTCGGCAAGACCGATACAGAGCCCTTGACCACTGCCATGAAGTGCGAATAACAAATTGCCTGGATTATCAGCAGTGCAGAGTCCGATTGCAACTGATCCTTCAAATGATGACACTGCATGTCTGAAGGCATCTGTTGTTGTTTCACCGGCAGCACAAAAACGATTCACAAGTGCCGGAATCACCTTGGCATCCGTGGTGATGGGTTCGGCAAACTTTAAGGAGTGACGAACTTTGAGATCTGCATGATTATCGACATCGCCGTTGAGCACTGCGACTGAGACATTGTCTGTTGCTCGGTCCAGTTCTTCGCTTGTAACAGGATGCGCATTTGGTTCAGAGATTATTCCGACACTGGCCCACCTCGTGTGGCCAAGCACCGTGACTCGCACGCCAGTGAGGGCGAGTACTGAGCGCAATAGATCATCTGCAACCACGGCTGATCGCATTGCCGCAGTATTGTCGCCAAGTTCACCAATTTCAGCCGCAGCCTTGTAGACGAACAGCAGAGAGTTTCCCTGTGCTCGCACAGAACCGCTCGTGAACAGTGCGTCGTTGGCACGTTGCTCAATGCTCGCTGCAAGATTTTTAGAAGTTGGATCAATAGCATCTCCCCAAACAAAAACACTGATGCCAGCAGAGTCACGACCACGTACTTCGAGTCTGTCGATTGCGGCGAAGGCTTGTTGAATACTTAAGTACCCACATAATGCCGTTGAACTCGCGTGACGGCCAGCAAGAGTGTGTACCGCATTGGCAGTGCCAAGACGATCGCGCCGTATTGCCCAGAGCGCATCGCGCAGAGATGTCAGGTGATTCGCCTCGACTTCAAGTTGCATGGCATCGGCATCCGACGAATCGATTCGTTGTTCTTCTTGGGCGGCAAACGCATCGATCACATCTAGCCTGCTGATGATTGCAGCAGTGAGTTCAAGGTTTCCGGCGAGAGCCTGAACTCCGGCATCACCTCTTAATAATGCATCAGCACGGTGCAGAAATTGTGCCGCAGCAGCAGTCTGTGGGAGACACGCACTGGCCTGGTCTAGTAGCCCGACAATGTCGTGATGAGATGGAATCGCCCGACCAGTAGGACGCGAGACGATGCCGATGATTCCGCACATGTACTACAGGCTACCGACCTGGATATCTCCACCGCAGACCCTTATCACCGCAGCGGCCAATTCTGCTGCGACTTCTTGCGCAAGATCAATGGTGCTGGCTTCAACCATGACACGCACCAATGGTTCTGTTCCGGATGCCCGAACCAATACCCGCCCATCTTTGCCCAATACATGCTGAGCATCTGCAATCTCGTGAGCCAATTGATCGGCAGGTGCAAATACCTGCTCCGTGGTTTTGATGTTGATCAAAACTTGGGGATACGACACCATGATGTCATCTGCGTGTTGAGATAGCGGCTGCTTTGTGCGGTGTACGAATTCTGCCAACAACAGTGCTGCCAAAAGTCCATCACCTGTGGTGGCGTGAGCACGATGAACAATGTGTCCGCTTTGTTCACCACCTAAAACCAAATCTTGTTCTTCGAGAGCGAGCAAAATATTTCGATCACCAACAGGTGTGATGACAACATCAATCTCGTGTGCATCCATTGATTTATGAAAACCCATATTTGTCATGACCGTCACCGCAACTGCACGATTACGAAGTAACCCACGCTCGGCCAAGTCAGTAGCGGCCAACGCAATCAATCGGTCACCGTCCACAATTGTTCCGCGATCATCTACTGCAATCAATCGATCACCATCTCCGTCAAAAGCGATACCGACATCTACTTGCAAGGCGGCTCTCACTGCATTTGATAAACCAGAAGGTGATGCAGCACCACACTCGGCATTAATGTTTGTGCCACTTGGAGAGTCGTTCATCACAACAACATCTGCACCCACTGCTCTAAATACAGCAGGAGCAACGCTGCTCATTGCACCATTAGCGCAATCTAAAACAACTGCCATGCCCTGCAATCTGTCGGCACCAACAATTGAGACGCGGTGGTCGATATATGCTTGCAAAAGATCCTGTGAATCGTGCACAATCGCTTTCGGTGCGGTGGATTGAACAGATGTCATGGCGTGCCACTCACGCTCTACTTCGATCTGTTGAGCGTCGGTGAGTTTTGTTCCGCCAGCAGCAAAGACTTTGATGCCATTGTCTTGCCATGGATTATGCGACGCAGTGACCACCACGCCCACCCAATCGTGGCGCTCCGCGACAAACGCGACCGCAGGCGTAGGCGCAACTCCGAGTGCGTGCACTGGCACGCCTTCTGCTGTAATTCCCTGAATCAGTGCTGCCTCAATCGTGGGGCCACTTTGACGGGTGTCGCGTCCAACAACGACTGCCACGGGTTGCAATACGCGAGCAATGGCGCGACCAAGATCGCGGACGAGTTCTGTGGTGAGTTCATCGAGAGCTACTCCACGAACGCCATCGGTCCCAAAGTGAAGCATGTTGACCTAACGATATTTCTGCACATAGGTGCCGGGGCAAACCCGCGCACGCATTAGCGCTTGGTGAACTGTGGTGCCTTACGTGCCTTCTTGAGACCGTATTTTTTGCTCTCTTTGCGACGTGAGTCACGAGTGAGTAGACCAGCTTTTTTGAGTGCAGGACGTGATTCTGGATCGAGTTCAATCAATGCACGAGCAATTGCCATTCGCAATGCACCCGCTTGACCATTGACTCCGCCGCCATAAATATTTGCTGCGACGTCATACGTTGTCTCTGTACCAGTGACTCGCAATGCCTCTACAACGATCATTCGTTGTGTTGCAGTAGGAAAATACACATCAAACGCTTTGCCGTTGATTGTGTGTGTTCCGTTACCGGCGCGAAGAAGAGCACGTGCTACTGCTTCTTTGCGTCGCCCCGTTGTCTGCGTAAGTGGTGCGTTTGTCATAAAATACTCCTAGATAAATCAGCGCGCTTTGGCGCGGTCGAAGGTAAGAACAATTGGTGCTTGTGATTCATGCGGATGCTCTGGTCCGGCGTAAACCTTGAGCTTCTTAATCATTTGGCGACCAAGAGGACCCTTTGGCAACATGCCAGCAACTGAACCGCGAATAGCATCTGCAGGTTTGCGTGACAACAACTTTGCATATGTCTCGCTTGATAAGCCACCTGGATAACCACTGTATGAATACACCATGTTTTTTTCGGCCTTGCCCGAAGTGAGCACAATCTTTGATGCATTAATAATGACGACATGATCTCCCATGTCCATGTGAGGTGCAAAAACTGTTTTGTGCTTGCCGCGCAAAATACGAGCAACTTCTGTGCAGAGGCGACCCAATACGAGACCGTCCGCATCAATCAGATGCCATGCACGGTCAATTTCACTTGCCTTTGGAGAATACGTCGTCATAAAAAACTTCCTTCATGGTGCCCCGATGGCACCAACACACGGACAAAATCCGTAACCGTGAAAGGATACGAGCAGACCACTGCTTTCAGCAACCAGAACGGGCGACTAACCCATCAGTTCTTGGGGTTGAAGGGTCTGGTCCGGCTGGGTCCCCGTACCCCACCTCCCACAGACATAGCCCCTCAGGCGGGGCAACGAATGCTGTTGCCGCACGGTTTTTGGCCACGATGGCAGAGCGCACGTCACTGGCGGGCCGTTTACCCTGACCAATTTCGACCAGCAGTCCCACGATTGATCGCACCATTGTGTGGCAAAAGGCGTTGGCTCTGATCTCAAACTCCAAGATGCCATTGCCTGTGTCCTGCCAGCGCGCCGTCATCACCCTGCGTTTCATTGACGGCACGGGTTGGTCATCGGCGATAACTGGGGCTCGGCAAAACGATGTGAAATCATGTGCCCCAATGAGAGCCTCACTGCCGAGTCTCATCACTGGTAACGACAATGGTTCGCGAACATGCCATGCATATTCCACTAAAAATGGATCGGGTGTCACCGTATTGAGCACCGTGTATTTGTAGTGGCGCCAGAGCGCATCGTGACGAGCATGAAAATCATCTGTCGTCCACTCAGCATCACGTATCGCCAGATGGGGTGCACACATTCCGTTGACGCTTCGCACGATTGCATAAAGATCCGTCTTTGCCGGGAGATCAACGCTGATGATCTGCCCACGAGCATGTACACCTGCATCAGTGCGACCAGCCCCAGTCACTTCTATCGGCACACGAGTAATAGTGCTTAAAACTTCATTGAGTCGACCAGCAACTGTTTCGACATTGCTGCTGAGCGCAAAACCATGAAAGGCAGCGCCGTGGTATGCCACAACGAAGCGAGCCCGCCTACTGGCGGGCCCGTGTTCAGATTTCTTTACCGGGGTCACCGGAAATACTCACACCAATTCAATGCGCGCCATTGGCGCAGCGTCACCTTGACGAGTTCCAAGTTTGAGAATACGCAAGTATCCGCCATTGCGATCGGTGTAGCGAGGAGCAACTTCGTTGACCAACTTGGTTGTCATTTCTTTGTCGCCTAAGTAACTCTGAATCTGACGAATGCGATGCACTCGCATCGGAGAATCACCCTGTGCCTTGATTGCTTTAGTAATGAGTTTTTCAGCAATTGGACGCAACGCTTTGGCTTTGGCCTCGGTTGTGACGATTCCTTCTGCTGCAAACAATGACGCAACAAGGTTGGCCATCATTAATCTCTGGTGCTGTGACGAGCCACCAAAATTTCGGGCTCGACGTGGGGTTGCTGGCATGGTGTCTCCTTAAAAGTTCTGTTATCTCAGAGACGCAACGACAAGCCGCGCTCGTCGAGCTTCTGCATGATTTCGTCTAGGCTCTTTTGTCCAAAGTTAGTGATGTTGAGCAAGTCCTCTTCGGAGCGCATCAACAATTCACCAATCGTGTTGATCTGACCGCGCTTGAGACAATTGCGAGGGCGCTCGCTCAGGTCAAGGTCTTCGATTGGGTGATCCAAGTCTGGCATTCCGACATTTGCTCCAAGAATCTCACTGAGTTCAAGGCCTTGTGGCTCGTCTGACATGCAGGCAACCAGGTCGACGAGTGAACGCAATGTTGCGCCGGCTGATGCAAGTGCCTCTCGCGGCGTAATCGAACCGTCAGTCTCGATGTCAAGTACAAGTCTGTCGTAGTTGGTGCTTTGAGCCACACGTGTTGGCTCAATATTGAACGTCACGCGACGAACTGCTGAAAAGATTGCGTCGATTGGCACGACACCAATGATGCGGTTTTCGGCATCACGCTCGCTTGACATGTATCCGCGACCACGCTCAATTGTGATGTCTACAGCCAGATGACCAGTGGCACTCAGCGTGGCAATGTGCAGATCTTTGTTGAGGATTTCAATGTCAGCAGTAAGCGGAATATCGCCGGCGGTGACCACGGCAGGTCCGCGCACATCAAGGCGCAAAACGACTGGTTCGTCACTTGCACTCGTGAGCACGATGTCTTTGATGTTGAGGATCATCTCAGTGATGTCTTCGCTGACACCTTTTAGTGTGGTGAACTCATGCTGAGCGTCATCAAACTTAAGAGTGGTGATTGCAGCACCTGGGATTGACGACAACAACGTGCGTCGCAACGAGTTGCCGATGGTATGGCCAAAACCAGGCTCGAGTGGTCCGACCGCAAAACTCTGACGGGTGTTGGACTCTTCGCCGATTGCTTCGACTGTTGGGCGTTGGATAACAAGCATATTTTTTTCTCCTGGGGTGGAGCGGATGGGACTACTTTGAGTACAGCTCAACAATGAGCTGTTCACGGACGGGCACGTCAATTTGCTCGCGCTGTGGCAATTCGCGCACAGTCACTTGCTTGTCGCCAGCCTCAAGCCAACCAACAAGTGGTCGGTCGAGGGTGTCGATGTTGTGTTGAATCTGAATCATGTTCTGCGCTTTTGGCGACAGCGACACGACCTGACCCTTCTTGACTCGGTACGACGCAATATTGACGCGTTTTCCGTCGACAAGAATAAGACCATGACTCACGAACTGGCGGGTCTGGGGACGTGTGCTTCCCCACCCTGCACGAAACACCACGTTGTCGAGTCGTTGCTCGAGCAGACGCAATAGGTTTTCACCTGTTGGGCCAGCAAGGCGGTTCGCTTCTTCGTAGGTGTTACGAAACTGACGCTCTAGAACGCCGTAGATGTATTTTGCTTTTTGCTTTTCTTGCAACTGAGCAAGGTATTCGCTGCCGGCATTGCGGCGTCGAGTCTTGCCGTGCATACCTGGTGGGAATGGACGACGATCGAGTGCCTTGCTACCTTTTTCGTTCTCAAACAAGTTGACATTAAGACGACGTGACAGACGAACTTTTGGACCAATGTAACGAGCCATGAGTTATGCCCTCCGTCGTTTGATTTGGCGGCAACCATTATGTGGAACCGGAGAAACATCTTTGATTCCGGATACTTCAATGCCAGCATTTTGAATAGAACGCAATGCTGTGTCGCGACCAGAACCTGGACCCTTCACCAACACTTCGGCACGACGAAGACCATGCTCCATTGCTGCCTTGGCTGCTTTTTCGGCGGCCATTTGTGCTGCGTACGGAGTGCTCTTGCGTGAGCCCTTGAACCCGACGGCACCAGATGATGCCCATGCAATGACATTGCCTTCGAGATCGGTGATTGAAACGATGGTGTTGTTGAACGAGCTCTTGATATGAACGACTCCTGATGTGACGTTCTTTCTTTCTCGTTTGCGTGGACGACGACCGCCCGCTGCTGGCTTAGCCATGATGAACTACCTCACTGCCTTTTTCTTGTTAGCAACCGTCTTTTTTGGCCCCTTGCGAGTACGCGCATTTGTGTGCGTGCGTTGTCCGCGCACAGGCAAGCCCTTGCGATGACGAATACCTTGTAGACAACCGATTTCGACTTTGCGTTTGATGTCTTGTTGCACGTCACGTCGCAAGTCACCTTCGACTGTGGCGTTGGCGTCTACCCAAGCACGGATGCGATTGACTTCGTCTTCGTTGAGGTCGCGTACTCGCGTGTCCTCATTAAGACCTGCTGCTATACAAATTTTCTTTGACGTTGTTCGACCAACGCCGAAAATATATGTCAACGCAACCGCCAACCGCTTTTCGCGTGGGATGTCGACTCCTGCAATACGTGCCATCTAATATTTGTCCTTTACTTACTCGTACTTACTCGTCAGCCTTGGCGCTGCTTGTGTCGTGGATTTTCGCAAATAACCATCACGCGCCCACGGCGGCGCACGACTCTGCACTTCTCACAAATTGTCTTCACGCTTGGGCGTACTTTCATTACTTTCTCACTTAAAACGATATGTAATACGACCTCGAGTGAGATCGTATGGGGTGAGTTCCACCTGGACTTTGTCGCCTGGAAGAATACGGATGTAGTGCATTCGCATTTTTCCTGAAATATGCGCAAGCACTTTGTGCCCGTTCTCAAGTTCTACGCGAAACATTGCGTTCGGCAAGGACTCAAGAATCGTGCCGTCAAGCACGATCGCGTCTTCTTTTGGCTGGGCCAGAAGGGCCTCCTTGTTGGTCGGGACAGAACTGTCTTTCTCGCACATTTGGCGATGGGACAAGGGACAATGCTATCGGCGCATTTGCAATGCCCCAAGTGCCGATTCGGGACTTTTTTTGCCTCATCCTTGGGATTAGCGCCGGGCATCAACGGCTGTGGTGACTCGAGAAAATACATCGTCTGGGGATCCGACCCCATTAATCTCCACGAGTCGACCGGTGCGGCCATAAAACTCAATTAGAGGCGCGGTTTGGGACTCGTAGAGGTCAAGGCGGCGGTTGATGGCTTCGGGGGTGTCGTCAGCGCGGTGCACCACATCGCCACCACAGTTCTCACATGTCCAGGGCCGAGGCTCGACTCCTGATGCAGTGAAGTTGGCACCACAGTCGCGGCACACGCGACGGGCAGACAATCGCTGCACTACCATCTCGCGAGGAACTACTAGATCGAGGACAACGTGCAACGGCTGGTCCACTGACATCTCATCAAATGCTTGTGCCTGAAACACTGTGCGCGGAAAGCCATCCAAAATGTATCCGCGTGTTCGTGCGTCATCGAGACTGATGCGTTTTTGCACGAGTGCCACCATGGTGGTATCGCCTACTAAACCACCGGTGTCCATGATCTCTTTGACAGCAATTCCGACTTCGGTATCTTCGCGAACCGCAGCCCGCAACATGTCACCTGTTGAAATATGTGGCACAACAAAATGGCGCGACAAACGCACGCACTGTGTTCCTTTTCCGGCTCCTTGTCTTCCAAGGATAACTAATCTTGCGCCCGACGTCATGTCGATACCTGATCGCTGCACCCAAAGGCGCAAACGATCACTTCAAGAAACCCTCGTAGTTGCGCAGCATTAATTGACTATCAATCTGTCGCATTAATTCAAGTGCTACACCAACGGCGATCAACACGGTTGTACCAGCAAATGGGAACGACTGGACGTCTCCGACCCACAAAATAATGTACGGCAAAATGGCGATCGTAGCGACGAACAAGGCACCTGGCAGGGTGATTCGGTTCACTGCTTTGCCTAAAAACTTTTCTGTTTGGGTTCCTGGTCGAATACCAGGAATAAACCCACCTTGCTTGCGCAACTGATCGGCTTGACGAATTGGGTCAAATGCAATTGAGTTATAGAAGTACGCAAACGCAACGATCATCCCGAAAAAGACTGTGATATATACCATATTTTGGCTATTCACTAGATACGTGTCAACAAACCTTGCGATCACTCCACGCCAACCTTCTGTGCTTCCCAAGATATTTGACATCAGTACCGGCAACAACAAAACAGACGATGCAAAGATAATTGGGACAACACCCGCTTGGTTGACCTTGAGTGGGATATACGTATTTTGTCCGCCGAACATCTTGCGACCGACGACGCGTTTAGCAAACTGCACGGGAATTCTGCGCTGACCTAGTTCTACTCGAACGACAGCAACTAAGACACCGATTGATACCGATACGAGAACTGCAAAGATAAAGAACTTTTTACTCTGCAAAATTGAGTAGTAGCCGTACGGCAATCCAGCAACGACAGAACTGAAAATCAGTACCGACATTCCGTTGCTAATACCTCGCTGGCTGATGAGTTCGCCCACCCACATCAGCAACGCCGTGCCTGCAACGAGTGATGGAATCACGAGCAATGCGCGTGGCATAAAAGGATCGAGCAGTACAACATCGGGAGCCGTCGCGGCCGCTCCAAAGAACGCCGACCCACGACCTTGACCGAAGATAAATGTCAAACCTGCACCTTGTAAAACGGCAATACCAATGGCAACATACCTGGTCCATTGCGTAATCTTTCGTTGTCCGACTGCGCCCATTTCTTGCCACTCTTGCAACTTGGGAATAACAACGTTAAGTACTTGCATGATGATGCTGGCCGTGATGTACGGCATGATTCCGAGCGCAAAGATGCTGAACGAACTAAACGCACCGCCTGAGAATAAGTTAAGAAACCCAAGAGCACCCTGTGTCTTAGAGGATTCGCGCAACTGTGCGACTGCGCCGGCATCTACACCAGGAACCCGAATTGCGGTTCCTAATCGGTAGACAGCAATCATCAATAGCGTGAAGAACACCTTCTTTCGAAGATCCTCAACCTTGAAGATATTCTTCATGTTTGCAAACACGAGTTGCTCCTTGTTATCAATTCAATATCAACGGTTTGTAAACTGGTTTCCCTTGGCGGGTGGTCGAATTGCATGTGGCAACGGCAATAGTGTCACAGATCCGCCAGCCGCAATAATGGCTTTTTGTGCAGATTTTGAAACAGCGTGAGCAGATACTTTGACAGCAGTTGAAATAGTTCCGCGACCCAATACTTTGACCAAGGTTCCCTTGTGTGCAAGTCCTTTTGCCATCATGATTTCTGGAGTTACTTCTGCGGCACCCAGAGCTTCGAGTGCATCAAGATTGACGGCGTAATACTCCACGCGGAATGGGTTGTTGAAGCCCTTCAACTTGGGGACACGTTGCTTGAGGGGCATCTGTCCACCTTCAAATCCGCGAGCCACAGTGTTACGGGCGTATTGACCTTTGGTACCACGTCCAGCAGTTTTTCCGCCTTTACCAGCGGTTCCGCGACCCATGCGCTTACCTTTTTTAGTGCTACCTGGTGCTGGTGCAAGTTCATCAACGCGCATGATCAGTTGTTCTCCTGTACTTCAATAAGGTGTGGAACTCGGGCAATCATTCCGCGAATCTCTGGTCGGTCGGGCAATGTATTTGTATCGCCGATTCTTCTGAGACCAAGAGCACGAATAGTGCCTGCAGTTTTTGGTTTTACTCCAAAGCGCGAACGCTTGAGGGTGACGGTGATTGTTTTTTCAGCCATGATCAGTGAACCTCGCCTGCTGCAGCCGCCTTTTGACGATCTGTGTATGCCTTCAGCATTCCTTTGGGAACAAATGTGTCAGCAGGGATTCCGCGACGCTTGGCTACCACATCGGGGCGCTGAAGTTCTTGAAGACCAGTGATTGTGGCACGAGCCACGTTGATTGCATTTGCTGAGCCAAGTGACTTCGCAAGTACGTCGTGAACTCCGGCTTCTTCAAGAATAATTCGTGCAGCACCACCGGCGATGACACCAGTACCTGGTGCTGCTGGTTTGAGAAGTACTCGACCTGCACCCGCGATTCCGAGAATTGTGTGAGTAATTGTGCTTCCGGCAAGTGCTACATCAAAGAGATTCTTTTTTGCTTCTTCTGTTCCTTTTTGAATTGCCAATGGAACTTCTTTTGCCTTGCCGTATCCAAGACCGACGCGACCGTTTCCGTCACCCACAACAACGAGTGCTGTGAATGAAAATCGACGACCACCTTTGACGACCTTGGCGACGCGGTTGATATGTATCACGCGAGATTCGCGCAATGCACCAGGCTCTGGTGCGGCATTTACTGCTTTTGAATAATTACTCATTAGAACTCCAGTCCTGCTTCACGAGCGGCCTGCGCCGCAACTGCAACGCGACCGTGGTACAGGTATCCGCCGCGGTCAAAAACGACCGTGGAGATTCCGGCTGCCTTGGCACGCACCGCTACGAGTTGTCCGACCTTGCTTGCTGCCACTGATGTTGCACCACTCTCAGAACGCAAGGCTGCTTCTACTGATGACGCAGCGACAAGTGTGCATCGAGCGTCGTCGTCAATAAGTTGCATACTGAAATGCTTGTTTGTGCGATGTACCGCCAAGCGAGGACGTTCGGCAGTTCCGTGGATCTTCTTGCGCACACGAGTGTGACGACGAAGGCGAGCTTCTCGACGATTTTTTGCGATGTTTCCCATAATGGTTCCTTGTTACCGAGTTCCTTGTTACCGAGTTACTTCTTGCCGGTCTTGCCGGCCTTGCGGACGACTCGCTCGTTTAAGTAACGCACACCTTTACCCTTGTAGGGCTCTGGCTTACGGATGGAGCGAATATCTGCTGCGACCTGTCCAACAAGTTCTTTGTCGATTCCTTTGACAATGACTTTTGTCTGTGCAGGAATCTCAAACGAGATTCCTTCAGGTGCAGGTACAACGACGGGGTGTGAAAAGCCAAGAGCCAAACGAAGGTTTGTCCCTTGTGCTTCGGCACGATAACCCACGCCAACGATTTCAAGTTCTTTGGTGAATCCGTCAGTCACACCCAAGACCATGTTGTTGACAAGTGTTCGCATAAGACCGTGCAACGAACGCTCAAGGCGCCCATCTCCAGCGCGCGACACGATGAGTGATGATTCGTTTTTTGTGACAGTGATTTCAACTGGAATAGTGCGATGAAGTGTTCCCTTTGGTCCTTTGACAGTGATGTCAGCACCAGAGATGGTGATGTCAACGCCTGCTGGCACTGTGATGGGGAGGTTTCCGATACGAGACATAGTTAGTGGCCTTTCTGATTCACCACACGAAACACAGGACTTCGCCACCGACCTTGCGCTTGCGCGCTTCACGATCGGTCATGAGACCTTGACTTGTGGATAGAACTGCAACACCAAGACCTCCGAGCACGCGTGGAACGGTTTGTGAGTCTCGATACACGCGCAGACCTGGAGTAGAGATGCGCTTGAGACCAGAAATCGTGCGGTGTCGGTTATCGGTGTATTTCATTTGGACAGCAAGTTGCTCGCCTGGACCCTTAGTTGAAGGCGCCACGGTGAAACCCACGATGTACCCTTCTGACTTCAGAATTTGAGCAAGTGCAACTTTTTGTTTAGAGGATGGCATCACTACCTCATCATGCAACGCCACGTTGGCATTGCGGATGCGGGTGAGCATGTCGGCGATTGGATCGGTCATCATAATGTTTTACCTACCAGCTCGCCTTGGTGATACCGGGTACTTCGCCTGCGTGTGCCAACTCGCGGAAGCACAGACGGCACAGACCAAATTTTCTGTATACCGAACGCGCGCGTCCACATCGACGACAGCGTGTATAGCCACGTACCTTGAACTTGGGCTTTGCATTTGCTTTGTTAATGAGTGATTTCTTTGCCATGGTTCTTCCTTACCTGACTACTTCTTCTTGCCGCCGCGCTGACCGGGACGTGTTGAACGCTTAGCTTTCGCTGGTGGTCCACCCGTCTCGTTGCCGCGCTTGAAAGGGAATCCGAACGCATCGAGCAATGCTTTGCCCTGCTCGTTCGTTTTTGCTGTTGTAACAATTGTGATGTCCATGCCTCGAGGGGCATCGATTTTGTCGTAATCAACTTCTGGGAACACTGTTTGTTCTGTGAGTCCAAATGTGTAGTTTCCGTGACCGTCCCATGAATTTGCAGGCAGTCCACGAAAGTCGCGAATACGAGGAATCGCTACTGACAACAAGCGGTCAAAAAACTCCCACATGCGGTCTCCGCGCAATGTGACTTTGCAGCCAATCGCTTGGTTTTCGCGCAACTTAAAGTTTGCAATAGCGTCGCGTGACTTGGTCACGATTGGCTTTTGTCCAGAGATGCGAGTGAGATCAGCAACAGCACCTTCAAGCAATGACGGCTGTTGTGTGGCTCGCCCAACTCCCATGTTGATGACAACCTTTGTCAGGGTAGGAACCTGCATGACATTGCTCAGCCCAAGTTCAGCCAGCAGTGCCTGACGAATCTCAGCGTTATAGCGCTCTTTCAAGCGTGGAACAGTAGTGGTCGTCATCAGATTTCCTTTCCGGTCTTTCTTGCGATTCGCACTTTGGTGCCATCTTCGTTGATCTTGTAGCCAACACGAGTTGGCTTGCCGTCATGCAATAACACAACATTGGACACATCGATTGGTAGATCTTTTTCGATACGGCCAGCGGGTTGCTTTGCACTGCGAGCTTTGAGGTGACGAGTGACGCGATTAACGCCAAACACCACTACTTTGTTTTCTTTTGGATGCACCGACAGGATTTCTCCGGTCTTTCCCTTGTCCTTGCCGGACAAGACTTCTACTTGGTCACCTTTACGCAACTTCATGTCAGAGCACCTCCGGAGCAAGCGAAACGATTCGCATAAATTTTTTGTCACGAAGTTCACGGCCAACTGGTCCAAAGATTCGGGTTCCGCGAGGCGTGAGGTCTTCTTTAATGAGAACGGCGGCGTTTTCGTCGAAGCGAATATATGAGCCATCCGAGCGGCGCTTTTCTTTTTTAACGCGAACAACTACACAACGGACAACCTCGCCTTTTTTCACGGCTGCACCGGGAATAGCATCTTTGACTGTTCCGATGAAAACATCGCCAATGGATGCGTAACGACGTCGTGTTCCGCCCAAGACCTTGATGACAAGAACTTGTTTGGCTCCGCTGTTATCGGCCACGCGTAGACGGGACTCTTGCTGAATCACTTTGCACGCTCCATGATCTCGATGACGCGCCAGCGCTTTGACTTTGACAACGGACGGGTCTCCATCACGCGTACTCGGTCTCCGACTTGGGCATCATTGGCTTCGTCGTGGGCATACAGTTTTTTTGTACGCATCACGAACTTGGAATACTTCGGGTGAGGCACGCGCTCAACGATGGCGATGACAATGGTCTTGTCCATCTTGCTGGACACGACGATTCCTTCGCGGATCTTACGAACGCTGCGATCTGTGCTTGATTCTTGAGTCATTGGATTACTCACTTCCCGGTCTTTTCAGCGACAGCAATTTCTTGCTGACGGATAAGCGTGTTGATACGAGCGATTTGACGGCGTACTTTGCGCAACTCTGAATGATTTTCGAGTTGTCCAGTAGCGCTGCGGAACCGCAGATTCAGTGCCTCCTGCTTGGATGCACGCAACTCTGAAACGAGTGCGATGAGATCCATGTCTCGGAGATCAGAAATTGATTGTGTCATCGTGTGTCTGCCTTACTCTCAGATGGGCTCGTTGCGTGAAATCACGCGAGCCTTAATAGGAAGTTTTTGCACGGCACGTTCGAGTGCCTTACGTGCAACATCTTCTGATGGATAGGACAACTCAAACAAGATGCGTCCAGGTCTGACCACTGCTACCCAAAACTCTGGGTTACCTTTTCCGGAACCCATACGAGTTTCTGCAGGCTTCTTGGTGACGGGCTTGTCTGGATAGATATTGATCCACACTTTTCCGCCACGCTTAATGTGTCGAGTCATCGCCACACGAGCTGCTTCGATTTGACGAGCAGAGAGCCAGCCTGGCTCAAGTGCTTGAATGCCGTATTCGCCAAAGGCCAATTCGTTTCCGCCCTTTGACATTCCGGTCATGCGACCACGGTGCTGCTTACGGTGCTTAATTTTACGAGGCATCAACATGATCAGCCCTCCCCACGCAATTTGGGTGTCTCATGAGAATCATGGAGACGTTTTTCAATTGCCTCTTCTTCTTCTAACAAGCGCTCGAATTCGGGATCGGCTTCTTTGACCAACGGAGTCACTTCAACTTCGGCGATTTCTTGCTGAACACGTGGCCCAGCAGATGACACCACGCGACGGACTTCTGTTTGTGACTGACCAGATGTCTCGCCAACTGCCATTGCAGCCTCTTGAGTGATCTTGTCTTGTGACTGACTCTTGTACGGAAGAATGTCTCCCTTGTAGATCCAGACCTTGACACCAACTCGACCTGAGCTAGTTGCTGCTTCACGGAATCCGTAATCGATATCTGCTCGCAAAGTATGCAATGGAACTCGTCCTTCGCGGTACCACTCGGTGCGGCTCATTTCTGCGCCTCCCAAACGACCTGAACACTGAACACGAATACCAAGTGCACCATATTTTTGTGCATTTTGTACGGCGCGCTTCATGGCACGACGGAACGCAATACGGTTGAGCAATTGATCTGCAACACCCTGAGCGATGAGTGCAGCATCGAGTTCTGCTTGCTTGATCTCAACAATGTTGAGTTGCAATTTGTTATTACCCGTGATTTTTGCGAGACCGATTCGGAGTTCGTCTGCCTTGGCACCTTTTCGGCCAATCACGATTCCGGGACGTGCGGTGTGCACGTCAATACGCAACTTGTCGCGGGTGCGCTCGATTTCGACGCGGCTCACTGCAGCGTCGTCAAGCGTGGCCATGAGATAGTCGCGGATTTTCCAGTCCTCTGTGAGGTAGTCCTTGTATTCACGAATACTGAACCAACGGCTCTTCCAGTCGGTGGTGATTCCGAGGCGGAAGCCGTAGGGATTAATTTTTTGACCCATCACTTCTCCATTTCGTCTGTTGTGACGTCGAGAGTGATGATCTCTTCGGCCGCTTCGATTGATTCAACTGGTGCTGTGTCGGTTGGTGCTGACGCAGTCTCTGGAGTGCGCTTGCGAGAACCTTCAACGCGAGCACGACGGCTCGACAATGCTGAACCACGGGCACTTGATTTGAGGTCACGAACTGCGATTTTTTCGTCGCTCATTCGCGCGAGCACGATGGTGATGTGCGAAGAACGCTTCAAGATGGGGCCTGCACGACCTTTGGCGCGTGGTCTGAACCGCTTGAGAGTTGGACCCTCATCGGCGAAACAGGCTTTGACGTAAAGATCGTCTGCATCTTGGCCATCATTATTGACGGCGTTGGCAACTGCTGACGCCAACAACTTACGCACGATGCGTGCTGCTTCACGATCAGTGAATTGCAAGATTTCGTCTGCACGTCGAACATTTTGATCTCTGATGAGATTCAAGACCACGCGCACCTTTGAAGCAGAACCACGAACGAATCGTGCGCTCGCTCTTGTTCCGCTAGAGGTTCCGACCTTGTTGTTTGCTTCGTTAAGTTTTGGACCAGTCATGGCTATTTCTTCACAGTCTTTTCGTGTCCGGAGTGAAATTTAAATGTTCGAGTTGGCGCGAACTCGCCCAACTTGTGGCCGACCATGGACTCGGTGACGTACACCGGAACATGCTTGCGTCCGTCGTGCACTGCAAAGGTGTGACCCACCATGTCAGGAATAACTGTGGAACGCCTCGACCATGTCTTGATGACTTTGCGATCGCCCGCGGCATTTGCTGCGTCAACCTTTTTCATCAAGTGATCGTCAACGAACGCACCCTTTTTCAAACTGCGAGACATAAATTACCTCCGACCCTTGCTTGTACGACGACGACGAACGAGGAGTGATTGTGATGGCTTGTTCTTGTCACGTGTGCGACCTTCTGGCTTGCCCCAAGGAGAAACCGCGGGACGACCACCAGAAGTTTTTCCTTCTCCACCACCAAGAGGGTGATCGACTGGGTTCATGGCAACACCGCGTGTCTGCGGGCGCACACCTTTCCAGCGGTTACGACCAGCCTTACCGATCTTGATGAGTTCATGCTCGGCGTTGCCGACTTCTCCGACAGTTGCGCGACAATCAAGCAACACGCGACGCATTTCTGTTGATGGCATACGCAATGTGGCGAAGTCACCATCTTTAGCAACTAACTGCACGGCTGTTCCGGCAGAGCGAGCCATTTTGCCACCTTGTCCAGGTCGTAGTTCGACGTTGTGCACGGTTGTTCCGACGGGGATGTAGCGCAATGAAAGTGCATTACCTGGTTTGATGTCTGCGCCTTGACCACTCTCAACGCGTTGTCCAACTTCAAGTCCTTTTGGAGCGAGAATATACGCCTTGGTTCCGTCTTCGTAATGCAAGAGCGCGATGCGACACGTGCGGTTCGGGTCATATTCAATCGAGGCAACCTTGGCAGGCATTCCGTCTTTGATGCGCTTGAAATCAATGATTCGGTATTGACGCTTGTGCGCGCCACCACGGTGACGTGATGTCTTGCGACCGTACGAGTTGCGTCCACCAGTGTTCTTGATTGGGGCAAGCAATGTTTTTTCAGGAGTTGTCTTGGTGATCTCGCTGAAGTCGGACACCGTTTGAAAACGGCGACCAGGACTTGTGGGTTTGCGTTTGCGAATAGCCATGACTTACTCAGCTTTCAAACAGCGAGATTTTGTTTCCCGCTGCAAGGGTGACGATGGCGCGCTTTGTGCTCGGGCGCTTGCCAATACGGTTGGTGTTACGAGTCCGCTGAAGTTTTCCTTTGCGGTTCACAGTGTTTACTCTCAGAACTTTGACGCCCCAAATTGCTTCGATGGCGTCGTGAATTTCTGGTTTTGTTGCATCGACGTGTACTTGAAATGTGTACACGTCGTTCTCCATGAGGCCATAGCTCTTTTCAGATACAACCGGCGCAAGAATGATGTCGCGTGGATCTTTCATTTGTCGCCTTCCTTGGCCATCGGCAGGCTTGCTTGGGTGAAAACAAGCCAGTCGTTGCAGAGCACGTCGTAGGCATTGAGTTCTGCGACGCTGACGATTTGTACATCGACAACATTGCGCAAACTTTTTGCAACAGCATCGTCTTGGGGCGTGAGCACGACAAGTACTTTGCCCTCAATACCGATTGCGCGTAGAGCGGTGATAGCACTCTTGGTGCTAGGTGTCTCCATCTCCCATGAGTCAAGAACAACAATGCGTCCAGCAAGATTGCGATCTGACAATGCAGACCGCAAAGCCAAACGAACCATTTTGCGAGGAGTGCGCTGAGTGTATTTGCGCGGACGAGGTCCGAGCGCAATACCGCCGCCTGTGTAATGAGGTGCGCGAGTTGATCCCTGTCGAGCGCCGCCGGTTCCTTTTTGGCTGAATGGCTTTTTGCCACCACCAGAAACTTCAGCGCGTGTCTTAGTGCTCTGGGTTCCGGCACGACGGTGAGCAAGTTGAGCAGTGACCACTTGGTGCATCACTGGAACATTGGGTTGAATTGAAAAAAGTTCGTCAGAGAGTTCGACTGTTCCGGATTTCTTGCCGGAAATACTTGTAAGAGATACTGAGGCCATTTTTAGTTCGCCTTCACTGCGTTACGAACGATGACAACGCCACCGTTGGGTCCGGGTACTGCACCTCGCACCAACAACAATCCGCGCTCAAGGTCGGCTTGTACGACAACAAGATTGAGCGTGGTGACTTGGTTGTGTCCCATGTGACCAGCCATCCGTAGACCCTTAAGTACACGACCTGGAAATGAACATGAACCAATCGAACCAGGAGCACGATGGTGCTTGTGGTTACCGTGACTTGCTCCCTGTCCACTGAAGTTGTGTCGCTTCATTCCGCCAGCAAAACCTTTACCGCGACTCACTGCAGTGACGTCAACTTTTTCTCCTGCAGTCAATGTGTCGACGCAAATTTCTTTACCGACTTCAAATCCATCAACAGAGTCGAGACGCAATTCGACAAGACGTCGACCTGCCTCTACGCCAGCTTTGGCGAAGTGTCCCGCCTCTGGTTTGTTGAGTTTGCTTGCGTCCTGGTTTCCGAACGTCACTTGAACGGCGTTGTAGCCGTCGCGTTCTGTTGTTTTCACTTGGACGATGCGCGCTGGGTCGATGCGCAACACAGTGACGGGGACGACGCGCTGGTCGTCTCCCCAAATCTGTGTCATGCCGACCTTTTCGCCGACGATCGCTCTTTGTGCCATGGTGGCAACCTTTTCTTGTACGTTGAAATTTCTGTGTGCTTCATGCAAATGCTCCGCACGACTAAGTCGGCGGAGCACCTATTTGGGTTGTGCCATGCGGTTCCACCGAAGTGGCCTACATAGACGTCGATTGTTTGGACCAAACGACGGTCAAGCTCTTGGCGAGGGACGAATCCCCCGTTCAGGAAAGCAAAACTCTATCGGCAGAACTTGTCGATTTCACCGCGACGACCCCCAGAATTTTCAGGTCGTTTCAGGTCGGAAATCTCGCCCGTAGCCACTCCACCACCACTTCAATGGCCTGGCGTCGATGGCCCTCTAAATAGTGCGGCGCCCCGATCATTTCGTGGTAGGTGGTATCGCTGGCACCTGCATTTGCCACGATCTCCTTTGCCTGCCAGATCCGAATCTCGGTATCAGCCGTTGGATGCACCAGAATCGTGGGCACTTTTACGTGAGGCATGGTGTCGGCCAACTTGGCATGGCTTGACAGGCCTGACCATGTGCTGAGCCAGCCCCGATTGGTCATGGTTCGAGCCAGCCCACCTCGGCCATAATTGGCCTCAAAAGGGTCCGGAAAGGCAAAAAGACTGCCCAAAATGCGATCATCGGGGTCAATTGTCAGGTCTAAATACGCGGGATCAGCCAATGTTCGATAAATCGTCAAATATTTGGTAAATACCCGGCGGGCTCGCAGATCACGCCACTGGGGCAGGTTTTTGGCTTTATCCACCCCTGCCAAAGCCAAACCGGCTGCCTCGGCATCAGCCAAAGATGCCTTGGCCACCTCATCAATGCGCCCGACGCGAGCCACTTGCGCCGCTCGATATGTGGCGAGCCAGTCAGAGTCATAGTGGCTGTGCTCTGGCCATGGTCGCCACCCGTTGTCGGGGTTGTACATGTCTAGTTCTGGATCACGACTAAACGGATCGTTC
>CANLAH010000001.1 GCA_947488685.1 Acidimicrobiaceae bacterium | reverse complement strand
CCAGGGGTCGAGAATCCACTTATTCACTCCACATTTGGATACGCGGCACAAATGGTGGTCATAGATCGTGCAACACAAAAAATCGAGACAGTTATTGCAGTGCACGATGTGGGTCGTGCGGTCAATCCACAACTCTGTGAAGGACAAGTTGAAGGATCAGTGCATATGGGTCTTGGATACGCACTCACTGAAGATTTCCCATCGGATGAGCGCGGCTTCCCCACCAATATGACATTGAAATCACTCGGCATTTTGCGACCAAAAGATGTACCACCAATCGAAGTCACCCTTGTTGAATGTCCGCAGCCCAATAGTCCCTATGGCATCAAAGGCGTTGGCGAGATAGGACTCGTTCCAACTGCACCGGCAGTTGCTGCGGCATTGCATGATGCCGACGGTGTCTGGCGCGACTCATTGCCGATGACTGCCACAAGCTCTGATTCAGACGACTGAAGAACTTAAAAAGGAAAGAAACTCTATGTCGACGCCTGTTGCTATTTATCTACAAGACGCACATCCGATTCGTGAAGGAATGGAATACGTGCAATATGCGGAGAAAAAAGGTTTCGACGCTGTTTGGCAAGCCGACAGCCGGCTCGTGCGTGATGCGATTGTGCCCATGTCTGCTTTTGCAGCGGTGTCAGACACAATAAAAATCGGCTCAGGTGTTGTTGACTGTTGGACTCGTAATCCTGCTCGATTGGCTGCAACATTTAGCACCCTTGACGACCTTGCGCCCGGGCGTGTGATTTTGGGGATTGGCGCATGGTGGGATCCACTCGCCCAAAAAGTTGGTGTCAGCAGAGACAAGCCACTACGTGCAATGCGCGAGATCATTACATCTGTTCGAGCATTGCTCGCTAATGAGACTGTCACCTTTCAGGGTGAATTCGTTCATCTCGACGGAGTGGAGTTGGACTACGTGTATCAAGATCGTCGGCCAAAAGAAGTTCCGATCTATCTTGGGGCAACAGGCATGCAGATGATGGAACTCGCTGGCGAAATTGCCGACGGTGTTGTGTTGAACTATCTCGTGTCGCCCGATTACAACCGAAAAGCAATTGAACATCTTGCTATCGGTGCACAAAAATCTGGACGCAATTGGCAAGACATTGATCGACCCCAACTCGTGGTCTGTTCTGTCCATGAAGATCGGGATACTGCCATTGACATGGCGCGTCTCATGGTGACGCAGTATTTAGGTCAACAGCCACACATTATGAAAGCGTCTGGCGTCCCGCAGTCTTTGCTTGACAAGGTGGGCGAAGTGTTGACATGGCCCGCAACGCATGATCAAGTAGTGGCGGCGTCACGACTGGTGCCAGATGAAATCGTACATATGCTGACTGCCTCGGGAACTGCAGATGACGCCCGAAAAAAAGTGAGTGAGTACATCGCTGATGGAGCGACGTGCCCGATTTTGTATCCGCTTGGCGATGTGTACGCCACCATTGACGCTTTTACAAACTGGAACGCCTAACGAGTTAGCGCTACGCCGGTACCGTTGTAGTTGTAGTTGAGGTCGTAGTTGAAGTTGTTGAAGTTGTCGAAGTAGTCGTTGTAGTTGAAGTAGTCGTTGTAGTTGAAGTTGTCGTCGTAGACGGAATTGTGGTCGTCGTTGTGGTCGTCGCGGGCGGCACGTAGAACGGGCCTCCCCAACCCCAGCGAATGTCCATTGGTGCACCGATTGGAGTGCCAGCCGTTGACACGATTGCGTCCAAGGCCCGACGCAACTGCGTCCAGGCATCCCATGCTGATACACCGGTTGTCGGACAGCCACCTTTCACTGTTGTGCAGGCCGCGGTTTGCACTGTCAAGGCGCCAATGCGAAGTGCTTTTTTCATCTCGATTGAGCGCGCCGCTAACACCGCCCACTGTCGCGCTTGGGATCCACTCTGTGTGTGAATCTGGGGCATCGCGATGACATTGGCGCCAGCATGTGACGACACCCACAGCACGTCGTCAATTGTCCAACCGTTATTGCATGTCAATTTGCCAACAGTCTGAGGGCATCCGTCTGCCGACCCAAAGTTCCAGAGTCGCGCGGACGTTGTTGCTACATACCCGTCTACCCATGCACGCGCTTGCCCAGGGGGTCCCCATCCAGGTTCAAGATCCATCGCCCCCGAGATCACGACTCGTGAGTCGGCCAGCTCGCGAGTACGCCCCACTGCGACGGCCATTGCGACACCGCCGAGGTATCCGTTATAGCGAGTCACGCCACCTGAGTTACTCGTGCCGATTGACACTTCCCACTGTCCGGTGCCACACGTTGCCAAACCACTGGCCCATGCTGCTGCAACCTTGGCAATGTTTGCGTACGAGATCGGGATTCCCCAACCGGATGTTCCAGTGGCCGTTTGAATGCCGAATGAAAGCACAACGACTCCACTTGACACTTTTTTTGCTTGTGAGCACGCTACCGCGGTTGCAGCGGGCAAAGTTTTATCAAGTGGGAACACATCTTTGCCCCGCACATAACTACCAATCGCCACGTTCCACAGCGCTGAATCTTTGGCAGGAACCCCAACGACGTAGTTCAATGATGTTGCTGGAATAGTTTGAGTGGGCGCTGTTGTGCTCGGGGCGACGATTGTCGCACTCACGATCTTAAAACGTGACGAAAATGTTTTTGCTGATTTACCTCTTGCCTTGATCGTGACAGTTACTCGACAGAATCCTGAACTGTGTGTCGTCAGATTTAGTGAGTTCTTGTCACAGGCACCCGCGACTCTCCATGTCTTTGTGCCAATCAAAGTTGTGCGCAACAACGAGGGCAGTGTCATGGTGGTGTTTGGCAACAGAGTCTGTTTTTGCCAAGAAGTCTCAGTGGCTGCCATCAACTGAGAACGTGGCGCACTAGTAACAAGCACAAACATCAAAAATGTACAGATTGCAGTCACTTTGGCGTAGCGGCTTAGCATGACATTTGCTCCTTGGGTATCAGGCACTGCGGGGGCACTACTTGATACCTACAAGATTACCCCGTTTTTACGACGCAGACACCTGATACCGAATGGGTAAGCGTTTGAGACCACCAACAAAGATAGTTTTCATAAATGCTGGTTCACCTGCGAGTTCAATACTTTTTAACCGCGGAATCAATTCGGCAAGAATTGCCTTGATCTCCATGCGAGCCAACATCGCGCCTAAGCAAAAATGCACGCCGAACCCAAACGCAAGTTGCTTGTTGGGACTACGTCCGACATCGAACTCAAAGGGATTCCCAAACACTTTTTCATCTCTATTGGCAGAAGGATACGACAGCAATACACTTTCACCCTTTTTGATCAGAGTTCCGCCAACTTCATAGTCCTCATTTGCCGTACGCATAAAATGTTTCACAGGAGTAGTCCAGCGGATGATTTCATCCGCTGCGGATGCAATCAATGTTGGATCTTTGCGTAAGCGTTCTAATTGATCGGGATTCTCAATCAATGCAAGCAAACCACCCGCGATAGCCGACGAGGTGGTGTCATGTCCGGCAGTTGCTGTAATGACGTAATACGAAATCGTTTGTATCATTGTGAGTGGCTCGCCATCAATGACCGCGTTTGCCACGACGGACGCTAAATCATCGGTTGGATGAGCGCGACGATCCTCTGTGAGTTTTGTGAAATATGCAAAAAAATCTGCAATTACTTCCATGACATTGAGAGGATCAGATCCGCGCTGCATGTCCTCGTCTTGGGCCCCGAACAATTGTTGTGTAAGAACAAGCATCTTTTCGTAATCTTGCTCAGGCAACCCCAAAATATCCAAGATAACTGTGAGTGGCAAAAACATGGCGATGTCACGAACGAAATCACACTCCCCTCCCATGTCTGCCATCTTGTCGACGTAACGCTTCGCTAACTCTGCGATTCGACTTTCGAGTTTTACTAGATTCTTTGGCAAAAACCATTCAGACGTAACGCCGCGCAGTTTGCGATGCTCTGGATCGTCGACATGTATCAGAGTTCGCAATAGATCGCCATCTCGCTTGCGGCGTTCATCATCTGCGGTGCCACCCAATACAGGACGTGGCTCATTGAGAAATATTGTGTTATGCGCCTCAATCTCTAAAACATCGGCATGCCTTGTCACGGCATAGAACGGATTGAACAAACTCTCAAGACCTTCTGGAGCCTGCACCCAATGGATTGGGCTCTCGCGGCGAAGCACTGTGCATGCGTCGTGGAACCCTTTGTCGTCTGCATAGGCAGCAGGGTTTACAAAAACAAATCCCGCTTCTTGTGGTGTCATTGATATCGACATGGCCCCCCTTTATGTCTGGCCTCATCATAATCTTTGTCCTTCTCACTGGATGTACTAGAAACCGCAACAGAGTCCTGGATAACCTGCGGGTATGCAAGGGAAAACCCAAGTCGGGACTGAATTACTCCCGTTTGATGGAAGCGCAATGCTGATGACAAACTTTCTAGGCACTAACTCCGCTACTTGTTACTTTGACGAACTCTTGCAAAATAATCCATGGGAGCAACGCGCAATCACGATGTTTGGTAAAACTGTTGACGAACCTCGACTTACGACATGGCATAGCACTCAAAACCTGACATATGCATATTCTGGATTATTGCGAACACCCGCTGTATGGACACCACTGCTGGCTGAATTGCTTGAACTGTGTCAATCTGCGTCGGGGGCAAAGTTCAATTCCGTCCTCATCAATTTATATCGTGACGGCAACGACAGCATGGGGTGGCATGCTGACAATGAAAAAGCAAATGGGCCTGAGCCTACGATTGCATCCATCAGTCTCGGGGCAAGTCGCCGCTTTGATCTTCGCCACCGTGAGTCAAAAGAAACCATCCGCACAGAACTGACACACGGATCGCTCTTGGTGATGTCGGGAAAATCCCAGAATGCGTGGCTTCACCAGATCCCAAAGTCAAAACGAGTGACAGAACCCCGAATAAACCTCACTTTTCGATGGGTGCACTCAGCATTTTAGAGAGCACCCAAAAAACGATTGATCGCTGTATTTGTTTCGGTCGGATGCGTGAGGTTAGACGCGTGCGGTGCACCATCAAGAGCGACAAGTTGCACTGCACCCCCTAAATGATCTCGTAAGTATTCAGCTTTCTCGAGCGGTATCGACGCGTCGAGAGTTCCGTGCAGTATCAATGTCGGAGCAGTTATTTCTGCGAGCCGATTCGAGATGTCATCTCGATGCATCAGACAATGGAACGCTCGGCTGAACTGGGGTCTATCTAACTTGGCCCATTTGCTCATCCACTCTGGCCATGCACCTGGTCCAAGAATAAGTCCAGCGACAATATCTTGAACAGCATTTGGTCCATGCTCCATCCAGGCATCATGTAATCCGTTATAGCCCTCAACTAGGGCGGGATCTTCAGTGCCGGATTGTGTATCAATCAATATCAACGCACGAACTCGTTCGGGGGCAAGCAACGCCACTCGCAAACTGATAAATCCGCCTTGTGACATTCCGCCAATGACAGCTTTATCAATGCCGAGATGATCCAGCAATCCAATTACATCCTTAGCCGAGTCCCAGTACGTAAAGTCGGTGAGCGCCTCGGTCTCTCCAAAGCCGCGCTCATCCCATGTGATGACGCGAAATTTTTCTTGCAGTGCCGGTAGTTGCTGATCAAACATCGAATGGTCCATCAAGAAACCATGGCTAAGTAGCACGACCGGACCTGTTCCTCCGGAATCCTGATAAGCGATGGATAGTCCGTTGATAAACGCGTGTTTCATATTGCGACCTTATCGCAAGGCCTCACACGCCTCACACGCCATGCACATTTGAACTGACGTCTTAGTTGACTGGGCAATCAAGCGCGCTCTATGACGCACTCAAGTCGTTAGCCGCTAACGATTAAACCCCAAAATTGGAGCGGATGACGAGATTCGAACTCGCGACCCTCACCTTGGCAAGGTGATGCTCTACCACTGAGCCACATCCGCGTGGAGATAACAGACTAGCAAGAATTCCCGCAGAAAGGACCTAGTCGTGTTGTTGTCAGCGCGAGATTGCGACTATCTAGCGAAATAGAGGGCTATTTCGGCTTCAACAAGACTCAGGAGAGCAATGGGTCTACCGATGGCGTGATGGCGTCATCTATTGCGACGCCAGCACCACGGTAACTGCGCAAGAGAGCCGCTAGCGCACCCAAAACAATGCAAGCCCCCGCAATCTGCAGCGGACGAAGACGTTGATCAAAGATAATCCAGGCACCAATTGTTGAAATCACTGGACTCGCAAGACCAAGAAGCGATGCAAGCGTGACGTCGATATGTCTTTGTGCCCACGTCATTAGGCCGTGTCCGAGAATTCCTGGAATAAGAGACATCAAAATAACAAGAAACCAATCCTTGGCATTCATCGCGCCCAGGTCACTGTGTGACAGTAATGCCCACGGAACGACCACTACTGATGCCCACGAAAAAACATACGCCAGCAGAGTCCAGGAATGCATGCCACTGTTGCGCAGATGTTTCGCCATTAAAAAATATGTCGTCCAGATCACAACATTGACTCCTGCCAACAGGTCTCCCTCGACGCTCGCCCCACTCGTTGACGCTGCAGCCAAAACCACAATAGATACTCCCGCAAAAGCAACACCAGCAAGCGACACACGTTTGAGGCGCCATTGCTCTCCAAACAGTCGCGGAGCAACAAGCAGTACCAGCGCTGGCTGCAAAGTAGTAATCAATGTTGCGTTAGCGATACTCGTGAGTTTGACTGATGCGAAGCCTGTCAGCATTGAGAGTCCGAATAAGATTCCAGGAATTGCTGTCTTTTTCGTTAATGCAAGAGTGCACTTACCACCGGTTCTGTAGGCGATAACGATCATTAACGGAGCACCGATAGCGAGTCGATAAAACACCAGCGTCGGCGTTGGAACTGACATCGCTCGCGTCATTAGCGGTCCAGACCCCCACGCCAACACAGACACCACGGCAGCCAACACGGGAAGATCGTCCCGCGCTGATCCAGCAGCACGCGCTCTCGCGAGCACCGATGTCATGCGCCTGTGGGGCGCATATCAATTCGAAGTACGAGCACACCTTCTTCGATTGTCGCAACTGAATCACCGATGATTGCGAAGTCTTGAAAATCGGCTTCTGCTTGAGCGATAAAATGTTGCCGTTCTTCACCTGCCACTGGCGGCAAGGGTCTTTTGCGCACTGCTGCTGCTCGGTCTCGATAACGAGCGATCATCTCGTCTGGATTAAATGTTGACATTCTTGGAACCTCCGTCTTTATGAAATTGGTGAATCAGTGGATCAATCAGATCAGGCACTACCGAGGGGTTCTGGATCACATCGACAGCATCATCATCATGTGAAAATGGATCAAGTACTTCTTTTGACGGTTCCGAATCAGGCTCACGGCTCAAGACCGTGGGAGCCTGAGACTCGATAATCGGGTCGGCATCAAGTGGACGGTATTGGTTAAGAAGGGCAAGCCTTTCTTGTTCATCTGCTCGAGCAAATTTTCGGTCATACATGATTTCAAGCGGGCCAAGTAGTTCAGGATCGGGATGCGCACTGCGCCAAAAAATTATCGTCGCAGATAATAGACCCAAGCCAAACAAGATCAGACCCCCAGCAATCAGATTCACAAACAACTGAGATCCGAGCATGGCCGAGAGCATCTTTATAGTCTCGCACGGCTCCACTTCAATTCAAGTGACAGTGCGTGAGAGACTATCCACCTGTGGAAAATATTCTCTCTGCAAGCGCATTTCTTGGCGTCCTCGGTGCATTGTGGTGGTACCTGCAGAAACACGAAGCCCATTGGTCGGCCAAGGATGGTTCTCGATTTACATGTCGAGTTCATGTTGTGGCACAAAATGGCTCAACGTCAAGTCGATGGCGCGAGGCTCGAGCAACCATCACTCCCGATGGTTTGGTACAACTTCGAGTACGAGGCGTGGTCAAGAGCCAAATCAGTGGTGACTGGAAAATGACAGGCGTCGTGCCAGATCCTCCAAAGGGTCGAAACTTGTACCTACTTCGCCAGACTGAGCAACTGCTACTACGAGTGCCTTCCCGGAGCGTCTGCGTGAGCAGGCTTGACGCACTACTGAGAACGCCTAACGAACCACCTCATTGAGTGCGGATAAAAATGCAGCAAGCTCTGCGCTGATTTTGTTTGTCTCAATTAAAAATCCATCGTGACCCTCGGGGCTAGAAATCTGTGCATACCGAGTGAGTGGATGCTTTTTGCTGACGCTTTCGTGTAGCAACTCTTGTTGGTATTCCGGATACAAGATGTCGCTGTCGATACCAATTGTCAAAGTTGGTGCCGTGATTCGATTCATTGCACGGGCGACACCTCCGCGACCACGACCGACATCATGTAGGTCCATCGCTTTGCCGATATACAAATAACTATTTGCATCAAAACGCCGAATGAGTTTGTCGCCGTGATAGTCAAGATAGTTTTCTACCTCATATCGATCAAAGAGATCGATGCCGTCGCTATGAAAGTTTGTATCGCATAATTCACGTCCGAATTTTTCATTGAATCGGTTGTCAGTTCGAAACGTGACTTGCGCGATCATTCGCGCCACCGCAAGACCATGCCATGGACCCTGATCTGGTGCGGCACCGTAGTAATCACCACCATTCCATAGTGGATCCATGAGTAGTGCGCGCCGTCCAATCGCACCCCATGCAATTTGTTGTGCACTTGACTCAATGCATGTCGCTATCGGGACAATTGAGTTCACTCTGTGCGGATACGTGATCGCCCACTCCAGCACTTGCATGCCGCCCATTGAGCCGCCGATGACGCTGTGCCACGCATCGATGCCAAGAAAATCTGTAAGTGATGCTTGAGCACGCACCATGTCGCGAATCGTGACCGCAGGGAAGCGCAGCGCATATGGAGCGCCATCATCGGGATGAGGTGATGTCGGACCGGTCGACCCTTGACATCCACCGAGCACATTGCTGCACACCACGAAATATTTATTCGTGTCAACGGCTTGTCCAGGGCCCACAACTCCTTCCCACCAACCTGGAGTGGGATGTCCTTCTTCTGCTTCGCCTGCAACATGACTATCGCCTGTCCATGCATGGCAAATCAAGATCGCATTGGAGCGATCGTCATTTAGCGTGCCCCATGTTTCGTAGGCCAATGTCACATCTTGCAGTGCTGCACCGCTATCCAATGTAAAAGGGCGTTGAGTGGCGAATGTAAAAAAGGATCGATGGCCGACCGCGTCGCCACGAAGCCATGCGCCAGTGGGTGCGTACGCAACGCCCGTGTGCTCATTTGCTTGACGCATGGATCCTTCTTTCCGATGACTACAAATTTCTCGCATCAGGAAAGATCAACAGCCCGTTGTTGCGCCGAAACGCAACCACATCCCCATCGTGAAATGGGCTGGCACCGTACGGCTTGCACCCCGGTTGCCGGACCTGTTGGTCTCTCTTAATGCGACTCCCCTACTTTAGCGGTAGTCGGCTTCATTGGCGAGGTGTTTATCAAGTCCAACGACAGTCGTGAACTCATCAAAGGGCGTCAGCCGATCTAGATGATCCCGCATGGTTCCGTCCGTGGCCAAAATTTGCAGACTCTCAGAGATGGCCTTGGTCATTGAGAAGAGGCTCGTCAAAGGTGACACGATGAGGTTAAATCCGAGGGATGACAGTTCTGTAGGTGTCAACAAGGGAGTTTTGCCTGTCTCCACCATGTTGGCAACCAATGTGATATCTGCCAGCGCTGCTGCAATAGTTTCTAACTCCTCGATTGACTGAGGAGCTTCAACAAATACAGCATCAACACCTGTGTCGCGGGCCATCTTTGCTCGCTCTATTGCTTCAGGCAGACCCTCTACTCCGCGCGCATCAGTGCGCGCAGTGATGTGCAGCGCATCTCGATGATCAACTGCTGCGCGTAATTTTGCTAGCCAATCCTGACGGGGCACGACCTGTTTGCCGTCCATGTGTCCGCACTTTTTTGGCCACACCTGATCTTCTAAAAACATTCCGGCAGCACCGGCTTGCTCCCAGAGATCTACCGTGCGAATTACGTTGCTTGGGTTTCCGTATCCAGTGTCTGCGTCAACAACGACATTGATATCTGGAACTGCAGCGCACACTCTGCGCGCGACTTCAGCCATCTCTGCTTGTGTCACTAATCCGATATCTGGTTCACCAAGTAATGTGGCTGATACACAAAACCCGGACATGAACACTGTGGTGAACCCCGCATCTCGAGTCAGAAGTGCAGACAACGGATCCCATACACCTGGCATTAACACTGTCTCGCCCTGACTTAAGCGGTGACGCAGATTATGAGCGCGATCAGAACTCATGATGCGCCAACAGTTTCGGCTGCCAACATGTCTGCGGCTAAAGCGTTGGCACTTTGGTGAAACGTGCCCCAGTCCTGGGATTTTCCGGCATATATCTGGGCACGGCGATGAGGTGCCTTCTTGGCATTCGCCTTGAAAATTAACCCAAAGTTCCAGTCGGTCATTGTGTCCCCTTTTTGCAATTAACTCTGCGTCACAACCGTAGCAAGGGATAACCAGATTTACCTGTCCAGATAAGCCGCCAAGGTGGGTCGACGCATTGCAGCCGATACCGTGTTGGCAACCTCAGCGGGCGGAGTTGAGGTTGGCCCGCCATGGCGTATCTGTGTCATCTACTTACTCCTCGTGCTGAAGCACGGCTGCTTGACGGCAACCAACTCGGCATCTTTGCTATTTCTCCCATCAGCGTCGGAACAGTTATCGCTGTATGCGGCTCGATGATCTACTCATCTGACGTTCTTGAGCACATACCCCAAGAACACATGCGGACTGCTCTTCAGATTGAGGACAATCTTTTTGTCCAAACAATTGCTGACCCAGTTGATACTTACTTCATCAATCACTCGTGTCATCCAAATAGCGGATTTTTAAACGCAGTACAAATCGTTGCAATGAAAGATATCCCTGCTGGTCTGGAGATCACATACGACGATGCCATGACCAACGGAACTTCTCGTCGACGATTTGTCTGTCACTGCAATTCAATTGATTGCCGAGGCGAAATCACTGGCGACGATTGGCGCCAAAAGAACCTGCAAGAGCGGTATCGAGGTTATTTTTCCCCATATCTCTCGCGGCGCATAGCGGCAAGTGGTCTTGCACGAAAACTTAAAAAGAACGACGTAGAAAAACTTCTACTTGATTACGACAAGAGCCCTGTCTCAAGCATCACTGAGGCCTTGCAAATTGTATTAGGCAAGACTTTTTGCCAGTGGCCTGACTTGATAGCAGCACTGCCCATTGATGCAGATCGTCAACGACTACTTCTGACCGAAGATTCTCAACATCTTGACCACCTCGTGCAAGAACTCAACGAACTACGAGGGGCAAACTTTTTACCAAAGTAAAGTTATTCAGGAAGTGGATCTCCGCGAAACCGATATCGATTATTCGCAACCCATCGATAACTGCGCTGCGCGATTGCGCGAATACCCGGCACAAACATGATTCGCCCTGCAAGGCTCCAGGGTAAACCCGCAACGATTAATACTCTGGCCGCGGCATCTGAACCCGACGCCACGACTCCGTCTGGCCCAACCCACTGCACCGCCGTCGTGCACTGCTCTGGAGTCAGCCCAACTGCTTGAAGATCTGTTTCTTGCCAGGCCACTGAGTCTGGGTGATGCTTGAAACGATTCATGTAACGGATCCATCGCCGACAGAATCCGCACTGTCCATCAAAAATTAAGAGACCCCGTGAATTCTTGTTCATCGCTTAAATCGTAGAGTGCGAATCTCGAATGGTCGCATTGTGAGCATCATTGAACCATTGAGATGCGCGATCGCTTCTAATTGATCCTCTAAAACGTTTGAGTTATATACAGTCGTCGCGTCAGACCAAACACCTGAGTTTTTCGTCATGCGCAACTCTCCAGATACTCGATCGCCAGACGATTCCCAAAGCCTGACAACGATGTCGCCAGAGCCATCCTGGGCGTGTTTGATTGCCTCTATAACAACTCCGTTGAGATCGTGCGTCAGACAAGCGCTGATGTGTGCTTCTCCCTGCACGGTGTACACAGGATCAGTCAGTCGATGAGCTTGAGCCTCTAGTCCCGCAGAAAATGCTTCACCTGCGTTGATCCAGATGCTCCAGTGAAGAGTCTGTTCTCCTCGATCAGCGACAGGGTCCGGAAATCGTGGCGACCGCAAAAGCGACATGGCAAGCGATGTGCCACGAACATCAAAGCCATGCGGACCAGCGCTCATGAGCGCTGCACCAAAACGTGGTTCCCCCACATGTACATAGCGATGTGCACATACTTCAAATTTTGCGGCGTCCCACGAAGTATTGGCGTGTCGCGGACGTTCGATATGGCCAAACTGTGTTCCGCAGGTTGCTACACCGGCGTGAATATCAAGAGGCACCTGCACCTGGAGACGTGTCTCGTCATGGTTCCAGAGCACATGCAGTTCGTTATTTACAGTGGACTCACCAGCGCACACCCAGATGTCATGTGAAAAATGGGACGGACCCACGGAATTAGTTCGACGCAATGTCGCTACTAATGGCCCTGCATCAATCAGCTCAACAGACCAACCCTTAATGATGTCTCCGGTTCCGCGTGTATCGGGTTCATCTATATCCCACGCGTCGTATTCGCCTGGTTGATCAGATCGCAATACAAGAGAATTCATTTCAGTCCCTCGGGCGCCGACCTCACGATGCGTTGACTCCTCGATCAAGGAGTCAATATTGCCGTCAGGCGTAATGTGTATCGCGATTCGACCATTTGCCACCAGTGTTCCTGCGTCGTCTTGTGTTGCTGTGACTGCATTCTCTGGTGGGGCTGCCACGCCCCTGTCAATGCGAACTGAAACGACACTCAGTGCCGGCACGCTACACATGAATGCAATTCGTCCTGATGACAAGCGTTGCACAGTTGATACTTTGTCGTCCTGATAAACGACGAGATCCTCTGTTGTGCTCAGTCCTGCAAGGCCAGCGGGCAGATCAGATACAACAACCCCACAATGATCAAACGATGACGCGTTGACGACTGACAGTGAAAATGTTTCGTTCCTTGTCTTGAGTGCTGATGCTGAAATCGTGCGCGCTCCAGAGATAACCTCACTCAGAATCCGCTCAGCATCTTGATGCACCCACGTAATTGAGGACCCTGGCAAAATGTCATGAAACTGTTGCGTCAAAAGATTTTGCCAATGCCCCGCGAGATCAGGACTTGAGTCACCTGCCGAGACGCTCCAGATCTCAGCCGCGCGAAGCGCCCTTTCGGCGTCTTGGCTCGCCTGTTTTGTTTTCACCTGAGACGTCAAGGTGCCGCGATGTTTTTCGAGATACATCTCCCCCACCCATGTAGGCGCGATGTCTCCAGATGCTTCGTGTACTTCTGCAAAAAAATCGGATGGCGAGCCAAAACGTACTCGCGGAACTCCGCTGACGTCAGCAAGGAGTTGAGTGCGTTGAACCATTTCGTCCGTTGGGCCGCCGCCGCCATCGCCGTGCCCAAAACAAGACAATGATGTCTCAGATATTGCGTGATCAAGATAGTTTCTGGCAGCAAATCGCAATTGCGACGGAGAATTGATTGCGTTATATGTGTCAATTGGGCTGAAATGTGTGAGAACTTTTGAGCCGTCAAGACCTTCCCACCAGAACAAGTGATGCGGAAAAACATTGGTCTCATTCCACGACAGTTTTTGAGTAAAAAAATATGAACAGGCCGACTGAGACACAATTTGAGGCAACGCTGCGGGATAACCAAAATCATCTGGCAAAAATGCGACATTCGAACGCATGCCGAACCACTGCTCAAAAAATCTCTGACCATACAAGAACTGGCGACACAAACTTTCGCCTCCGCTTAAATTGAGATCCGCTTCAACCCACATCCCACCAACCGGACTCCACTGCCCATCGGCAACAAGGCGTTGAATTTGACGAAACATCTCGGGATGATCGAGTCGTACCCACTCATAGTGCTGAGCCTGAGACGCACTAAAGACATGATCTGGATGCCTTCGTGCCATCCCAACCGCATTCACAAAGGTTCGCGCAGCCTTGCGTCGTGTCTCTCGCAATGGCCACAACCAAGCAGTATCAAGATGGGCGTGTCCTGTGGCCACAATCTGGTGAGCCACGTCACCATTTTGCAAGCACAACAGGGTCTCAAGTATTTCGGTTGCCCCTTGTGCGTGTGGGGCGATGTGTGCGATGTCGACGCTTGCGATCGCATCTTCTAGAACACGAACACTTGTCGCGCACATCGGATCAGTGGTTGCTAGGTCGGATGCCAGATCTAGAACAGTCTCAAATACAAGAGCAAATTTTTCCATCGAGACGAGACGCCGCTCAATTTGAGCAACACTTAAACGGTACAGAGATCCCATTGGTGAAGTGGCCGGATCTGCATACGGAGTAATAACAGGGCCGCTTACTTCTTTGCCATGAGAGATGTTTGACACCATTGGAGTTGTCGCAACTTCTAAAAATAACTCAATATCCTCGCCTGAAGTCACTACTTCAAGGGTGTACCGCCTGCGATCGGGCTGTATGGCTTGTACTGGGTAACCATCGCGATACAACATTGCCTCTACCTGAAAGCCGTCATAGTTGCCCATGAAGCCCAAGTCAAGGTGCACCGAGACCGTGGTCGTTGTGGCATCGATGTCCCAATTTTTTGGAATATGTCCTCGCAAGATAAACCATCGTGTGTGCCACGCCGGAGCAATCGCTGAACCGAGCACAAAAGGTTCGTAAACAAATCTCTTCGCGTCAGCAAAACTGACAGGCTCAAAATGTGAAGCCGCAGCCGATACTTCAAGATCAGCAGTATTGGCAATAATCTGCGGGCGGATTCGCTCATTTAAAATTCGTCGGCAACGAACCAAGGCCGGATTGGATTTCTTACTCATTAGATCAACGACAATGTTTCGCTGTCTAGTGCGTGTTGAATGTGGCGAGTCGCCATGGCAGTGAACATCTGATCTCCGCGATCAGTGCGTTGAACGATCTGAGAAGCCACGACGCTCATCAATACTCCGGCTGCCGCTTCACGTCGATACAACCGATGCACCCAGCCTGCATCAACATCTACACCTTGTGATTGCAATCCCGCTATGTAGCGATCCACGAGTTGTTGCTCATACGCCCGTCGATCTTGCAGCACAAGACCTGCTCCGATGAAATAGGCAAGATCTGCGATTCCGTTACCGTGCCCGGGGGTTTGCCAATCAACAACAACGCATTTCGCTCCGCCCTGCGCTGAAGCAAAAAGCATGTTGTCTAAACGAAAATCACCATGGATTACCGTAAATGGTTCTTCTCTTTCGCCGACATATTGCGTTAATACTTTTTCGAGTTGATGAACGAAATCGATGCCGGACTCTCCACAGGTTGCCGTAATTGCATCGCCAAAAGTGTCCAAGAATGCACCCTTGACGCCGCTGTACATCATCTGCAGTACTGACGCGTCTTCTGCAGTTGCGCGACGCTGTAAAAAATCAACTTCCCAAAGCAATGGGTCGTTCCACCTTGGTGCGTGAAGGGCCACTAACTCATCAATAGCGGCCTCTGCATGGCCGAGTTTGCATCCGGTGATTTGGTTTCCTTGTTCGGCAGGTGACATGTCTTCAAGCACGATGACAAAATCTCCGGCGGTTTCGTGCCAATCTGCATAAAAGCAGCGAGGCGTTCGGATATCCACTGTTGCTGCGAGTTCGTTATAAAACTTGACCTCGCGCTCGTAGTTGCGCAGCGTGATTCCGGTGAAGCGACTTGTCGGATCGTTGGATGCCAACTTAACGACAACAGATGACGGCACGTCTGCTGACGCTGAACTCAATGGTACGCGCAAGTTCATTCCCACGAGTCCGTCGCCGATGGCTGCAGCAGTTCCGGCTTTGACTGATTGCCCAAAGATGGTTGACCACCATTCGTCTGTCAGATTTTCTTGGGTGTAGTTCTCAATTGCCACACCTTGACGGTAGTCCGATGCCCTCACCGCACTACCTTTGGATTGACCATGTATCGCTTTCTTCTCCGTCCTCGTTGGCTACTGCTTCATCTCGTTGTCTGCAGCAGCCTTGTTTTGTTGATAAATCTGGGGTTTTGGCAGCTTCATCGACTTGAGCAACGTCAGGCCTTCAACTCCCTGGTGCGCTCAAATAGTTCAGCACCCGTTACTCCGATGGAGTCCGTCTTGACTTCTGCAACAGACCCCGAATCGGTCGAATGGCGACCTGTGATTGTGACGGGTTCATACGTCACAAAGGACGCCATCACCATCGTCAATAAGTCTCAAAATGGCACTGCTGGAGTCAACTCCGTCGTGCCGTTGCGCACGACAACTGGAATCACTGTATTAATCAACAGAGGGTTCACCCCACTTGCTCAATCGGTGCCGGCTCCTTCTACCCAAGTTGTGAGCGTGACAGGCTTTTTGCGAAGATCTCAAACGCGATCATTTGGTGGTGCGATTGATGCTTCGACTGGCACTGTTTTGGAGTGGCAACGCATAGATATTCCGCGCATTGATGCACAAATAGATGGCGACATTGCAGCAATGTATATTCAGCGGCTTGATTCAACACCTGCCGAAGGCGACTGGCCTGCTCGAGTAATCAACCCGACACTTGACAATGGGTCACATCTCTCTTACGCGGGCCAATGGTTCTTTTTTAGTGCTTGTGTTATTGGTGGATGGATATTTGTTGTTCGTCGAAAAATCAAGGCCGAGCGCTCTCCGAAATAAAGTTTGCTATCCGGGCAGCCACCATCGTGACAGGCAGGTTTGTGTTTGCTCGAGGTATGCGAGGGAACACAGATGCGTCAGCAACCCACAATGATGACACGCCGTGCACTTGTCCATGCGGCGACACCACTGCGTTTGGGTCTTGAGCGCTGCCCATCCGACAAGTGCCGACGGCGTGTGATTGATGCCCGAGGTGCGATGACACCCATGCATCGAGCTCGTCATCTGACATATCAAGTAATTCAGAGCATGGTCTAGCGTTCTCATCGCACGTCCAGCCGGCACCGATAGCGCTCATTGCGTGAGTTGACGTGTGGACGACTGCCAAACGTACCAACTCGCGCATCGCGTGTCTATCGCGCGAATCACTCAACATATTAAATTGCACTCGCGTACTTGCACCATCAACGCTGATGTGTCCTCGCGACCACACATGAGTCAGCGCAACGCCGAGTCCGCCAAGGGTGCGCGAGGCATCACCAAGATGGTTGTACGCCATCATTTGTCCGGCATCCAGCACGCCATCGAGTGCAATAGATGCATGTGATGTCACAACAAATCCCTGTGCAGCAGGCTTGTTTAGAGTTGTGCTGAACATGACGGCAGGATGATCTTGAAGACCGCGCCCAATTGCTGAATGTTGACATCCACTCGCCCACAAAACATGTGGGGTTGCAAGAGCACCGCTGCAGAGCACCACATCATCAGCAACAATCACCGTTCCATCACTCAGTTCTACCCCTGTTGCATTGCCATCTTTGATGCAAACTCTGGACACAACGGCACCAGTTCGTACGTCTAATGCACCGGTCTGTTGGGCTACATCAAGAAAAATCCGCGCTGATTGTCGACCATTGTTCCAAGCAAGTGCACAACGCTGTGCGCCTGGAACTCCTCGCAGTAGGGCTTCGCCAACCACCCCAAGCTCATTGTCATTTGGCTCGTAGAGATTGAGGGGTAATGCATCAAATGCGGGAGCGACGTCTGACCATGACCACTCAGTGCATCCAAATTCTTGCGACCAATTGTTGTAGTCATCTTCGTGGCCACGAACTGACACCATGGCATTGATGGCGCTGCCGCCGCCTAGCCCGCGTGCTTGTAGGTAATCGTCAGTTGAGGTTGTCTGGGTCAATGAGACGCTTCGATGTGTAACGGATGCATCTTGACTTTTCAATACGCCAAAGAAGTCACGTTCTTGGTTGTCATTAATGAGCGGACCAGCTTCAAGCAAAATCACTGAAAAATTTTTATTCTGGGCAAGTACTCCAGCGACCGTGCATCCAGCGGTACCCCCACCCACCACAACAACGGTGCGCACGGCTGCCATACGGTTATTTTCCGGATGGTTCGTGACTCGAAAGAGTCGACGAAGGTAGTCCTGCTAGATGCGCAGAGTCGTTATAGCGAAGCAATTGCCACTTGTTTGTTCCGGTGTGCACGAACTCTGTCACAGATGTATTGAGCGTATAGATATCGAATCCGCCAACGACTGGCACATTGAGGGCACGTCGCAAACTTGCATCAATGACTCCGCCGTGACAAAACACAACAATTGTTTTGCCCTCGTACATATTGATCGCATTAAAAACTGCTCCACGCACGCGTTGACTGAATTCGGCGACGGTTTCGCCGCCCAGAAAAGTGACGCCATCTGGATCACCAGACCAATCAACATGACCAAAACGTGCCACAAAATCTTCGTATTTCATTCCGTCACACTCAGGACCTGGGTCATGTTCTCCCCACGCAGTGTCAACCTGCACGGGCAAACTGCCTAGCCCCGATGCCACGATGTTGGCAGTTTCAAGCGCTCGCGGGTAACCACTCGAGATAATGACATCTGGCCGTATTTCTGCCGTTGACAAAAATCTATCTCTGAGTCTCTCGGCCTGTTGGCGACCTAATGGGGATAGCCCCGTGCATGATCGGGGTCCACCCAGAATGCGCTTGACGGTTACTTGAGACTCGCCGTGCCGAATCAGCACTAATCGTGTGTTGCTCATGCCAGTTTCTCTACGAAGGCTTCGAGTTGTCGCATGTTTCGACATTCATACACGCCGTCGGTGAAGGTGCCGTATTCGCCAACAATTGAGTCCCCGGTGTTCCAGTAGGACTTGGGTTCTGGGTTCAGCCAATACACGTGCCGCGCCTTTTGACGCATTTCTTTGACCACCCATGAACCAGATGCGTGGTAATTATTGCGGGCGTCTCCAAGTAACAGAACAGTTGTCTTGGGGCCAATTTCTTTGCCGAACTTATTCCAGAACACCTCAAATGCATGCCCGTAGTCACTATGACCGTCTACCCAGATGACATCTGCTTCTGTATTGACCCGATGAATCGCGACGCTGATGTCTTCGGTATTTTTGAAGTATTCAGTGACCTCGTCGAGGCCATCAATAAACACGAACGATCGCACTTTTGAGAATTGTCCTTGAATCGCGTACACCAACATCAACGTAAATCGCGCAAACGCTGCAACACTGCCCGAAATATCAGCAACCACCATCAATTCGGGCTTTGCTGGACGTGGATATTTGAATTGGGGATCTGCTGGCACGCCGCCGTAGCTCAAACTATGTCGAACAGTGCTGCGAAAGTCCAATGGGCCCTTGCGCCCATGTCGACGCTTACGGGCTAGTCGCGCCGCTAGTTTGCGCGTCAGCGGTTGGAGTGCTTTTTTAAGACTTTGCATTTCGTCGCGGCTTGCATGCATGAACTCAACATCTTCAGGCAAAGGCTTGCGCAAGGTTTTCGCCATTGCCTCGACGCCTCTGTCCGCCACTAATCTGCGGCGAATCTCTGCTTCGATCTCTTGTTTAAACTTTTCGATTTGATCTTCATGTTCATCGCGTTCGAGACGCTCTTCGAGAGCGGTGAGTTCTCCGCTGACTTCTTGGCGACTTATTTCCATCAATTTTTCTAACATTGCTTCAAGATCTAAGTTGCGCAGTGTTCGGTATAGGTAATAGGTGCCTCCAACAGGGCGACCTGGCTCCATTCCGGCAAAGCGTTGCACTGCCTGACGCGCGAGAGCGCGCATCATTGCTTGATCGCCTGCCATGAGAGCCTTCATTAAAATGTTCATGAGCTCTTCTGGTGACAAGCCTTCCATTCCGCCAGAACCACCGTTGCCTTCGCCTTGGCGTTGTTGCTCTTGCATCTCACGCCAGAACTCATCTGCATTACCTTCGCCATCAATCGCGTATTCCGGTCCACGCAAACTGAAATAGACCTCAAAAACTGTCTCAAACGATCGCCAATGTGAATTATTTTTCACAAGAGTTGCCGCGAGAGCATATTTAAATGCATCGCGGTCTTCCATTGGAATGTGCTTGATTGCCTCCATGGCATCAAGGTTTTCGGTGAGGCTCACCGGTAGTCCTGCATTGCGCAGTTCTGTGATGAAGCCCGAAAGAAGATCGAGCATGAGCCTCCCTATTTCACTTTTCGATCGATAGTTCTTTAGCGGCCTTGGCAATATCGGTTTGGTACTTCAGCAAAATATGAAGAGTCTCTTTTGCCTGCTCAGCCTCTATGTGTTCGATTCCGAGCAATACGAGCGTGCGAGCCCAGTCGATGGTCTCACTGACTGATGGGGCCTTTTTTAGGTCTAACTGACGAATGCTGCGCACAATTCGGGCAATCTGATCAGCGAGATTTTCGGTAATGCCTTCAACACGTGTGAGAACGATTTCTTTTTCACGTTCCATGTCTGGATAATCCACATGCAAGAAGAGACAACGCCGCTTCAGAGCCTCTGATAGTTCACGCGTGTTGTTGGAAGTCAAAAAGACCAACGGAATTTGCTTGGCCTGAATTGTTCCGAGTTCTGGAATTGACACCTGATACTCGGACAAAATCTCGAGCAATAATGCTTCGGTCTCAACCTCAACGCGATCGACTTCGTCGATCAACAACACAACAGGATCTTCACTTGTGATGGCCTCGAGCAATGGCCTGGTCAGCAGAAAGTCTTCGCCAAAAATGTCATCATGAACGTCTTCCCATGAGTCTGATTTTCGATCGGCCTGAATACGCAGCAACTGCTTTTTGTAGTTCCATTCATACAGCGCTTTTGACTCATCAAGGCCTTCATAACACTGCAGTCGAATCAGTCGAGCGCCCAAGAAATCGGCAACGCTCTTGGCGAGTTGAGTCTTACCCGTGCCCGCTGGGCCCTCGACGAGGACTGGCTTTGCCAGACGATCTGCCAAGAACACAACTCCGGCAATGCCGTCATCGGCCAAGTAATGCACATCTTTGAGGCCTTCACGGACGATCTGTACTGAGTCAAAGCGGTGGGTCATAAGTCTCTAACCGTACTCGGCAAGACAGAACTGGCATCAATCGGGCGAAGCCTTTGCCCCTCTACGCTCTAACTATGTTTCGAGATACCGTGATCGTTGCCATCGGCACCGCCGTCTCGCGCATCACCGGACTCCTGCGCATCATTGTTTTTGGCGTCATCATCGGTCAAACCGCACTAGCAGACGCATTTGATGGGGCCAACAACTCCCCCAACTCGATTTATGAACTGCTCATTGGAGGCGTCCTTGCGGCTGGACTAGTGCCACTTTTCACACAACTAGTAGCGAAAGAAAAAGAGACTGGGGACGACGAAGGAACGCAGTCGATTGTCACCGTCTCGCTCATTGCGCTCACCGTGGCCACACTCATCGCGATAGCGGCAGCACCTCTTATTTTCCGAATGTTCTCCCTGCACCCGAGTGATTCTGTCAGTGCATCACAGTTTCGCCATGTCGGAACAGTGATGACTCGAATTTTTTTGATTCAAATATTTTTCTATGGAATGACTGCCATTGCAACCGCTTTGCTTAATGCACATCGACGATTTATGGCCGCTGCTTGGGCGCCGGTTCTTTCGAACATCGTCATCATTTCGTCGCTGTTGGTGATTCCATTTACTCGCGACGGAACACCCACTCTTGATGATGTACTCAATGACAAAACGTTCTTTTTACTACTCACGCTCGGGTCGACCGCCGGTATAGCAACGATGGCGATCGTCCTTATTCCTGCGCTTCGGGCAACGGGATTCAGGTGGCGTTTCGCGCCGAACTTTAAACATCCGTCAGTTCGGTCACTTGCCCGGTTATCGGCTTGGACATTTGGCTATGTCGTCACGAATCAGGTCGCTCTCATTGTTGTCAAAAACTTGGCAAGACCCGGAAGCGGAGACCAAGATGCGTACAGCAAAGCCTTCACCTTTTTTATGCTGCCCCACGGATTGCTGGTCATCTCAATTGCCACAACGTTTGTGCCCGAACTTGCACGTCGCGCTCACAACTTTGACCGAGATGGTTTTGCAACCTGGATGACAAATGGCCTGCGCTGGATCGGCTTACTCACTTTGCCTGCATCCTTGGGAATGCTGATTTTGTCGCACCCCATCATCAGCGCCTTGCTTGAACACGGACATTTCAACTCGATAGCAGCCGACAATACGGCACGTGCACTTTCGGGGTTTGCATTAGGACTCGTGGGATTCTCGGTATACATCTATGCATTGCGCGGGTTCTATGCACACCAAGACACCAAAACTCCCTTTTTTATTAATCTCTTCGAAAACATGCTGAATATTTTCTTCGCTATTTTTCTCGTTAACCGTCATGGGGTGCTGGGGCTTGGGTTGGCATTCGCACTGGCTTATTCCATCTCGGCAGTGCTTTCTCTGATCGTCTTGCACCATCGATTTGGGGCCATCAAATGGTCAACCTTTGGATCACTCGTTTGGCGAGCGACAATCGCCGCAGGCGTAATGGCACTGATCGTGCAACTTCTGCAGTTATCTCTGACATCCGTCTCAACGCTTGCGCGTTTTGGAGAAGTTTTCTTGTGTATCACGGCCGGCCTCATTGTGTATTTTGTGGGCCTATACGTATTGCGTGTGCCGGAGATGCACCAACTTCAGGGTCTCTTTGCTTCGCGTGTACTGGTGTCGCGATCACGAGACAATTCCAACGAGCAGGACTTTTAGAGTTGCAAAATCACTAGGTCGTCGCGGTGCACTACTTCGATTGACACATTGCTGCCGATGTCAGAACTGCGCTTGCCTTGACTCTGCTCGATCTCAAGACTTGACATTGCTGCCATGCCCCTGGCCACAACACGACTCGCTTCGTCACATATCTCAATCGTTGCTCCCGCCACAAAATTGCCAACGACACTCACCACTCCTGCAGGCAGCAATGACGTGCCTCGAGAGATGAGTGCTTCGCAGGCGCCAGCATCAACAACGACAGATCCTTCTACTTCTGCGGCAAATGCGATCCACAACTTGCGTGCCGAAAGTTGACGATCGTGGGGCAAGAACCATGTTCCGACTTTGCTCTCGTTGGCGATAATGCGTGCTATTACGTCGGGAGTTTCGGCAGATGCAATGACAGCCACTACACCTGACCATGAGGCGATGCGTGCAGCAGCAATCTTGGATGCCATCCCGCCGCTCCCGCGATCTGTTCCGGATTGTCTTGCATCGACTTGAAAAAGTGGATCATCTGCGGTGACAACGGGGATGATTTGAGCAGTCGAATCAGTGTGTGGATTAGTCGTGTATAGGCCATCTGTGTCTGTCAGCAAGAGCAACACATCCGCCGAGACGAGATGTGACACCAATGCCGATAAATGGTCATTGTCGCCGTATCTGATTTCGTTATTGGCTATTGCATCGTTTTCGTTAACAACCGGGATGCAACCAAGTTCAAGAAGTTTGAGCATGGTGTCGCGTGCATGCAGGTATTGAGTGCGATCTACAAAGTCATGTGGCACGAGCAAGACTTGTGCCATCACATGTCCGTGTGACTCAAATGCTTTTGCGTATGCGGCCATCAACTGTGGTTGTCCAACTGCAGACAATGCCTGCAACGAAAGCACGTCTGTGGGTCTGCGATCAAGACGAAGGCCAGCGATGCCGAGCGCGACTGCCCCAGAAGTGACAAGCACAACGTCGTGCCCCTGTGTCTTGGCCCGTGAGATCTGGTCTGCTATCGCAGCCACCACATCGTGACGCAATACGCCATCATCACTGGTGAGCGACGAAGTTCCGATTTTGACAACAATCTTCATCTCTACAGACTCACATATCCGGAATGTATTCGAAACTGAATTCCGCGATCCAGACCACGTCTCCGGCCTTTGCACCTGCCCGAGCAAGGAGTTTGGGCACACCGAGCTTGCTCAGGCGGTCGTCGATGTAGTTCAGAGATTCAGGACTAGAGACGTCATTGAGGGCGACTGCACGCAATGCCGTTCGACCAAAGACGCGGAATTCGGCCTCTCCGATGCGCTCGACCCAACTGCCATCGGGCTCTGGGCGCATAATGACAGTCGCCTCAAAGACTGGTTCTTGACCACGAGCCTCTTGCACCAAAGTTGCCAGTTTTCCGACAATTCCTTGGACATTTGCACGGGTGATGGCTGACATGTGGTCGTGTGGCCACTCAGCAATCGCGTCAGCGCTCACACTGTCATCTTTTGTGCCCACCACCAAAGATGGCCGATCAAGAAGTTCTGGTCGATACTGACCAATCTCACGGCGCAAGGTTTCGAGCTGTTCTTCAGGGGAGATTGCTTCCATTGAATCTAGGTCAATGAGATAGCACAGCACACGAGCACGCTCAACGTGTCGTAAAAACTGGTGCCCCAAACCGCGACCTTCGCTTGCACCCTCGATCAATCCTGGAATATCTGCCATCACAAATTCAGTCGCACTATCTACACGCACGACGCCAAGATGAGGCTCAAGAGTGGTGAACGGATAATTAGCGATCTTTGGCTTTGCAGCAGACACAACACTGATAAAAGTGCTTTTCCCGGCATTTGGAAATCCAACGAGCGCAACATCAGCCATCAGTTTGAGTTCTAATCTCATCCACCGCTCGGCTCCGTGTTCTCCTTGTTCAGCGAAACTTGGTGCACGTCGACGATTGGTCATGAATCGTGCGTTGCCGCGACCACCGCGACCACCAGATGCAGCGAGCCATTTGTCCCCGTGGTTCACGAGGTCTGCAAGTATTTCGCCGGTGTACAAATCCCGTGCGATGGTTCCTTCCGGAACAGCAATCAACAGATCGGCTCCGCGTTTTCCGTGTAGATCTTTTCCTTTGCCGTGCACCCCATCTGCACCGCTGCGGTGAGGATGATCACGAAATGCCAATAGTGACGCAGCATTGCGATCTGCAACTAGCCAAACATCTCCACCTTTGCCGCCATCTCCGCCATTTGGGCCGCCAAAGGCCTCTGGACCTTCGCGCCGAAAACTTACGCAGCCAGCACCCCCGTCACCACCCTTGGCATTTAATTGCGCCTCGTCAACGAACACACTCATGCATGTCAGGCTATCGGTGACATGCACCGCGCATCTCTGATCCAGCCGTGACCTATCGTATTGATATGGCCGATGAAGATTCTGCGCAGTTCGATCACTCCAAGCGCTCTCGCGATTGGGCAGCCACAATGGCAGGTCACCTCACATCTGATATTCGGTTAGCGCATGCCGACTCGTGGGCCGGTCCAGGAACGACCGAGATCGCTGATCGCTTTGCCCGAGAGGACGCCGATGCAGGCATTCTTGCTCCACTCGCGACACATGCCACCGGTTCTGGGACGCGCGCGATAGACGAACAGCCCGACGAGTATCGCACTTGTTTCGAACGCGACCGCGACCGCATTTTGCATGCATCTGCCTTTCGTCGTCTCTCCGGAAAAACTCAAGTATTTGTCTTCCCTCACGATCATCAACGCACCCGACTTACCCACGCGCTCGAGGTTGCTCAAGTTGCGGTGTCGGTGGCTCGCGCTTTGCGACTCAATGTTGCTCTTACTGAGGCCATTGCTCTCGGGCATGATTGCGGACACGGACCAGGTGGGCACGCCAGCGAAGATGCATTATCTCCCTATATCGATGGTGGTTACGACCATGCCGTTTGGGGATCTGATGTTGTGTTGGTGTCGCTCAATCTGTGCACACAGACACTGGACGGAATCCGCAATCACAGTTGGTCACGGCCAGCACCAGGCACACCCGAAGGCGAAGTCGTCAGTTGGGCAGACCGTATTGCGTATGTCTGTCACGACTTTGAAGACGCCGTTGCTGCCGGAGTCGTCACTCCACAACAACTCCCCGATCTTGTGCGCACCCGTTGCGGCGTTACTCGTGCCCAACAACTTCGCACCTTTATCCACTCAATGATTCAAGCAAGCGCAGCCACAGGTCGCATCGGGATGGTTCCTGACATCGCTGACGCACTCGCGGCGTTTCGACAATTCAATTATGACCAGGTCTATTTGCGCCCAGAATCCCAAGCACAAGCGCAAGCCGTCATTGACTTGCTGCGTTCTTTGGTTGATCATTTTGCGTCACACCCACGCGATTTGCCGCTGGAATCTGATTTCGCACCTGCAGACCCGGGCAGCACCCTTGCGGTGCGTAACGCAGTCACGTATGTCGGCGGAATGACAGATCGTTTTGCATGTCGACAGGCAATTACTTTGCTTCAGTACGACACATCCAAATTGCCACAAGGCATTGATACATCTATCGAGCAGTAGTCAGTCGCCTCAGGTTTGAGGAGTCAGAAAAACTCAGGCACTTGGGAGCACGTCGACCACTTTACGGCCACGACGTTCGCCCCACTTCACATTGCCAGCAACAAGAGCGAACAGTGTGTCGTCTTTGCCTTTGCCAACATTTTTTCCGGGATGCACGGTTGTTCCGCGCTGACGCACAAGAATTGTTCCGGCATTGATGCTGGTGCCGTCAAAAACTTTGACCCCCAAACGCTGAGCATTTGAGTCACGTCCGTTTCGCGTAGAGCCGCCGCCTTTGGTCTTTGACATCTGGTGTCAGCCTTTCAGAATCGAAGTAATTTCGACGACAGAATATTGTTGACGATGCCCGTAGCGACGATGATGATTCGTGCGTCGCTTGTATGTGAAGCCGTCAATTTTAGGACCCTTTGCGGTGCCGATCACACGACCAGTTACCGATGCACCTTTGAGTTGATCTGGTGTTGCCAAGATCGCGTCACCGTCGACGAGCATGATGGGTCGGAGTGACACTTCTGTCCCGTCCTCGACATGCAAAAGTTCAACCTGGACCTGTTGTCCTTGGGCTACTTTTTCTTGCTTGCCACCTGATGCGATTACTGCGTACATAACAGTCATTGACTCTATCTCTCTCATTGATGAAATGACAATCGCCATCTCACTGGATTTGGGTATTTTCTTGCCGATCTTGGGGTCCAGAACTAGTTCAGAAGCTCAAAATCGACCTTGACTCCGCGCCCTTCGCAGTCAGGGCATGTCTCGGTAAACGAATTCAACAGACCCTCACCAATGCGTTTACGGGTCATTTCGACAAGGCCAAGTTCAGAAATATCAAAGACTTGCGTCCGAGTCTTATCCCTGCTCAAGGCGGCTCGGAATGACTCGAGAACTTTCTTGCGGTTGTCCTTGATTTCCATGTCGATGAAGTCAATGACAATGATTCCGCCAATATCTCGGAGGCGCAATTGGTGAGCCACCTCTTCGGCCGCTTCTAGGTTATTGCGAAACACAGTTTCTTCGAGGCTCGTTGTGCCAACGTTTTTACCTGTGTTGACGTCAATGACCGTCAATGCCTCAGTGTGCTCGATGATTAGTGAGCCACCCGATGGCAGCCACACTTTGGGGTCAAGAGCCTTGTGTAATTGTTCGTGAACATGATGTGTCTCAAACAGCGACAGTGTTTCTGCCTCGGCATCGTAGTACTCAATTCGATCAGCAAGTTCTGGATTAAATGCGCTGACGTAGTCTTTGACGTCTTCATACAACCGACGATCGTCAATGATTACACCACGATGCTCAGCCGTGAACTCCTCGCGTATGACTCGCACTGCAAGTTCAGGCTCGCGATACAACAATGTCGGACCCTTGGCGCTCTTGGCTTTGTCTTCAATAATTTTCCACTGCTCGACAAGACGCGTCATGTCGGCGGTTAGTTCTTGCTCCGTCGCAAATTCTGCTGCTGTACGCAAAATAACACCATGCTCTTGGGGCTTGACACGATCAAGAATCGATCGCAATCGGCGACGCTCTGCATCAGGAAGACGCTTTGAAATGCCATACGCCTTGCTGTTGGGAATCAAAACGACAAACCGACCAGGCAAGGACACTTCTTGTGTTAATCGGGCACCTTTTGCGGCGATTGGATTTTTTGTCACCTGACATAAAATCATCTGACTCGAACGCAGGATCTGTTCGATTCGTGCCTCGGGAGCACCCTCGACGTCTTCATGCTCAAACTGCACGTCTCCGCGATACAACACAGCGTTCTTAGGTGTTGCAATATCAACAAAGGCCGCTTCCATTCCGGGCAAAACATTTTGCACTCGCCCGAGATAAATGTTTCCATGAATCTGGGCGACATCGTCGGCTGGTCGGCTGACGTAGTGCTCAATCAAGCTTCGTCCTTCAAGAACTGCAACTTGAGTAATGCCGCCGCGCACCTGGACGCACATGAAATATCTGCCAACGGGACGACCATTGCGCTCTCGGCCACGACGTCTTTCGATGATGCTGGCATCGGTCTCAACAGCCGTCCTCTTGGGCGCTGGCCCAGAATCACTGCGGTTTCGATTTCGTCCGCCCCTGCGATTTCGTTTCTTTGCCGAATTTGTCTGCGCATTTTCAGAAGTGGCACTTGAGTTACCCTGTGCAGCTCCGCTCTGAGGCTGCGTTGGCTGGGTGACGGCCACCCGTGGTGCAGGCCTAGTGTCTCCAATTTGAGGCCGACGAACGAGAGCTTGTTGCGCCACCTCCGGGTCGCGGACACGACCTTCTTGAGGAGGATCAGGTAGTTCGCTTGGGTTAACAGTCTCGTTCGAAATCACTTCTGACTCGTCGGAAACTTCATCATCGTGAGTCACGAGGCCATCAATGGCTGGTCTTTTATTGCGATTTTTGCCGCCACGTGATCCGCGACGACGCTTCTGTGCTGGTGTAGCACCGCTTCCGGTGTCCATGAAAAATCCCTTCCCACGTCGCGCCGAACAGCGCGCCATGCTGGGCCGATGGCAGCCATTGCGGCGCCATCACCCGAACGATCGTGAGGACCTATTTGTCCTGTGGATGAAGTTTACCTGAGATTGCTACCGAAAACGGCGCATATGCACGTTCTGGACGATTCCGACCATGATTGCAAAGGCCACCGTGTGAGAACCGCCATAACTGACAAATGGCAGCGGAACCCCCGTTACGGGCATAAGTCCCATTGTCATCCCAATATTTTGAAAAGATTGCCACAGAATCATCGTGAAGACGCCGGCACACAGAAATCGGCCGAATCGATCTTTTGCCATTTGGGCAATCCGAAAAACTCGCCACAAAATCACCCCGAGGATGATGAGCACACTGAGACACCCCACTAGTCCAAACTGCTCCCCGATCGCGGAAAAGACAAAGTCTGTGGACTGCACCGGAATAAAAGCGCCGTTAGTGAGGGGTCCCTTGAGATATCCCTTCCCAAACAATCCTCCGTTGGCGACGGCTCGCTTAGCAAATCGAACTTGATACACAATTGATTGCAATCTCGTCTCATCTGAGTTCTGGTTAAAAAAAGCAGTGATTCGGCGCAATTGGTAATTGCTCACCACGCCAGCTGCAACTGCTCCAGTCACTGACACGATTGCGAGGCTCGTTACAAAAACAATATTGCGCATTCGTGCTCCGGCTACCAGCATGACTCCCATCGCACATGCAACTAATACAGATGCTGACCCCAAGTCGGGCTCGACCGTAATCAGCGCCGCAGGAAGACCGACCAACATCAGTCCTTGAATAAATCGCTCATACGACACCGAGTCTGAGTCGTCATCTGCCAAGAACCCTGCCAGCAGAAGCAAGGTTGCCACCTTGGCAAACTCAGATGGCTGCAATGAAACTGGCCCCAAATTGAATGAGAGCCGGGCTCCTCCTGTCGCGGCTCCTGCAACAAGTACGAGAACAAGCAAGATGATTGTCCCAACATAGAGCAGACCTGCGTTACCGCGTAATTGTCCTCCGTAGTCAAGCAACATGATGAAGGCCAAAATTGCCGCTGCAAAAATAATGAAAATAATCTGGCGTTGAAGAAAATAAAATGGATCTGCCCCTCTGTTGAGAAGGCGTGGTCGTGTTGCTGAATACACAATCACAGCACCAATCGTGGTTTGAACCGCCACCGCTACCATCAGTACCCAATCGATATTGCGACTGGGCTCACCATAGCTGCGACGAATATTGCCAAGACCCGAGCTAGGCGAACGTTCAAAAAGTGCGAAGGCCATTAGTCACGCACCGTTGAGCCACTGCCGACAAGACAAAGTGGATTGGTCAGCGATTGTGATGTTGCAGGAGCAACACTGCTGCGATCGAGTGGGTCTGCGGGCACAGCAGGGTCTACTCGTGTGCGTTCCGCAAGTGCTGTGAAAATACATTTTACGACGGGTGCAGCAGCCCGCGAGCCGTAGCCGCTCTTCTCTAAATACGCATAGACCGTATATGGTTTTTCGGGATTTTTACTGAATGCGCCAAATGCAGATGAGTCATTCCACGGGAGGTTTCCAAAACCTTGTGCAGTGCCTGTTTTGCCTGCGATCGGAAGCACGTTCTTGGGATAACTCTTAAATAGTCGTTCCCCTGTTGTTGAGTGATAGATATCCGAACGAACACCGGGACCATTAATGACTCGAGTCAATCCTTCGACAATCGGATCTCGAATTTCGGCTGGCATGTTCATGTCCCTTGTAACAACTGCATCAGATAAATCTTTACTCAGTACTCCGGCAGCAAAATTGAGTCGCCCAGATTTTGTCGTTGGAGTTCCGGGCGTCCAGGTTGCGCGAACTACCTTGGGGCGCAAAACTAAACCGCCATTAGCCAACGCGCTATAAGCAACGGCCATTTGCAAGGGTGTTGCTGACATCAAGCCTTGTCCAATTGAAAACTGTACGTTGTCGCCAACGTAATAACTGCGTCCTTCATCTGCAGTAATTGCACCCGCTGCGGCTAGACGCTTTTTAAGGTCTTTGCCGGGTACTGTTCCGACGAATTCGTACGGCAGGTCAATTTCGGTTGGTGCACCAAACCCGAATTGACGAACTTCTTCTTCGAGTACAGGTCGGTTTCCGCGTTCAGAAAAAATCTCTTCTCCAATTTTATAAAAAAACACGTCCGATGACACCGCTAACGCGTCGACCACATTGACTCGGCCATAACGACATGGAGCGCCATTTCCGCACGTTGCATTTTTAAAAATACACTTAACGTTTAATTGACACCGCTCTTTCGGAATGCTCGTTAGCTGGTAGTAGCCGTCGTCTTTTAGGTAATACTTAGTACCACCAACCAATTGTCCAGAATGCAAAGCCGCATAGGCAACAAATGGTTTAAAAGATGATCCCAAGTTGTATCTGCCAGAAATTGCTCGGTTAACCAATATTGATTGGTCTGGGTCATCGGTCACTGGAAAAATTTGTCCAAACTTTTCGGCGGAAATGCCAGAATTAAACCACCTATTATCAAAATTTGGATAGCTCGCCATCGCCACTACCGCTCCAGTGTCATGATTCAAGACAACTGCTGATCCAGCAGGAGCCTTGTAGTACGTCACTGCCGGATACTTGGGATCCGGTACATCATCCAGCATCACGGTGGCTGCCTCGGTTCGACGCCGAACTGATATTTCAGTCTGTAATGCTTGCTCGGTGAATTGTTGGATATCAAGGTCGATGCTGAGTTGGACATCGTTTCCCGGAACTGGCTCTTTGCGATCAAGTTCTCGTAAAACATTGCCAAGTGAGTCAACTTCGTACTTCACAAAGCCAGGGATTCCGCGAAGTGCCCCCTCATAGGTCTGCTCAACTCCGAACTGCCCAACTCGCGCATTCGGGTCATACCCTAAATTTTTATACATCGAGACTTCGTTTTCTTTGATGGCTCCCAAAAACCCGATGATATGACTTGCCATTGGAGCGTACGGATATTCTCGACGCCAATCTTCGCGAACATCAACACCTGGAAAATCTTCAGATCGTTCTCGTAGAAAAATACCTATGTCTTCTGCGACATCTTCTTTGAGCGGAACTGGTTGAAGTGGGTCATAGCGTTTACTCTGAAAATTATCTTCAAGATCTTGTGCCGTCATATTGAGAACACCTGACAATCTGTCCCACATTTGTTGTCGGGGCAGATCGCGTGCGATAACTAAGCGATCGATCGTAATTGTCAAGATTCGTTGATTGTCGGCAACAATTCGACCTCGCACATCGGTGATTCGGCCTCGCTCAGGAGTGAGTTTTACAATTCGCGACCGGACTTCTCGCACGCGTTCTTGAATTCCCTGTGCGTCGACAGTCTGCAAAAACCACAACCGGACCGTCAGAAGACCAATCAAAATAAGTGACACAGATCCAAGCACGGCCAACCGTGAACGCTGAGGTCTGTCTGCCACTATCGAACCTCACTTGGTTCAGACAGCACCCAACCACACAAACGTTCTGCCGGAATCGTGGCGGCCGCATTAGTGACACCCACGACAAGCGCTACAACCAAAATATGTCGATTCATTACCCCTTCGCGACCCACGATCGTGAGCGCCAAAGGCATGAAGAGCATTCCCAGCCCAGATGCCGCACCTGCCAGCAACATCTTGGTCCACCATGTGGGTTGATGGACGAAGGAATTAGTCATTCCGGCCAAGTAGCCAACAAGTGCAAAAACCACTGCACCGAGCCCGAGCGGAGTGCTGAGCACGAGGTCGTACATCATCCCGACGATAAATCCCGCAATCGCTCCGATTTCTGAACCGCGCGCTAAACCACTGCTAGTTGAGAGCAACAACATGACCTGCAAGCACACACCAAAGGGACGCATGGTATTAAAAATAGTTGTCTGAAACGACAACACAATTAATGCGACAAGAAACAATCGCGTTAACGGCTGTTGGGCAATGGCAAGAATCCTATTCATGGTGCACTAGGCCGTTCAGTCGTTGGCTGATACAACAACACTCGAACAAAGTTCAGCGACTCAAGATTGGCAGCCACTTTGACTTCAAGTAATGGACCGAGTGTTCCGGATCGCGAGATGATGCGTGAGACAGTTCCGACAACAATGTCTGGAGGAGCAAGCGATGTCGCTCCACCAGACGACACGATCGGAGAACCAATGTAGACCACGCCAAAGCGTGGCTGATTCTCGATAAAACGCACGATTGGATTTCGTGATAGACCGCGACCCTCAAGAGCACCGGTTTCGCGTAATGGTAAATTTGCTCCTGGCGGAACTGTGATCTGAGAAACGTTTCCTTGTCCAGGTCGAATATCGCCTGCAATAGTGCTCTCAGATGACGGAGCATTTGGCGATGCATTCGGCAGAGTTGCAATCGTGGCGCCAGGCGTAAAACCAGGAATCGTACTTTTGGGAGCAATTGTTGTAGTGGTCGTCGTAGTGGTAGATGTCGTTGTTGTCGTTTGGTTTTCCGGAGACTCAGGAACTTTGCTCGGCACCGTCACGACGGGTGGTGGTTGATTGACAATCTTGACCGATAATGAATACGCCGGATCGGTTATGAGCATGACAACAGCACGATCGTCGAGCGACTCCGTTACTTTGCCGATGAGTCCTGCTGCATTTAGCACAGGCATGCCAACTCGAATTCCGCAACGTCGACCTCTGTTGATTTCTACTGTCTGCGAAAAGTTCGACGGGGATTGTCCCACTACCTGACCGGTGCATGAGTCAATTCCCGCAAGTGTGGGCAGTCCATTAAGCGCTAGTAATTCTTGTGCTTCGCGCACACCTGCGATATTGGCGATCGTTGCTCCTTCTTGACGGGCAATCAAATCTTTTAATCGTTTGTTGTCCTGAGAAACATCCCCATAATCAGTGATTCCATGCCAAATGTTGTTGATCGGAGTCGTCAGGACGCGGGTCGCTCCTTCAATCGGATGGAAAATCGCTCCGAACAATCGCCGCGCGCTTGAGACCGAAGAACTGTTGCGAAGATCCATCGTGATGAGCAAAATCGAGGTCAAGGCAAGTATTGCAATGACTCGTCTTCGCGTTAATCCACCCATCAGAATGGCCTTGCCTAATACTCAAGGCTCGGTGAGGTCATCGTGCTGCTCATTGCCTCAATGTTTTCGAGCGCCCTACCAGAACCAATGACCACTGCATAGAGCGGATTCGTTGCGACATAGCAGGGCATTCCAGTTTCTGCTGTTACCCGGTCAGTGAGTCCTGCGAGCAGTGCGCCTCCCCCTGACAAATAGATTCCGCGATCCATGATGTCGGCAGAAAGTTCTGGCGGCGTGCGATCCAGGGTTGCTTTTATAACGTCAACAATCGCTGATACTTGCTCGGCAATTGCTTCACGCACATTCTCTGATGAAATTTCAACTGTTTGAGGTAATCCAGACACAGTATTTCTGCCACCAATATCAGCAGAGATTTCTTGTGCCATCAGAGTTGCAGAACCCATTTGAATCTTTATTTCTTCAGCAGTGTTCTCACCAATGTCTAGCGAAAACTCACGGCGCACATAGGACACGATCGCCGCATCAATCTCATCACCCGCAACGCGAACACTTTGCGACACCACGATGCCCCCGAGTGACACGACAGCCACCTCTGTAGTTCCGCCACCTATATCAACAATCATGTTGCCGCTGGGTTCATGCACCGGAAGGTCCGCCCCGATCGCCGCCGCCATTGGCTCTTCAATGATGTAGACCGGTTTTCGTGCCCCTGCGTACTCAGCTGCATCCTGAACTGCTCGTTGCTCGACGCCTGTGATTCCGGAGGGAACACAAATAATCATTCGTGGTTTGCTCCAACGACTATTTGAGACTTGCTGAATGAAATATCTCAGCATTTTTTCACAGACATCGAAGTCAGAGATCACACCATCTTTTAAAGGCCTCACGACTTTGATATTGGCGGGAGTTCTGCCCAGCATCCGCTTCGCCTCGAATCCGACGGCGACGGGCCTGCCATCGCGAATATCTATCGCCACGACTGAAGGCTCATTGAGCACTATCCCTTGCCCGCGTACGTACACCAAGGTGTTTGCGGTTCCGAGATCTATGGCGATATCTCGACCAATGGATAAGGGATTTTTGCGGGTCATAAGAAGTGATCTCGAGTCCGGGTCTTTACTCGTCCGAGATACCTCACAGTGTAGTGACGAACCAACTAGAGGTGAGGGAAGAAGATGCCCAGTTCTCGAGCCGCAGAGTCGGCTGAATCGCTGCCGTGGACAAGGTTTTCCGTAAATTCTGTGCCGAGATCACCTCGAATTGTGCCAGAGGCAGCACCGCGAGGATTTGTTGCACCCATCATTTGGCGCACGATCTCCCATGTGTCATCTGGGCCTTCAAGCGCCATCGCCACAACAGGCCCTCTGGACATAAATGCCACAAGGTCGGCATAGAAACCTTTTCCCTGATGTTCTTCGTAGTGGCGTCCCAAGATCGCCCCGTCAAGAACTCGCAATTCCATCGCAACAATCGCGAGACCTTTTTTTTCAAAACGGCTAACGATGTCTCCGACGAGACCACGCTCGACAGCATCGGGTTTGAGTAATACAAGTGTGCGGTTCGACATGAGCCACAGGCTATTGGAAAATATCGTATTTTTGACAGCCTCAGGGAAGGATTCGACGCAGATACGGTCGTGCCGCACCGACGACATAGAGCGATCCTGCAATCAAAATGGCATCGTCGGACGACGCATCTTGCACTGCCCGATCGCATGCTTCTTCTACCGAACGTAAAGCCACTACTTCAGTGCAGCCGAGTTTCTGCGCTGCTTCAGCGATTTCTTGGCTGTTTCGTGCTCTTGGCGAGGGAGCCGTACAACAAATGACAAGATCGAATTCGTCAGCACGAAGCGCAGACAGCGTGTCATGCACGTCTCTACCCTGCAGTGCGCCAACTATCAGGATTCGTCTTCCGGGCGGATCAAAATCCTCAAAAAATACTTGCGCACAGACGTCAGCGCCAGCAGGGTTGTGCGCACCGTCAAGAATGATGAGTGGCTGATATCCCACAATCTCAAAACGACCCGGCATTTTTACGTTGCCAAACGCTTCTTCTACAGTCTCAAAATAAAGTGGAGCACGAAAAAACTCTTCTACTGCCATCAGTGCCACCACCGCATTTTCACCCTGATGGGCTCCGTGTAAAGGCAAATACAATTCTGCAAAATCACCACGCGGAGTTCGGAGATGCAGCAGTCGACCTCCTAATGCCAATTGATTATCGACAACGCTAAAATCTTCACCCTTGAGGGCTACTTGGTCGCTCGGTTCAGATCGAAAAATTTCAACAAGATGTGGTCGAGTCTCACCAACAACCACGGATGAATTGCTCTTGATGATGCCTGCCTTCTCGCGAGCAATATCAGATAGTTCAGGACCAGCAAACTCGGTGTGGTCAAGAGCAATATTGGTAATAACCGCGACGTCTGCATTCACTACGTTTGTGGCATCCCACCTTCCGAGCATGCCAACTTCAACAACAGCGACATCTACAGAATTATCAGCAAACCAACGAAAAGCCGCGGCAGTGACAATCTCGAAATAACTAGGCCGCACGCCAGCCAAAACCTCAGCGTCGGCTACCGCCGCAATCGCAATCCCAAATTCTTCATCAGATATTGGTTCGCCGTCGATCATCAGACGTTCATTAATTTTTTCAAGATGTGGGCTCGAGTACGTTCCGACACGCAGACCATGAGCGATTAATAATTGCGTAATTATCTGACTGGTTGACCCTTTGCCATTTGTGCCGGTGACATGAACAACCCGAAACAAATTCTGCGGATCATCTAGAACAGATAACAAACGTATCGTTTTGTCAAGAGATGGCGACTCAATTCGACCTGTCTTGTCATACGATGCATGCTCATCCAGATAACGCAGCGCGTCAGCAAAAGTCACAGCTACGAAGCAGCACGCCGCGGACGCGCAACGCGATTCGGCGCTCGTGGAACTAATTCTGGCTTCGTTTTTTGAAGCACGTTCTCGACGTCCATAATGACTTTGGCGATATCTGTGCGGCTTGGCAGTTCATACATCGTGTCAAGCAGTATTTCTTCTAAAATTGAACGCAGTCCTCGAGCACCAGTGCCTCGCTTCAGTGCCAAATCTGCAATTGCTCCCAGCGCAGCAGTGGTGAACTCGAGTTCGACATCTTCAAACTCAAAAAGTTTCTGGTATTGCTTCACAAGCGAATTCTTTGGCTCGGTCAGGATTTGAATCAGAGACGAACGGTCTAGAGCGTTGACCGCCCCGACCATAGGCAGTCGACCAACGAATTCTGGAATCATGCCAAACTTTAAAAGGTCTTCTGGAAGAACTTGCGCGAACAGATCACCTGGATCTTTTTCTGCTTTGGATTTAACTGTTCCGTGGAAACCGACACCTTTGTGACCGATTCGCTGCTCGATAATTTGTTCGAGGCCAGCAAATGCTCCGCCGCAGATGAATAAAACGTTCGTCGTGTCGATCTGAATAAATTCTTGATGGGGGTGCTTTCGGCCTCCTTGAGGCGGCACAGAAGCAACTGTTCCTTCGAGGATTTTTAGCAACGCTTGCTGTACGCCTTCTCCTGATACATCCCGCGTGATGCTTGGATTCTCTGATTTACGCGCAACCTTGTCGATCTCATCGATATAAACGATTCCGGCTTCGGCTTTTTTTACGTCAAAGTCGGCGGCCTGAAGCAGCTTCAGCAAAATGTTCTCAACGTCTTCACCGACGTATCCGGCTTCAGTAAGAGCAGTTGCATCTGCGATCGCGAACGGCACATTGAGAAGACGCGCCAATGTCTGAGCCATGTGCGTCTTGCCGCAACCAGTTGGGCCGAGCAGCAAGATGTTGCTTTTTGCGAGTTCGACTTCGTCGCGGCGTACTCCGGTGTTTTGCTGTTGATATTGCAAGCGACGATAATGATGAAAGACGGCAACTGCCAAAACTTTTTTTGCCTGATCTTGACCTACGACATATTGATCAAGAAATTCTCGAGTCTCTTGTGGAGTCGGAAGCACCTCAAAGCGCACATCACCTTTTTCGGCGAATTCTTCTTCAATGATTTCGTTGCAGAGATCGACACACTCATCGCAGATATAGACACCAGGTCCAGCAATAAGTTTTTTGACTTGCTTCTGCGATTTACCACAGAACGAGCACTTCAGAATCTCTCCTGAGTCTCCAAATTTTGCCACGAGGCGCCTCTCGGTTGTGGTCAGCGAATTGGGCCGGAACGGTCCGTTAACTGACGCGATGAAATCACATCATCGATAATGCCATACGCGAGGGCCTCATTTGCTTCCATTACGAAATCTCGGTCAGTATCGGCATGAACCCGTTCTGTGGTCTGGCCCGTATGAAAGGCCAAAACCTCTTCCAGAAGGTCCCTCATGCGCATAATTTCACGAGCGGCGATCTCAAGATCGGTGACCTGGCCATATCCGACCTGGCCGTAGGGCTGATGCAACATCACTCGGCTGTGAGGCAAAGCAAGTCGCTTGCCTTTGGTTCCGGCTGCGAGCAGAACTGCTGCGGCTGAGGCTGCCTGTCCCAAACAAATCGTGGCGATGTCATTTTTAATGAACTGCATTGTGTCGTAGATCGCGAACAGCGCTGTGATGTCACCGCCTGGGCTGTTGATGTAAATGTTGATATCACGATCTGGGTTTTCACTCTCAAGATGAATGAGTTGCGCACACATCAGGTTGGCAATGGTGTCGTCGATGGGTGTTCCCAAAAAAATAATGTTTTCTTTGAGCAACTTGCTGTAGAGGTCATAGACACGCTCGCCACGACTGGTCTGTTCGGTGACGCTTGGTACGTAATAGTTCTGAAAATTCACTCTGCATCCTTTGTGTCGTGATCGTGGTCGTGGTCGTGGTCGTGGTCGTGGTCGTGATCGCTGTGCCCTAACACTGTGTCACGCTCAAGGGTGTTGCCATCGGCATCCACAAACTCCACGTTGTGGAGCAGCCAATCCAGGGTCTTGGATTTGCGTATTTGAGTGGTCAAGTCCTGCACCGCATCGTTTTGTTCGTAAGCCTTGCGCACTTGGGCTGGTGACTGTTGCACGCGCACAGCGATTATTTTGTACTCAGACTCAATGTCTTCATCAGTCACTTCTATCTTTTGAGCAACGCCAACTGCTCGAAGCGCAAGATCGACTTTGACGGCCTTTTGTGACTGCGCCTTGAGACCCTCGATAAACGAGTCAGGGTCTTGACCAGTCGCCGACAGCCATTGATCAAGGGCGATTCCCTGCTGTTGAAACTGCGAAATCGTATTTTGGACACGCCCTTGAAGATCGCCATTGACCATCGACTCGGGCGCTTCAATCTCAACAAGTTCGGCCAAGCCATCAGTGACTTTGTCAACGACAGAGTTTCGCATCTGATTCAGTCGTCCTGTGGTGAGCCGTTCAAGAGTTGAATCTTTCCACGCGGCAACAGAATCAAATTCAGGAATGGTGTTTTGTATCCACTCGTCAGTGAGTTCAGGCAGATCAAGTGTTTGAACTTTTTGAACCTTCACGACAAAGTCTGCTGGTATTTCGGTTCCGTTTGGAGTTGCTGTAAACGTTAGTTCTGCTCCCGCCACAGCACCTATGAGTTGGTCGTCAAACCCAGGAGCAACCCATCCGCGACCGATCTCGTATGTCCAATCCTCGGTATTGAGGCCAACGACTGGTGCTCCATCTCGCAAGCCAGCAAGATCGACAATGACGTAATCTCCTGTCGCAGCGGCACGATCGATGTCAGTCAAAACTCCGTGACGACGTCGCTCTCCGAGAATGACTTCTTCAAGGTTTTCATCTGTTACCTCTGGAGACGGCAACTCAATGCGCAACCCCGTGTATCCAGGCACAGTTATTTCTGGACGAATTTCACAGGTCGCATCAAATTTTACGACTCCTGCTTCTTGCCCTTCTTTTAGTTCAACATCTGGAGTGGCAATGATGTCCACATCGTGTTCGCGTACAGCACGACTGAGATATTCCGGAATCGCGTCTTGAATTGCTTGCGTTCGCGCAGCATCTTTACCGATGCGAGCCTCCACCACTTGACGGGGTGCCTTACCGGGACGAAATCCAGGGAGACGGATTTCTTTGGCGATCTTTCGAAAGGCCGCATCGATTTCGCGATCAAACTCGGCTTCTTCTAGTTCGATGGATAACTTGACTTTGTTGCCTTCGAGGGTCTCAATCGTACTTTTCACAGGCTCCGAAGTGTATCGGCGTCGCGCTCAGGGTGCGTACTTGTCCGATTGCTTCGCTGTTCGGGGGTGTCATGAGTAAGACTAAGAACATGCCGCTCTGGAAACCCCATGCACTTGCCCATCCCCACGAGGGACAAATTGATCTCAAACTCGGAGACGCCGTGATGAGCACTGTTGATCTAGATGGTGTCGAACTCGGCACCCACGGAAAGGTGGTTCTTGCCAATGGTTTTAACTGGCAGCGCTATCGAGTGCTGTTTGTGACGGGTCACGAACGTGGTGACCTTGATCACCGTCATCTCGCTCCAATCGGAAAAACTGCGCGTCGTCTTGCTCGCGAAGCAAAACGCGCACTTTAAACGGTAGATTCATCGTTACCGGGGAGTGGCGCAGCTTGGTAGCGCGCCTGGTTTGGGACCAGGAGGCCGGGGGTTCGAGTCCCCCCTCCCCGACGTGATTAATGAAATAGATTCAGCGAAATACATTGCGTTTTCCTCGCTGAAGAGCAACGGAACACCGGTATCAACTGCCGTGTGGGTCGTGCCGTTTGCAGATGGTTACGGCTTCACCACCGGTGCTTCATCATTTAAAATCAAACGCATCACCAAGAACCCCAACATCACTGTTTGCGTGTGCGACCGCAGTGGTGCAGTCAAGCCCAACGCCACGATCTACCACGGAACATCCTGTGTGCTGGATGAAATATCATCCGAGCAAGTTGCCCGAGCAATTCGCTCAAAATATTTCGTATTAGGGCGCTTGCTTCATATATTCGGCGCTGTTGCAGGGGTGTTGAGACCATCCAAACGAGTCGGCAATACAGCTATAAAATTTGTTCTCCAGAATTAATCTCACCGTCTTTGAGTTTTTTGGAAAAAGGGGCGTTAGTGTGCTACATGCACTTCGGTGCGCCCATTGGTACACACCGGTATCTGTGGCTTTATCCCCTTATCATTGGAGAATATTATGGTGGACGAACGTCCCCTCACTTTTGCAGACCTCGGTTTGCCTGCGCCCCTAGTCGCCGTACTTGACGAACAAGGAATTACAGCACCATTTCCCATCCAGATCGCGGCAATTCCTGACGCGCTTGCTGGTCGCGACACATTGGGTCGCGGACGCACAGGTTCAGGCAAAACGCTTTCTTTCGTTCTGCCGATGCTTGCCCGTCTTGACGAATCAAATTTTGAACGCCGCCCCAACTCACCGCGTGCGGTGATCTTGGTCCCAACGCGTGAACTAGCCAATCAAGTACGTGACGTACTCGCGCCATTTGCTCGCGCGCTGCACATGCGTTTCACCACTGTGTACGGTGGCGTTGCTTACAACGGCCAAATTCAAGCCATGCGTGACGGAGTTGACGTTGTCGTTGCTTGCCCAGGTCGACTTGTCGACCTCATGGAATCAGGACATGTTCGCATGGACGATGCTGAAGTGACAGTGCTCGACGAGGCCGACCACATGGCTGACCTTGGATTCTTGCAACACGTCAAGCAGATTCTTGATGACACTCCAAAAGATTGCCAGCGACTTCTGTTCTCTGCAACTCTTGATCGCGGAATCGCAGGACTTGTCAAGACGTACCTCAACAATCCAGTCACACACGAAGTTGACTCAGATCAATACCAAGTTGACGAAATGGAGCATCACGTATTGCATGTCAATACAGATACTCGCGTTGCTGTCATTGCAGATCTGTGTGCTGCCCCCGGAAAATCACTCGTCTTCACTCGCACCAAGCATGGTGCCAAGCGCCTGACAGAACAGCTCATCAAAGCGGGCGTTCCTACTCTTGAACTGCACGGCAACTTGTCACAAGCAGTGCGTGCTAAGAACCTTGCTGCGTATTCTGCTGGCAAAGTTGAGACACTCGTTGCCACCGACATCGCTGCACGCGGAATTCACGTTGACGACATCGCCATCGTTATTCATGCTGATCCACCAGAAGAACACAAGGCTTTCTTGCATCGCTCTGGTCGAACAGCGCGTGCTGGAGCATCAGGCACAGTCGTCACCATGATGACCGATCAGCAACGTCGCTCTGTCAAAAAACTCACACAAGAAGCTGGCATCACTGCGACAACAACCAAGGTTGCCCCAGACGATACGTTCTTGCAAACACTTGCTCCAGGTGAGCGAGTGTTCCGCGAAATGCCAATCATCGAAGACCCACGCGGGCCTCGTCGCGAAGGCGGCGGTCGCTCAGGCGGCGGTCGCTCGGGTGGCGGTCGCTCTGGTGGACGTTCGGATTGTCCACGTCGGGAAGGCGGCGGTGGCTATGGTGGCGGTCGTTCTGCTGGACGT